>PNAZ01000048.1:4913-5113 GCA_003169655.1 Chloroflexota bacterium
CGGATCCTGTCGGCCCTCTCGCTGTCGGCGGCCTACACCCGGCGCCGGCACCCCGGCCTGCCCCTGTTCGTGCTCGCCTCGGACGACGCCCGGAGCGAGTTCGACGGGCAGCGCCTGCTGACCGACGAGGAAGCCGGCCGGCCCGGCGCAGCCGTGGCGGCGGTCGTGATCGGAGACTCGCCCGAGGCCGCGACGTACGC
>PNAZ01000050.1:0-39359 GCA_003169655.1 Chloroflexota bacterium
GGCCGAACGGAGTAGGCCGAGGCGACCGTCCGGTCCTTGGCATTCTGGTTGTAGTCGATGAACACGCCGTGGCGCTCTTCCTTCCACCACTTCGACGTGGCCAGGTCGGGGGCCCGCTGCTCGACGTCGCGGGCCAGGGCAAGCGCCGCCCGACGGACCTCGGGGAAGGTCCACTTGCGCTCGATCCGGACGTTCACGTGGATCCCGCGCGAACCCGATGTCTTCGGCCAGCCAACCAGCCCGGCGGCGGTCAGCGACTCGCGCACGACGAGGGCCACGTCCCGGATCTGGGCCCATTCGATCCCGGGCACCGGGTCGAGATCAACGCGCAGCTCGTCGGGGTGGTCCAGGTCGTCAGCCCGGATCGGGTGCGGATTGAGGTCGATACAGCCGAGATTGATGATCCAGGCCAGCTGGGCCGCGTCGCGGATCACGACCTCGGAGGCCGTCCGGCCGGACGGGAACGACAGCTCGACCGTTTCGATCCAATCGGGTCGTGATTCGGGCGCCCGCTTCTGGAAGAAGAACTGGCCATCGGCGCCGTTGACGAAGCGCTTGAGGGCCATCGGCCGGTCGCCGGCGCCGCGCAGCGCGCCCTCGGCCACGGCCAGGTAGTAGCGGACCAGCTCCATTTTGGTCACGCCAAGCTCGGCGAAGAAGACCTTATCCGGGTTGCTGATCGTGACCTCGCGACCCGCGACCGCGATGACCTCTGAGGTGCCTGCCACGTCCGAACGATAGCGCGCCGTGTCTCGGGCATACTGCGATCGGAAGGCGTCGAATTGGGCCAGTGTCGTTCGTTGTACGGATGACGGGCGACGAGCGTGCCGGCCCGACCGTGTCCCAGGAGGTCCCGATGCAGTACCTGCTCCTCATCTACACCGCCGAGTCGAGCGAGGAAGCGCCCCAGGACGAGATGCTGGCCGAGGCGGACGAATACAACACGTTCACCCAGTGGATGATCGAGCGGGGCCTGTTCAAGGGCGGCGAGGCGCTCCACCCCACGTCAGCGGCCACCACGGTCCGCGTTCGCGAGGGCCGGACGATCACGACCGATGGCCCGTTCGCCGAGACGAAGGAAGCCCTCGGCGGGTACTACCTGATCGAGGCCCGGGACCTGGACGAAGCGATCGATGCCGCCGCCCGGATTCCNNACCGCCGAGGCCATTGCCGCAGCCGGCTGACCCAACCGCTCTAGTCGAGCGCCTGTTCCGCGAGGAATCGGGCCGGACTGTCGCGACCCTGATCCGGGTCTTCGGCGACTTCGACATTGCCGAGGAAGCGGTCCAGGAAGCCTTCGTGGTCGCTCTGGAGCGCTGGCCCCGGGATGGCGTCCCGGCCAACCCGGGAGCGTGGATCACGGCCACCGCCCGCAACCGGGCGATCGACCGCTTGCGCCGGGCGCGGGTCCTGGCAACGAAGACCGACGAGCTCGGGCGGCAGGCGGTCATCGAGGCGTCGATCCAACCGGCCGAGCCCGACGAGGAGGACGAAATGGCAATCGAGGATGATCGGCTGCGGCTGATCTTTACCTGCTGCCATCCGGCGCTCGCCCTCGATGCCCAGGTGGCCCTCACCCTGCGCACGCTGGGTGGCCTGGCGACGCCCGAGATCGCCCGCGCGTTCCTCGTGCCCGAGGCGACCCTCGCCCAGCGCCTGGTCCGCGCCAAGCGCAAGATCCGGGAGGCCGGCATCCCCTACCGGGTGCCACCCGATCACCTCCTGCCCGAACGACTGGATGCCGTCCTGCGCGTCCTGTACCTGATCTTCAACGAGGGCTATGCGGCCTCGGCCGGCGACGCGCTGGTCCGACGCGACCTGTCGGCGGAGGCCATCCGGCTGGCCCGGGTCCTGACCGAGCTGATGCCCGACGAGCCGGAGGCGATCGGTCTGCTCGCCCTGATGCTCCTCCAGGATGCGCGGCGCGAGGCGCGGGTCGACGTCTCCGGCGCCCTGATCCTGCTCGAGGACCAGGACCGCTCGCGGTGGGACCAGGCCCGGATCGACGAGGGCGGCCGGCTCGTGCAGCGGGCGCTCCGGATGCAACGCACCGGCCCGTACCAGCTCCAGGCCGCGATCGCGGCCGTCCACGACGAGGCGGCCGATCCGGCCGGGACCGACTGGCCGCAGGTCGTGGCCCTGTACGGCATCCTGGCCCAGCTCGCTCCATCGCCGGTGGTGGAGCTGAACCTGGCCGTCGCGATCGCCTTCGTCGACGGGCCGGCGGCGGGTCTCGCCCGGATCGACGGGCTGGTGGCGGACGGGCTGCTCGACGACTACCCCTACCTTCACGCCGCCCGGGCCGACCTGCTCCGACGCCTTGACCGGCGTTCGGAAGCCGCCGTGGCTTATCGCCGGGCGGCCGATCTCGTTGGCAACGCGGTTGAGCGGCGCTTCCTGGAGCAACGCCTGCGCGAGGTAGCCCAGTCGGCCTGAGGGCGTCCCTTTCGTGGCCCCGGCGACCCGTTCCGTGGCTCGCGTCGCGCCTTCCGCATCCCGAGGCAGGGATGTGTTCTCAGTACAGCAAAACCGCGATTCCGGCCTGCCTTCGACACGTCGGCCCGGTCTCGTCGCGGAGATTCATGCCGAGCTGAGCGTGGCTCGGGATGAATTCGCGCACGTCGACGCTGTTGCGAACGAGGAATCGGACCCCGGAGCCTTGCTTGGGGCTCAAAACAGCCCGTTTGATGTACTGAGAACACCAACGCGTCGGGCGGGATCCAGGTCGGGTAGGTCGGGCGCGGTTCAGGCCCGACGAGCCGCTCGTCGCGGGTATTCGCTCCTGAATTGAACGATTCCGGCGCGTCCTACCCTCATGCTCGATAGACCACGGTCATGTCGACTGCGGCCAATCATCCGGGGACCCATGGACCGAGACCTCGTCGAGCGGGCGCGCTCGGGCGACCAGGCGGCATTCGCGGATCTGGTGCACCAGGTCAGCGACACGCTGTTCGGGATCGCTCGACGCATCCTGCGCGATCCGGGCCTCGCCGAGGATGTTCTGCAGGACGCCCTCGTGACCATCTGGCGGAAGCTACCGCATTTGCGGGAGCCAGACCGCTTCGAGGCCTGGGCCTACCGGATCCTCGTCAATGCCTGCTATGCGGCTGCCCCGCGCAACCGGCTGTGGGCATCGACCGTGCGCATTCTCCCTATCGATCGAGCGAGCGATACCGATGACTTTCAAGCGGTCTCCGACCGCGACGAACTGGAGCAGGCCTTCCGCCGGCTTCCGCTCGACCAACGGGCTGTCTTCGTCCTCCATCACCACGCGGGCCTGCCCCTCGTGGCAGTGGCCGAAGCGCTCGGCATCCCGGAGGGCACCGCACGATCTCGACTCCATTACGCAACGCGCGCGCTTCGGACTGCCTTCGAGGCGTCCCGGGCCCGAGACCACCTCCGCGAGGGACGGCTGGCATGAACGACGACACCGCTTTCGAACGCGCAACTCGAGAATTGATGGAGCTCGGGTCCGACCGGACTCCGGGCACCACGATCGATGCCGTCCTCCTCGCGGTCCGAACCACGCCACAGGAGCGGGATCTCCGGATCCCGTGGAGGAACGCCCCCATGTCCAATCCCATGCGCCTTGTCGCTGCGATCGCGATCATCGTGGTCGCCGGCGTCGCCGCGTTCAATCTGTTCGGATCATCGCCCGGCGTCGGCGGCGCCTCGACCCCGTCACCCACGGCGTCGCCGTCTGCCCCCGCATCGTCGCCGAGCACCGGACCCACGCCGAGTCCCTATTCGATCAACACGACGACGTGGACGACCTACACGTCGGCGCGCTATGGCTTTAGCATCGGCCACCCCGCGGATTGGTTCGTGCACACCACCGCGACCCGCGACTGGACCTTCCCGGCGGACGCGACGGTGGACATGAAGAGCACGGCCCTGGAGACTTTCGTCTCGCCGGACAGCTCCATCGCCGCGGCAGCGTGGTCGGTGGCGGTCCAGCCCGGCACGACCCTGGACACCTGGCTCCAGGCGTACTGCCCGCTTGCCGAGTCCCCCGCGCCCTCGGATTGCGCAACGATGCCGGGCCGCACCGTTGCGGCGAGCATGGATGGCCATGCTGGCTCGCTGGTGCGGTTCACCGAAGACACCCAGGCGTTCTTCCTCGTCAACGACCGGATTTACGTCGTCGCGATCTGGCAATCCGAGGACTTCATCCCCGGGGGGGTCTCGCGGCTCCTCGAAGCCTACCTCTCGACGATGCACCTCCTGCCCGGCGGTCCAGCCCCTTCAGGGACGAGCCCATCGCCATCCTGAGGAAGCGCGCGTTGGGCGCCTCCTGACCATCGTGTTCCTGCCAAGGAACCTTGGCTACTAGTCCGGGAACGCCTCCGAGCCTTGCTCAGCGCGCTCGGAGGCGTCCTGCGCCGAGCGCTCGGCAGCGCCGATGGGGCTCCCTCCGTGTCCGTCCAGCGACGTCAAGTTGGCTCGTTCCGCAGCCAGAGGCAGACGTTGGTCGCCTTCCTGGCAAACGACTGCCCGAACATGATCCGAAGCGACGTCCTTCGACGTCGGCGGTCCCATTGCCGCGGCCCGGGCCCGAGAGGTGCCTCATCCCGTGGCCCGGGCCCGAGACGTGTACTCAGAACAACAAACGCCCGATTCCGGCCCGCTTTCGACGCCTGCGCCCCGTCGCGTCGAGGAGATTCATGCCGAGCTGAGCGTGGCTCGGGATGAATTCGCCGTCGTGGACGCGGTCGCGAACGAGGAATCGGGTCCCGGAGCCTGGGTTGGGGCTCAAAACAGCCCGTTTGTTGTACTGAGAACACTAAGGCGTCGGCCTGGGCGCAGCCACTCGCGCCGGCTCAGCCGTGCAAGTGGCGCCAACCCAACCGTCACCGGTCCGCAACCTCCTGGCCGCTGGCAAGGTGCGACGATGCGGGCATGGGCCGGCAGCGATGAGAGGCAGGACGATCGGGCGGCCGAACCCGGCCGTGCGGGCCGAGCCGGCGGGCATCGGGACAGCCGGCGCGCGCGATCCGCTGGCGCGCGAGGTGAAGCTGCTCGGGTCCCTGCTCGGGCAAGTGATCGCCGAGCAGGCCGGGGAGCCGCTGCTCGCCCGGATCGAGGCGATCCGGGAGCGGGCCAAGGCGAACCGGCGAGCCGCGGCCGGCTCCGCCCCGCTGGCGGTGGTCGAGGGCCTCGAGCAGCTCGACCTGGCCACGATCGAGTCGATCATCCGGGCGTTCGGCCTGTACTTCCAGGTGATCAACGTCGCCGAGGAGCGCGACCGGGTGCGCTCGCTCCGGCGCCGCGAACGGGCCGCCCGTGGCACGCCGCTCGACAACTCGCTCGCAGCGGCGATCGACCGGCTGTTGGCCGACGGTACGCCGCCGGCGACCCTCCGGGAGCTGGTCGCGGGGCTGTCGGTCACGCCGGTCCTGACGGCCCATCCCACCGAGGCCCGCCGCCGGACGCTGCTGCTCGCCCTGCGCCGGGTCGCCCGGCTCGTCGAACAGCTCGACGATCCGCGCCTGACGCCGGGCGAGGACGCCGAGCTACGCCGCCGGCTGCGAGAGGAGGTCACCCTCCTGTGGCGGACGGCTGAGCTGCGCTCGATCGCGCCGAGCCCGCTCGACGAGGTCCGGAGCGCGATGGTCTTCTTCGACGAGACCCTCTTCCGGGTCACCCCGGCCGTGATCCGGGCGCTCGATGGGGCGCTCGACCGGGCCGGCCCGCGGGCGGTCGGCCAGGGGCGGGTGGCGCACGCGGCGGTGCCCTTCCGGCTCGCGGCAGATTCGGGCCAGACCGGCACCCGGCCGCCGGGCATCGACACGTTCCTGCACTGGGGCAGCTGGATCGGCGCCGACCGCGACGGCAATCCCAACGTCACCGCCGAACTGACTGCCCAGGCGGCCCGCATCCATGCCGATCACGTGCTCCGCGGCCACGAGGCCGTCGTCACCCGGCTGATGCAGACGATCGCACCGGTCGTGCCCGACCAGCGCCTCGATCGGCGGATCGCCGGCCGCCTGATCGACGACGAAGAGGAGCTGCCCGAGCTGATGCGCCAGCTCGACCGGCGTTTCGGCGACGAGCCGTATCGGCGCCGCCTGGGGGCGATGGCCGAGCGCCTGCGCCGGACCCGCAGCGCCCTGATCGGGGCGGCGGCGCCGCTCTCGGGCCGCTATCGCGACGCGCGGCAGTTTGGCGCCGAGCTCGAGGAGCTGGCCGCGGCCCTCGTGGCCGACGGACTCGGCCGGGTCGCCTATGGCGAGGTGCAGGACCTGCGCTGGCAGGTCCAGACATTTGGCTTTCACCTGGCGGAGCTCGAGGTCCGCCAGCACAGCGAGATCCAGGCCGCGGCGCTAGCCGCCCTCGAAGCTGGTTCGCCCGACGGGCCGGGGCCTGCCGCCCTCGAGCTGCTGGCCTCGCTCCGGGCGGTGGCCGACATCCAGCGCCGGTTCGGCGCGGCGGCTGCCGGACGCTGGATCGTGAGCTTCACCCGCGACCCGCAGGATGTCCTCGACGTCCTGCGGCTGGCCGAGCTCGCCGGTGCGGTCGAGCCCGGCGCCAGGCAGACCGCAGGCTTCAGCCCGGCCCGGCCGCGCCTCGACGTCGTGCCCCTCCTCGAGACGGCCGACGCCCTGGGCCAGGCCGGCCCATTGCTCGAGGCGCTGGTCTCGAATCCCGCCTACCGCGCCCATCTCGCCGAGCAGGGCAATCGCCAGGAGGTGATGCTCGGCTACTCGGATTCGAACAAGGAATCGGGCTTCGTGGCTGCCAACTGGCTCCTCTATCGGGCCCAGGGCGAGCTAGCCAGGGTCGCCCGGGCTCATGGCCTGGAGCTGACCCTCTTCCACGGCCGGGGTGGGGCGATCGGGCGGGGCGGCGGCCCGGCCGCCCGGGCGATCCTGGCCCAGGCGGCGGGCTCGATCGCCGGCCGGCTCAAGCTGACCGAGCAGGGCGAGGTGATCGCAGCGAACTACGCCAACCCGACGATCGCCCGGCGTCACCTCGAGGAGCTCGCGGGAGCCACGCTGCTGGCCTCCGCCGAAGGGCATGCCGGCCGGCACGCGGCGGCCGAGGCCGACGGCTGGCCAATCATGGACGAGCTGGCGCGGACCTCGGAGCGGGCCTACCTGGCCCTGATCGACGAACCCGGCTTTGCCGACTTCTTCCGCCGGGTGACGCCGATCGAGGAGCTCGCCGGGATGCGTCTCGGCTCGCGGCCGGCGCGCCGGCCGGGCTCCGCCGAAGCGTCGCCGATCGGGTCGTTGCGGGCGATCCCATGGACCTTCGCCTGGTCGCAGGTCCGCCTTGGCCTGCCGGGCTGGTTCGGCCTGGGCAGCGCCCTCGAAGCCGTCCGCGTTCGTGATGGCGACGCCGGCCTCGATCGGCTTGCCGGGCTGTATCGGGCCTGGCCCTTCTTCGAATCGATCCTCGACAACGCCGAGCTGGCCCTGGCCCGGGTCGACCTGCCCACGGCCCGGGCCTACCGCGGCCTGGACGCCGGCCCGGCAGCCGCGTCGGCCTGGCAGGCGATCGAGACCGAGTACGAGCTGGCCGTCGCCCTCCTCAATCGGGTCACCGGCCGGGCCCACCTCCTCGATCGGCTGCCGGCGATCCAGCGCTCGCTCGCCGTCCGGGCACCGTACCTCGACCCGCTGGCCGAGATCCAGGTCCACCTGCTCGCCCGGCTGCGTCGCCTGGCGCCAGATGACCCGGCGATCGAACCCGTCCGGCGGCTCGTCCAGCTGAGCGTGAACGCGATTGCGGCCGGACTCCAGGCAACCGGTTGAGCTGGCCGTCCGGCCGGGTAAGATTGCCGCTCAGAAGTCGAGGATCGCGTGACGACGTCCGAGGAAACGAGGAACATCGGTCCGGCTGCCGCTGCCGGCCGCCGGCGGACCGGCTCGCCCGAGGAGATTGCCCGCCTGCTGACCGCCTATGTCACGACCGGCGACCTGCGGCCGGGGGCCCGGATCCCGTCCGAGCGACGCCTGGCCGAGGAGCTCGGCGTCGGGCGGACCGTCGTCCGCGAGGCACTCAAGTCGCTGGCCCTGGTCGGCCTGATCGAATCGCGCCACGGCGATGGCACGTACGTCGCCGAGTCAACGCCGGAGTCGTTCTCGCGCGCCGTCGAGTGGCGGCTCGTCGCCTGGGGCGGAGAGCGGGGCGACGTTGCCGAGGCGATCGCCGTGCTCGAGGGCGATCTGGCGGCCCTCGCGGCCGAGCGTCGGACCGATGCCGACCTGCTCGAGCTGATGCTCCACCTGGGCGCGGAGCGTGACGCGGCGACCCACGGCGAGCGCAATGACGCGCACGTCGCGTTCCGCGCCACGACCGCGGTCGCGGCGGGCAACGTCACGCTCGCCAGCGTCCTCGAGGCGCTCCGGGCAGCCGCCCCGATCGTCGCCGCGACCGAGGCCCTGGCGATCGACCCGGCGGCCGACGCCCTCGTGCTCGATGCGATCCGCCGGCGCAGTGCCGACGAGGCCCGGCGCGCCGCCCGAACCGCACGGGGCCTGGGAGCCGACGAGGGCGACGAGAGGAACTGACGATGCGCCCGGCTGACCCTGGGCTCGCCCGGCCGCGGGTCTTCGTCACCCGCCAGATCCCGGAGGTCGGCCTCGATCCGATTCGGGCAGCGTGTGACGCGACGATCTGGACCGCTGAGCTCCCGCCTTCGCGGATGGAGCTCCTGGCTGGAGCGGAGGGCTGCGTGGGTGTCCTCACCCTGCTCACCGACCGGGTCGACAACGAGTTCCTCGATCGCGTCGGTCCGGGCCTGCGGGTCGTCAGCAACTATGCCGTCGGCTACGACAACATCGACGTCGCGGCATGTGCAGGGCGGGGGATTGCCGTCGGCAATACGCCCGGCGCACTGACCGAGACGACGGCCGACTTCGCGTTTGCCCTGATCATGGCCGCCGCTCGCCGGATCCCGGAGGCTGCCCGCTACGTCCNNCGGGCGCGTGGCTTTGGGATGACCGTCCTGTACAGCTCGCGGCGTCCGGTCGATCCGACGATCGAGGCCGACCTCGGTGCGAACTTCGTGACGCTACCTGAGCTGCTGGCCCGCTCGGACTTCGTCAGCCTGCACGTGACGCTGGGCGACGAGACCCGCCACCTGATCGACGCCGGGGCGCTCGCCCGGATGAAGCCGACGGCGATCCTGGTCAACACGGCGCGAGGGCCGGTCGTGGATTCGGCCGCGCTCTACGCGGCGCTCAAGGACGGTAGGATCGCCGCCGCCGCCCTCGATGTCACGGATCCCGAGCCGATCGCCACGGACGACCCGCTGCTCGAGCTCGACAACTGCCTGATCGTGCCGCATGTCGCCTCGGCGACCCACGCGGCCCGCGGCCGGATGGCCGAGATGGCCGCCGCGAACCTGCTCGCCGGCGTCCGCGGCGAGCCCCTGCCGACGCCGGTCCCGCTGCCCCCGGTCCTGCCTTCCGCTTGACGTTCCGTGGCGGACCGGGGACTCGTCAACCTCTGACCTCGACTCGCTCGTCGCCGCCACGAGCTGGCGTTCGTGCCCGGCCCGTCGGCCGGAGCTTGGGACGAATGTCGCTGGCAGACGCGCGATGGTCGGGTCGAGGTCGGATTCGGGGGCTCGACCGTCTCGATCGGTCGACTTCGTGCGTGAAACTGGATCGGGATCCGCGTCCCGAGCTCGGAAACCGCGTCTTTCCTGCGTAATGCGTCTGATGGCGACATTCGTCCCAAGCCCGGGACGGGTCAGGGTGCCTGGACGTCGACGACGATCCGGGTCGGGCCGCTGAGGGTCGAGATCCGGTAGCAGGCCGAGCCCCGCAGGCCTGCGATCCAGGTGACGTAGCCCTCGTAGTCGCCGGTGTTGACCAATGCGACGAGGTTCGGGTAGCCGGGCGAGAACGAGTCCGGGCCGGTGTAGGTCGGGTAGCCACTCGCGTCGTACAGCCGGAGCTTCAGGAAAGCGCTCCCGGCAACCTTGACCGGCAGCCCGCTGGCGTCCTGGTCGAAGGGCGGGCTGGCGACGTCGACCGTCAGCCGGGGCCGCTTCGTCCCCGCGAACTCGAACACGATCCGGTCGTAGCCAGCATGGGTGCCGAGGCGGGTGTCGGTGATCGAGACGACCGCGCTGGTGGTTGCCGGCAGGACGGTCGTCGCCGCACAGGTGAAGCCGGGCTCGACGGACGGCTGGGTCGTGGGGTAGATGACCACCGACGGCGTCGGGCTCAGCGCCGATGGCTGGCTGGACGGCCCGATCGAGGGACTGGATGTCGCGAGCGTCGAGGGGCCGGCCGAGGGGCCCGTCGTCGCGACCGAGCCGAGCGAGGCCACCGGCCCCGTGCCGGTCGGCCCGGGCAACGACCGGACGACGAGGACGAAGGCGATCGCGACCGCCGCGGCCGAGGCGAGCGCCGCCAGGCGCAGGCCACTGACCAGGCCGGCCAGGCGCGAAGCGCGTGATTCGGTGGGTAGCCGGCTGAGTCGTGCGCGGAGCGTGTCCGGAGCGGCCGGCAGGGCAGCCCGCCGGAGTCCGTCGCGCAGCCGCCGTTCGAGGTCGTCGTTCATCGAATGCCTCCGCCCGGCGTGCTGTCAAGCACCCGCCGGATCTCGTTCAAGCCGTGGTGCAGGCGGGTCTTGACCGTGCCGACCGGCCAGCCGAGCCGTTCGGCCACTGCGTCGAGGGTCAGGTCGGCCCAATAGTGGAGGATCAGGACGACCCGCTCATCGGGGTTCAGGGTGGCCATTGCCCGGACGGCCTGGTCGCGGTCGAGGACCGCCTGGAAGGGATCGGCCTGGTCGGGCGTGCCCGGGCGGCCGCCGTCATCGATGTCGGGCTCGATCGGAATGAACGCGATCCGGCGCCGGCGGCGGAGGCGATCGCGGCAGATGTTGACCAGGATCCGGTCGAACCAGGGCTGGAAGCCGGCCGGGTCACGCAGCGAGCCCACTGATTGCCAGGCCCGGACGAGCGCATCCTGGGTAGCGTCCTCGGCCTCGTGCTGGTCGCCCAGCAACATGCCCGCCAGGCGATAGGCCCGGTCAAGCTCGCCGTTCGCGAGGCGTAGGAACCGTTCGCCGGCGTCGCCGGCCGCGGCGGTGCCCAGTTCTCCCTCCCGTCGTTCGAGCGTGGGCGCGACTCTGGATAGCATCACACCATTCCAGACGAACGCCACGCCGATTCCGTTTTCGGACGGGCAGACGCGATCGGCCGGCCGGCCGCTTCCGGGGCTAGGAGGCCGCCCTCTAGACCTGGCGGTCCTCGGCCGTTTCGCCGTCCGCCACGCTGCGCTCGCAGGTCGGGCAGTACCAGCGGGCCTCGAGCGGCGTGCCGCAGGCATCGTGGCGGAGCGTCTCATGGGCCGGCTCGCCATCCGCGGCCCGTCGACCGCCCCAATCGGCCAGCAGGCGGACCGCACTGGCGAGGTCGCGCCCGTCCGCCGTCAGGGCGTACTCCATCCGGAGCGGCCGGTCCGAATAGGGGACCGCGTGGACGACCCGCTCGCGCTCGAGCCGCCGCAACCGGTCGGTCAGGATGTTCGGGGCGATTCCGCCGATCCCGGCCAGGAGGTCGTTGAAGCGGGCCGGACCGTCCAGCAGGCGCTCCACCAGGAGCAGGCTCCAACGGTCGCCGACCCGGTCCAGGGCGGCTCCCAACGGGGACGACGAGGCGGCGGGAGCCGGCCGGGCGGGCATGCCAGCCATGGTAGGCGGCTCGGGCAGGGTGTCGTTTGCGTTCACCCGTATAGCGTAGTAGATTGCAAGTCACTAGTCACTAGTCACTAGTAGCGGACAGCACGAGGAATCAACCAACCATGAGCATCATCGAAGATCTGCAGGGCGCCATCCAGGCCGCGGCAGCGAGCGCCGCTCCGGCCGTCGTCGGAATCGGCCGGCACCAGCGCGGCGCCGGGGTCGTGGTCGCCGACGGACAGGTCCTGACCAATGCCCACAACCTGCGCGGCGACGAGGTCACCGTCACCTTCACCGATGGCCGGCAGACCGTCGGCAATGTGGTTGGCGTTGACCACGACGGCGACCTGGCCGTGATCTCAGTCGATACGACCGGCGCGGCACCGATCGGCTGGGCGACCGACGCCTCGGTCGGCGTCGGCTCGATCGTCTTCGGCCTGGCGCCATCCCGTTCGGCCGGTAGCCGGATCACGTTCGGCAGCGTGTCGGCCGTCGGGCGGGCCTTCCGTGGACCGGGCGGGCGACGGATCTCGGGCAGCATCGAGCACACTGCGCCGCTCGCCTCGGGCTCCTCGGGCGGCCCGCTCCTGGACGGCTCGGGCCGCTTCGTCGGGCTGAACACGAACCGGATCGGCGAGGGCTTCTACCTCGCCCTGCCGGCGGACGCCGCGCTTCACGAACGGGTCGAATCACTGGCCAGTGGCAGCTCGGTCGAGCGGCCCCGGCTGGGGATCGCGATCGCCCCGGCCTTCGTCGCCCGCAAGATGCGCCGTTCGGTCGGCCTGCCCGACCGTGACGGCCTGCTCGTCCGAGGCGTCGAGGATGACAGCCCGGCCGCCAAGGCCGGGATCACCCGGGGAGACCTGATCGTGGCCGTTGCCGGCAATCCGGTCGGCGACGCCGACGAGCTCCTCGATGCGATCGCTGCCGCGAAGCAGCCCTATCCGATCCTGCTCGTACGGGGTGCCGACGAGCTCACCGTGACAGTTGGGGCCAAGGTCACCGGCGCCAACTAGGCCGATCATGCCGCCCGGTCAACCGGGCGGACGCTGCTCCCGAAGCCGCTCTCGAACCCGATCGAGGGCGGCTTCGACGATCTCGGCCGGGGAGCGGCCCGCGACGTCGATCACGATCGGGCCTAGCACGGCGAACAACGGGTCGCGCACGCGCGCCTGGTCGCGGGCGATGACGATCCGCTCCGCCTGGCCGCCGGGCGCGCTCAATCGGGCGACCCTGAGTCGAGAGTTGCCGCTCGCCGTTCGTGGACCGGCCGGAGCAACAGGCCGCCGATCACGAAGAAGGCCACGGCCAGGCCGTAGGCGGCCCGCGGGCCTTCGCCCGGACCGATCGTCCGATCGACGGCGTCCATCAGCGTCCCGCCCAGGGCCAGCGCAAAGATGCTGGCCGACGCAGTGGCGACGTTGCTGATGCCCATGTAGCGGCCCGACGAGGCCTTCGGGATGATCTCGGTCATCAGCGCCCAATCGACGGCCAGGAACGTGCCCGACGCCAGGCCGAAGAGGCTGACCCCGAGGTAGGCGACGGGCAGGACCGGCGCGACGGTCACGACGGCCATCCCAATGCCGCCCAGGGCGAAGCTGAGGTAGAGGAGGCGCTTGCGCCCGACCCGATCCGAGACCCGGCCGGCCGGCACGACCGCGAGCAGGTTGGCCACCAGGACGAAGGCAACCACGATCAGGAAGGTGGTCCCGCTGTCAGCCTCGTCCAGCCCGAATGTCTGGTGGAGGTAGAAGGGGCCGAGGATGACCAGCATCGCAGCGCCCATCAGGAAGAGTAGGCGTGACCCGACGAGCCACAGGAAGCTGTGTTCGCGGAGGACATCGGTCCCCCACGCCTCGCGGGCGATCGAGAACCACGATCGGCCGTTGCGCGACTTCGTCGTCGTCCCGTCGTTGACCCGCAGGACCACGCTCAGCATCGTGGCCAGCTCGAGGACGCCCAGGGCCATCGTCCCCGCGACATAGTTGTGGGTTGCCGCGGCAATCGAGCCAATCGTGAACCCGGCGACCTGGCCAAGGATCTGCATCAGTCCGACGAGCGAGCTGGCCAGCCCGACCTGGTGGGCCGGCACGAGGTCGGGGACGTAGCCCTGGAACGGGCCCTGGGCGAAGTTGCTGCTGAACTGGAGCAGGATCACGAAGCCGGCAATCGCGAGCAGGCCGTTCGAGGTCGCGATCCCGTACAGGAAGACGACGTCGAGGATCGAGCCGATCAGGATGTATGGCTTGCGCCGGCCCCAGCGACTGGTCGTGTAATCGCTCAGCGAGCCGATCGTGGGCTGGACGAGGAGGGCTACAACCGAGCCGCCGATCGTCAGGCCGAAGAGCGTCGTGCCCTCGGTCCCCGGGGTAACCAGCCCGGTGAACTGGAGCCGGTTGCCGAGGATGTTGGTCAGGCCGGCAAAGATCGAGGACAGGCCCAGCCAGTACAGCGAGAGGCGGACGAGCTGGGGCAGCGGCAGGGTCGCACTGGGACGGTCACCCACCGCCGGCGATGGCGGTGGCTGGACTACATCGACCACGCTGCTCAGGTCAGGCGGCTGGGGCAGATCGCCGCGTAGTCGCAACGCTCGCAGGTCGACCTGGCCGGCGTGGCCGCGAAATCGCCCGACCGGATCCGGGCGGCCCGGGCAAGGATGTCGGCCCGGGCGGCGTCGAGCTCCTCGTCCGAGCGGGTCGAGCTCATCCGCATCGACGATTCGGTGAAGTACAGGGTGACCTTCTGCGGGGTTCCGAGGCTGAGCCCGTCGCGGCAGGCGAGGGCATAGATCGACAGCTGGAGGTTGATTGCGGGGTCCTTCTGGGAGGTCACCCGGCCGGTCTTGTAGTCGATCACCTCGATTCCGCCGTCCGCCAGCCGGTCGATCCGATCGATCGAGCCGCCGACCATCACCGGCGGGCTGCCGTCGCCCGGATCGATGGCCAGGTTGAACTCGAGCTCCTCGTGGATCGCCTGGCTGGTTGTGCTCAGCTCGCCCTCCCAGAAGCGGTCCAGCAGGTTGCCGGTCTTGCGCTGGTATTCGGCCTCGGTGGTCCGGTCGCCGAACTCGGTCGGCTTCCACTGGGCAGCGAAGATCCGCTCGAGATCGACCTTGGTCGGTGCCGCCTCACCGCGGGCCAGCCGCTCACGGCGCTCCCGGGTGAAGCGCTCGAAGGCAGCATGGGCCGCGCTCCCGAATGCGAAGTAGCCGGCTTTTCGGGCGGATGGGATCCGGTAGACGCTGGCGAAGGCGTACTGGAGGGGGCAGCGCTCGTAGGTCCAGAACTGGGAATAGCTGAAGCGTGGCGCCAGCGGCGCGACCTGCAGCAGGTTGGCGCCGGCCGCCGAGTCCTGGGCGAGGGACTGGAAAGTGAACGGGTCGAGCCCCAGTGTCCGGGCTTCCTCGGCGCTCATCGCCGCCGCACGCCCGACCTCGGCGAGCTCCTCGGTGAACCGCAGCCGGGCGGCGTCGGTCTCGGGGTTCGTGGCGTCCGTCCCCTCGAGCATGCCCAGCAGTTCGGTGGCCCGGAGGCGGAGGGCAAGCCGGCGCTCCCGTTTCGTCGGCAGGGGCATCACCGCCCGAACGGCGGCGGCCGTCCGCTCGAGGTTGGGCAGCTCGACGGCCCCACCGGTCGACGGCAATGGCTGGTTCAGCGTGCGGTCGACCAGCTGGATGCCGGACGCGACGGTGGTCCCGTCGGGGCCGACCTCGAGCAGCTCGGCAATGAACGGCGATGGACCGAGGCTCTGCCCGGCCGGCCCGCCATGGCTGGTCACGATCAGGCGGTCCTGGGCGCGGGTGAGGGCGACGTACAGGAGGCGGCGCTCCTCTTCCAGGTTGAAATCGGGTGAGGGCTGGCCCTCGCGCAGGAGGTCGACCGGAAACAGGTCACCGATGCCAAAGGTGCTCGGCCACTCCCGCTCCACGAGGCCGGGCACGATCACGATCGGGAACTCGAGGCCCTTCGCCTGGTGGACGGTCATCAACCGCACGCCGTCGACGTCCTCGCTCAGCTCGACGCTGGTCGGCAGCTCACCACCCGCCTCCTGGTAGGCGTCGAGGTAGTCGACGAACTGGTTGAGATGGCCATTCGGGAAGGCCGTCTGCCAGTCGTTCGTGAAGCGCATGAAGCTGGCCAGGTTGACCGCGATCCGTTGCGCTTCGCGGGTGTCCGCACTGATCAGGTCCAGGATCTGCCCGGTCCGCTCGATCAGGCGCTCGAGGAGCGTGAACGGTCCCTCGCGCCACGTCTCCGGCGCGACGTCGTCGATCGTCTCGAGCAGCCGGCGCAGCTTGGCCCGGGTCCCAGGCCCGACGTCGACGGTGCGAGTGGGGACCTCCGGAGCCTGGGCGGCTGCTCCCTCCTCGGCCGGCTCGTCGAGGCGCTCCACCTTGACCTGCCCGGAGGTGACCACTTCACGGGCGGCGTCGACCAGATGGCCCCGATCGAAGCGGGCCATCCGGCTGATCTCGAGGATCTCGAGCGGGTCGAGCCGCCACGGTCCGGCGGACATCATCCGGACGAGCGCCATGTCATCGTGCGGGTTGGCGATCGCCCGCAGGCTCTGCTCGAGGTCACGGACTTCGGGCGTGTCGAACAGAGACAGGCCACCCACGACCGTATAGGGGATCTCTTCCTCGCGCAACCGGGCGACGATCTCGTTGCGGTGCTTGTGCTTGCGATACAGGACGGCCACCTTCGACCAGGCAGGTGGCCCGTCGCCCGTGGCGACCAGTGCCCGGATCGTGTCGACGATCACGACCGCCTCGTCCTCGGGACTGGCGCAGGTGATGACCTCGACCGGAACGCCGGCCGGGCGGTTGGTGGTCAGCCGCTTGTCTGACTCCTGGCGCTCGAGGTTGCCGGCGATCAGGCGGTTGGCGACGGCCAGGATCTCAGGCACCGACCGGAAGTTCTGCTCGATCCGGAGGCGAGCCGGCGGACCCGGGGCGCGGCGACCAGGATCGTGGGCGGGCGGTCCGGCGAACCGCCGCGAGAACTCGGCGAAGGCGGCGAAGCTGGCGCCCCGGAAGTGGTAGATCGACTGGTCGTCATCGCCGACGACCATCACGTTGTCCGCTCGATCCGGGGTCCGGCCGATCAGCTCGATGAGCTCGATCTGGGCCACATTGGCGTCCTGGAACTCATCGACCAGGACGTAGCGATACTGGCGTTGCCAGCGCCGGAGGATGTTCGGGCGGACCTTCCAGAGCTGGGTGACGGCCGCGATCTGCTCGCCGAAGTCGAGCGCCCCGCGGCGGATCAGCTCGGCCTGATACGCCCGGTAGACGCGGGCCAGCTCCTCGAGGCGGACGATCTCTAGCGCCGCGCCGTCGACGACGTACGAGGCGGCCAGGCGATCGATCTCGACCCGCTCCTCGGGCGCGTAGTGCCGGGCGTTCTTGACCGCCCCGGTTCCGAGGACGGTCCGGCGCGCCTCCCGATCGGCCGCCTTGTCCGGATCGGGCCGGCGGTCCTCGGTCAGCTCGTCGCCCCGAGCCTCGGCCCGCTCGAACCGGCGCAGCTTGGCGTATTCCTTGCGCATCCCCCGGGGAAGGCTGAGGTTGCCCTGCTGCTCGAGCCGGCTGAGCGCGTCGGCAAACGGTCCGTGGCGGGTCTCGAAGACGGCGCGCTCGTCGGCGACGTAGGCATCCATGTCGTCGGGCGTGACGAGCTCGTCTTTGGCCCGGTTGATGAACTGGACGAACGGGCCGAGGGCCCACCAGCCCGCGTGGTAGAGCAGGTTGAGGCCTGGTTCCAGGTCCCGCAGGAGGAGCATCTGGCCGATCCCGTCGAGGACATCGGGGTGCGCCGGCAAGCCGGCTTCGGGCCCGGCCTCGGTCAGGACCTGGTGGCAGAAGCTGTGGAAGTTGGAAACGCTCATCCGCGCCCGGACGGTGGGACCGACCGCCTGGTCCAGGCGGTCCTGCAGCTCCCGGGCGGCCTTCACGTTGTAGGTCAGGACGAGGATCTGCTCGGGCAGCAACGGACCGTTAAACGGCCCGGGCGGCTCTGGCGAAACCAGAGCCAGGGGTGGAGCGACCGCCGCCCCGGGCTCGGCCGGCCACAGCCCGACCTGGGCCGGCCCGCTGCCCGCCGGAGGCGCTGCAACAGGGGTGGCCGGGACCTTGGGGACCACGGCCTCCTGCGGCTCCGAGGGGATGAGCCGCCCGAGCACATCCCGGCCGCCGCTGCCCTGGGTGTCGAGCAGCCAACGCACTCGTTCGACGATGACCCGGGTCTTGCCGGTGCCGGCGCCGGCGATCACGACGACCGGTCCTTCACCGAAGCGGACGATCCGTTCCTGCTCGGGCGTCAGCGTCAACGGTCCACCGTCCGTGGGCATCTCGACCGGTACGCTCGCGCTCACATTCGGAGAGTACCCGGCCTGCGTGACAGCTTGCCCGTCACCGCTCTGGTCGGTTCAGTCGACGGCCCCGGCGGGATCGGCTGTCATCTGCCCGGCCTGGTCGAGCACCCCGACAACCGTGACCGGTGGGGCTGGACGCTTGCGCATCGTCAGCCTGCCCGACGAGCCTCGCGGCAGGCGCCGATACCAGACCACGCCGACCAGGGCGGCCACGACCGAAATGGCCCCGCCGATGCCGATCGCGGCGGGCGCGCCGGCGTTCGCCGCGATGGCGCCAAAGGCTACCCCGCCGATCGGGTTGGTGCCGGCGAAGACGGTCAGATAGACGCTCATCACCCGGCCGCGCAGCTCATCCGGCACCTCGAGCTGGATGACCGTGTTGGCGGTGGCCATCATCGAGATCGCGCCGGCGCCGGCCACGAACATCAGGACGAGGTCGACGTCATAGTTCGAGATGCCGCCGATCAGGATCTCGGCGACGCCCAGGACGATCGCGCCGGTCAGCATCCTGGTCGCCCGGGTCCCGCCGAAGGCGATGAACAGGGCGGCGGTCAGCGAGCCGAGGCCTGAGGCGGCCATCAGGAAGCCGTAGCCGCTGGCCCCGACGTGGAGCACGTCCGCCGCGAGGGGCGGGATGAGGATCGTGAAGTTGATCCCGGCCGTGGCCACGACACCGACGATCGCGATCGCCAGCATGATCAGACCAGTCCGGCGGACGTAGCGCAGGCCGTCGGCCAGGTCGACAAAGACTTCGCCGACCGACGCCGGCCGGTCGAAGCGCGGGGCCGGCCGCAGCTCCTGCTCGTTCATCAGGAACAGCCCGAGCAGGACTGCCAGGAAGCTCACGGCGTCGATCAGGAAGGCAATCGAGACCCCGAAGGCGCCGATCACAAGGCCGGCGATCGCCGGACCGAGGACGCGCGCCCCGTTGAACATCGCCGAGTTCAGGGCGATCGCGTTGCCGACATCCTCGCGCCCGACCATCTCGACCGCGAACGCCTGCCGGGTGGGCATGTCGACAGCATTCCGGACGCCCATCACGGCGCCCAGCACGAAGACCTCCCAGACCTGGACGGTGTGGGTGGCCGCCAGGACGAAGAGCAGGAAGCTGACGCCCATCGCCACGGTCTGGGTGACGTACATCGTGCGCCGCTTCGGGAGGCCGTCGGCGATCAGGCCGCCAAACAGCCCAAGCACCAGGACCGGGCCGAACTGGGCGACCGTCAGCAGGCCCAGGTCAAAGGGGTTGCCGGTCAGCTGCAGGATCAGCCAGCTCTGGGCAACGGAGGTCATCCAGGTCCCGACCATGGAGACCAGCTGGCCGCTGAAGAACAATCGGTAGTTGCGATGGCGGAAGGCGCTCAGCCCGGCGGTCGAGGCGGCCGAGGGACGGTTCATCGGACGTCCCCTGTGCCGCCGGCGTCGAGGTCGGCCAGCCGCCTGGTCAGCCGCTGGTGACGAGCCTCGACGGCGATGACCATCACCTCGAGGCGGCTGATCTTGTCGCGCAGGGTCCGTTTCTGGCGCTCGACCCGGGCGAGCGAGTCGACCACGATCGAGCGCCGCTCGAGCGGATCGACCGAGTGCGAGTAGGCCTCCCGGCTGCGGACCCGAGCGGCTTCATCTTCGAGGAGCTGGCTGATCTCGGCCAGCGAGAAGCCGGCATCATCACGCAGGCCCTTGATGAAGCGCAGGCGCTCGATGTCCGAGGCGTCGTACAGGCGATAGGAGCCATCGCTCCGGGCGGCCGGGCTGAGCAGGCCGAGCTCTTCGTAATAGCGGATCGAGCGGGTGGTCAGGCCGAGCTCGGAGGCGACCTCCTGGATCTTCAGGAAGCCGGACTCGACGGTCGAGGGATGGGTGAGGACCATGCAGGTATTCTAGCACGACCTTCACGTATACGTAAACGTTAATGGTCCTCCCACGAGCGCCAACTTGTGCGGGCGAGCCGGGATCCGTGCAGCGCTCCGGTGCTACTCTCGGGCCATGAAGGATGCCCGCCTGTTCGAGTACATCAATGAGCTGTCCGCCGAGGAGGAGGGCCTGTTCGCCAAGGCCGCCGACGGCAGCGGGCTGAGCCAGGCCGAGATCGAGCGCCTCGACGAGATCAAGGTCGAGCTCGACCAGGGCTACGACCTCCTCCACCAGCGCCAGGCCCGCCGCGCCGCCGGTCTCGACCCGACCGAGGCCGAGGTCCGCCCGCCCGAGATCGTCGAGCGCTACCAGCAATAGCCATCTACGGGCGGGCCTTCTCGAAGCGGTAGCGCAGGAAGAGGTAGTCGCCGGCTCGACGGACTGAGACGAGCTGCGCCCAGGGGGCATCGGCAACGCTGAATGCCAGGCCCTCGACGAAGCCGAATCGCTCGGCCCCCTCGTCCCGGCCGGCGACCTGCGGCGCGATCGTCAGGAACAGCTCGTCGAGCAGGCCGGCCCGGAGCAGGTCGCCGATCAGGTGAGGGCCGCCCTCGCACAGGATCAGCCCGGCGCCGATCGAGCCGGCGATCTCGATCAGCTTCGGAGCAGGGACCCTGCGGCCTGCTCCGGCGACCTCGACCCGGGCGTTGGGGGCCGGTCGAGCAGCCGCGAGGCGCGCGGCGCCCTCCTCGGTCGTCACGATGATCACCGGCACGTCCGGGGCGGAGAGTCCCGGATGGCTCGGGTCAAGCCCGCCGCTGGCCGTGGCCACAATCGTCGTCGGTTGGGCGGACCGGATTCCCAGCCGTTCCCGCCATTCGGCGTAGGCCAGGCGCGACCCGGGATGGACCCGGCGCGCGGTCCATTCATGGGTCGGCGCCGCGCGGACGGTTCCCGCGCCGACCAGGATGGCGTCGGCCATCGTGCGCAGGAGGCCCATCACGAACCGATCGGGGTCGAAGAAGCCGCTGACTTCGCCGCCGCCCGAGCCCTCATCGGTGTCGAAGGCGACCACGCCGTCGAGCGTCGAGACGAAGTTGGCGATCACCGTCGGTCGATCCGGGCGCAGCGGCACGCCGAGGTCGCCGTCGTAGGCCGTCGCCAGCTCATCCGGCAGGTGACCGCCGCGACCGCGTTCGCCGGCGGCTGGAGCTCGATCCCAGAGCCGCTCGAGGCGGACGGGCCTGCCGGCTGGAGCCGGGACCGGCGCCGTCAGGAACCGCCTCCGCGCAGGCCGCTCACGTCAAAGAACTCGCCGCGCAGCTGGGCGCTCTCGACGTAGACCCCGCGGTACGAGGTCGTTCGGGTCTTGGGATGCATCTCACGGACGCCGCGCATCTGGGTGCACAGGTGGTGCGCCTCGACGTAGACGGCCACGCCGTGGGGCTCCATCATCCGGTCCAGCTCGTCGCAGATCTGGTAGGTCATCCGCTCCTGGACGCCGAAGCGACGGGTGACGACGCGAACCAGGCGGGTCAGCTTGCTGATCCCGATGATTCCTTCGTGGGCCACGTAGCCGACGTAGACATTGCCGAAGAATGGCAAGGCATGGTGCTCGCACAGCGCGAAGAACGGGATCGGTCCCTCGACGACCTGGGCGATCTCGCAGTTGGCGCCACCGAGGCACTCGGTGGGGAACGCGGTCAACAGCTTGGGGTCGCCTTCGTAGCCCGAGGTCGTGTCGAACAGCGCCCGCAGGAACCGGCGCGGCGTGGCCATCGTCCCGGGCGTCGCCAGGTCCAGCCCGAGGGCGGCCAGGATCTCGGCGAGGTAGCCCTCGTAGCGCAGCCGGTCCGCGTCGCTGATCACTCGTGGACGATCTGGTTTCAGCCTCGGCTCGGACTCGTCGTCGTGCTCGTCGTGATCATGGAGACGGTCGTGATCGTGGGTCATCGTCTGGCTCGGTTCGGCGCGGCGGAGGCTGGGCTGCCTTGCTTATCGTGCTACGACCGGGCGATCCGCGCGGTTCCCGCCCGAGTCGCTGGCCGAGCTGGCTGAAGACCTCGTCCGGATCAGGTCAACGGGGGCGGAAGCGGGCGCCGGTTAGAATGTCGCGATGAGACGAATCGCCGGCCGGGTTGCATTGGCGATCGGCGTTGTCCTGCTGATTGTGTTGATCGCGGTGGCCGTCGTGGGACTGCCCTATAGCCTCTCCTGACGATCAGCGTCGTGATGCCAGGGTCAACCGTCAGCGACCTTTGCCGTTGCCTTTGCCGTTGCCCTTGCCCTGCCGGCCACTGAGCGGGACACGGCTGAAGAGCAATACGCCAGGCATGTCCGGCCGGCTGCTGACGTAGACGGCCGCGCCCGAAGCCTTGACCACCTTGTTGGCTGCAGCCCGTGCGGTCGCGGCCTTGCCTTCGAAGTGCCAGGGCAGGACCTGCGATGCCGCCCCGACGCTGACCTCGTTGACCAGCCGGGCGAGATCCTCATCGCGCGGATTGGCGCGATGGCCGCGCGGCGCGGCTTTCTTCTTGAGGTCGTCGAGATTGAGCGGTTTGCCAACCTTGATCGTGGTGAACTTCGTCAAACGAATCTCTCCAGGTGCATGGTCCGGTGACATCAGCCTACGCAATCAGCAGCTCCGAGTCCAGCCGCGGTCGATTCACTTGACGAGGGCCGGGACGACCGTTTCGAAAATCAATCAGCAGCCAGGCCGAACCCGCCAGGAGGCCGCCGACCACGTCACTGAAGTAATGAACGCCAAGATAGTTCCGGCTGATGCCGACCAGCGTCGCCACGCTGATCGCAACCAGCAGGCGAACCACACCGTCGCGCCGACCGCGAATCGCCCGGATCACGGCCGCCAATGATACGCAGCAGACCAGTGAATACATCGTGTGCCCGCTCGACCCCCGGGTCCAGGGTCAGAAGCCGATGGCCTCGGGAATCAGGATGACCTGGATCCGACCTGGAAAGACCTCGCCGCTGAGGATCAGGACCTTATTGATCGCACTCGGGATTCCGAGCCGGGCCTGGAGCCGCGACGATTCCTGGGGGAAGCTCTGTTCCTCCACCCGGCGCAGGGCGGTCTCCAGATCGGGCACGATCTTGTGGGCGCCAACGGCCAGGATCACCTTGCCGGCGCCGCTGACGATCGGCCCAAGCTGGCTGCCACCGAACGACACGATCACGATCTGCCCATCGACGGTGATCGCCTGGGCGCTGTTCAGCCAGAAGTCCGGGGCGGCGCCCAGCTTGCGGATCTCGCGGCCTTCCGTTGCCCGATCCATCGAGCGAAGTCGCGGTCGGATCGCGACAAAGCGCCCGGACGTCTCGATCTCGGCGGTCACCCCGAGCTCCTCGAGCGTATTTGAGGCTCCCTGGCCAACTTCGGCGCCCTCCGGGACCAGGTCGAGGACCAGCCGGCGGGCATCGTCGCGGTCCCTGGCCACGCTGACATCGAAGCCCCGCGCGCGCAGCGCCTCGGCGGTCCGCTCGATCGTCGGCCCGTCCGCGGCCCGTGAGAATTCAGGGTTGGCGGTTGAACTGGCAGGCTGGCGGGTGATGGTGATCGACATGGGGGCTCCTGGCTCGGCGAGTGGTAGTTGCAGGAGCAACTATATACCAGTCGGCTTCCAGCCACCGCCGCCGGTCGTCCGATGAATTCGCCCGGGCGACCCAGCAGGTAGCCCTGGCCGAGCGGCACCCCGATCGCGGCCAGTGTTGCCATCTCTGCTTCAAGTCTCGATCCCCTCCGCCAACAGCCGGCAGTTGGTCTTCTGCGAGAAGAAGAACATCCCAGCGATCAAGGGCTGGCGGACCGGGTCGGCATCGATCCCCCGCGCTACGGCTCGCTCAGGGCCACGAATGACCTTTGGCCAGTGTCCGCGGCGCGAGAATCAAGCCATCCTCGCGACATGACCTACCCATCTGCTTCGACACCCGACCTGCTCACCCGCGAGCAGGTTGGCCTCCGGCTCGACCTGACGCCCCAGTCGGTCGACGGACTGGTCAGATCGGGCGAGCTCAGTCCGGTGCGGCTCTCAAGCGCCGCTGAGCGACGCTTCTGGCCGGACGAGATCATGGCGTACGCCCTGCGAACGGCGATCGACACCGAGGCGGTTCCGAGCCTCGATCAGCTGGGAGCTCGATCGGACCGACCGCTGACCTCGGCGCCGCCGGCGCTGGCCACCGCCGCCCGCACCGTGGCGCTGGTCCGCAACGGCCGGAAGAGTCGCCATCCAGCCTGGCCGCCGTTCACTGGGCCGACCAGGCGCCCGGCGCCCGCCTACATCGGGTTCGCCGATCGCGACGACCTGGTGACCTACCTGCGCCATCGGGCCGAGGTCGAGCTGGCCTGAGCGCCTCCGACTAGGCCTCGGCNNTGCGATGGGTTGTTGTCCTGGGTCAGGCCAAGCCGCGTCCCGTCGCCGTCGGCGGCCAGGTCGAACGCGACCGTGTGGTAGTTCTCGGGCCGATCCTCGCTGCCGCCCATCGGGCTCCAGTGGGTGTAGCGCAGGTGCTGAACAGGATCGAACTCGAGCACGGTGCCCTTGTCGAGATACGACTTGCCCTTCCACTCGCCGGCCCAGGTGATCGGCTCGCCTACGGTCCAGCTGGTGGCCAGGTTCGCGCCGTGCATGTAGAGCCGGACGAGATCCGGCTCGGTCAGGGCAGCCCAAACCCGGGCAGGTGGCGCTGCGATGCGGACAGTCCGGGTTGCTTCAAAGCCGCGGGGCATGATTGGCTCCTGTCAGGCGAACGCTGCGGTCATTTCGATGAAACGGGCGGCATCGAGCAGGCTGTGCGCGCGATGGTCCGGTCGGGTTGGTTCGACCTGGGCAGCACCTGGTCCCAGGCAGATCACTCGCAATCCCTTGCAGGCGCGGGCCGTGGCGAGGGTCTCGTCGGTGGCGATCAGCCACTCCGCGCCATGTTCCGCCCGGAGGGTCTCGAGGCGGGCGATCGCTCGCTCATCGGGCTGCCGGTTCGTGCCTGAACGGGACTCGGAGGCAGCTGCCGGGTCGAGCTCGTCCCCGGGCCAGCTCTCGATCAGCGACCTGGTCGACGCGTCCGAGACGACCGCAGCGTAGTCCGCCGAGCGAAGGCCGCTGAGCAGGATCACCGGTCCCATGGCCGCCAATCGTTCGATGGCGACCTGGGCATCCTGCCTCGAGTCAAGGGCCAGCACGGCGAGCTCGACGATCGTCGCCGGCATCAGGCCGTCACGGTCCGCTCTGCAGGACTTCCCGCGGGCGCATCCGCGTTCAGGACGTAGCCGATCCCCTGGAAGGTCGTGATCGGGCCGGGACTGCCCGGGGCGGCACCCAGCTTGCGCCGGACACGGCTGATCCAGACCCGCAGGTACTGCAGGTCGTCACGGTATTCAGGACCCCATACCTTGGTCAGCAGCTCGGTGTGGAGGACCACCTTGCCGGCGTTTGCGGCCAGGTGCTGGAGGAGCAGCCACTCTGTCCGGCTGAGCGACACGAGCTCACCATCGCGGGTAACCAGCCGGCGCTCGAGGTCGATCTCGACCGAGCCGACGTGGACGATGCCCGAACCGGGAGCAATTCCGGAGGCCCGCCGGAGGACCGCCCGGACGCGCGCGGCGAGCTCGTCCGGGTGGAACGGCTTGGCGATGTAGTCGTCGGCGCCAAGGTCCAGGCCCTTCGCCTTGTCAGCCGTCGCGCCCTTGGCGGTCAGCAGGATGACCGGCACCGGCCGCCATTCCCGGAGCTGCTTCATGACCTCGATCCCGTCGAGGTCGGGCATGACGATATCGAGCAGGACGATGTCCGGCCGCATCTCTTCGGCTTTCCGAAGGGCCTCCTCGCCGCCCGAAGCGGTGACCACCCGGAAGCCCTCGTCGTGCAGGGTGAGCGCGACAAGCTTCGTGATCCGAGGCTCGTCATCGGCTACGAGTACGAGCGGCTGGTTAGCCACCTGATCCTCCTGACTGCGTCGGCGCTGGGCTTGATCCTACGTGCCACCGCAGATCACTGCCGTCCAGAACATTTCAGTCTCGTCACAGAGTGATGCCCGGCTCAAGACCAGCCGGCGCCGAGACCGGTATGAATTCGCAAGCCGGTCCGGCCCACTGCGAGGCCGGACGCAAGCAGGTCGGTGTCAGACTTGGAGGATCACCGCTGTCCAGGGATCGAACGAAGCTGTCCGATCCGCCCGGAGTCCTGCACATGGATGAATTTCGCTCGAACGCCCTTCGCGATCCACGACCCGTGATGGAGGGCAGGCCTGGCCGCCATCTCCGGACGGCATTTATCGGGACATATCCGCCCAGGCAGTGCGGCATCGCCACGTTCACCCACGATCTCGCCGCGGCCGTGACGATGCCGACCATCGACGGCCAACGGGCGGAGTCCATGCCAGGAGCCTCCAGGCGAATCGTGGTGGCCGCGGATGTCGTGGCGATCGATTACGAGGCGCGGGCATTTCCGACCGAGGTCCGCCGCCGCCTCGACCCGGACCGCGGCGCGGACTACCTCAGTGTGGCTGACGGCCTGAATCGGTCTCACTACGACGTGGTGTCCCTCCAGCATGAGTTCGGGATCTACGGGGGCCGCGATGGGGAGCGCGTGCTCGACCTGCTCGACGAGCTGGCCGTTCCGGTCGTCGCCACGCTCCATACCGTGCTCCGCCATCCTGGCGACAATCAACGTCGGGTCCTGCGCGATGTCGCCCGCGCTGCAGCGAAGGTCGTGGTCTTTTCGCATGGCGCCGCCGACACTCTGGCCTCGGTCTATGGCGTCGACCCTGCGACGATTCGAGTCATCCCGCACGGCGTTCCCGATCTGCCCTTCGTCGACCCGGAGACCGCCAAGCCCCTCGTGGGACTGGCAGGTCGGCCGACGATCCTGAGCTTCGGACTGCTTGGGCCGGGCAAAGGCTTCGAGCTCGCCATCCGGGCCATGTCGAGCGTCGTCCGNNCGAGGGTGAGGCATACCGCGACTCGCTCGCGGCCCTGGTCACCGAGCTGGGACTTGAGCAGCACGTTCGGTTCGTCGACGCCTACGTCGACCTGCCGACGCTTGGTCGCTGGCTACAGGCCGCCGACGTCTTCGTGACCCCCTATCCGGGCGCCGAGCAGGCCGTTTCCGGGACCCTGGCGTTCGCCCTGGGGATTGGCAAGGCGATCGTCTCAACGCCCTACGACTACGCCCAGGAAGTGCTGGCCGAGGGTCGGGGACGGCTCGTCCCGTTTGGCGACAGTGCTGCACTCGGCGATCAGATCGGCGACCTCCTCGCCGATTCCAGCGGTCGTGATGAGGCCCGCCGGCGCGCCTACGCCTACGGTCGCCGGATGACCTGGGCCAGCGTCGGAGGGCAGTACCGCGAGCTCTTCGCGCGCGTCGCCACCGACTCGCTCCCGACGGCCGATGACACGCCGGCGGCAGCCCTGGATCTCCGCCTTGGGTCGCGCGATCGCGAGGCCAGCTCGCTTGGCTAGGTCGTTGGCCGCGGTTGGGTCGCCTCGAGCCGTCCATGGCGAGCGGCCACCGCCCACGGTGGGCCCCTTGCCGGGCGCGGTCCGCACGCACCTCGACCAGATGACGGGACGCTTCGGGATCTACCAGCATGCCCGCGGTCGATTTCCTGATCCGGGCCTGGGCTACTGCACGGACGATGTCGCCCGAGCGGCGATCGTCGATGTGCTCCACGGCCGCCAGCTGGGCCTGCCGGCGATTGCCGAATCGCTTGCCCGGAACGTCCAGTTTCTGGCCGAATCGGTGGCACCCAGGTCCGATCGATTGCGGAACTTCCGGGACGACGATGGCAACTGGCTGGAGCGCGAAGGGTCGGCCGACGCCCACGCCCGTGGGGTTCAGGCCCTCGGAGTCATCAGCGGGGGCTCGACGGACAGCCAGGCCACTCGGACCGCCACCGAGGTGCTCGACGGGATCCTGCCGGTTGCGCTCGAGCTGGACGGCCTCCGGCCCTGGGCCCATGTCGTCCTTGGCTGCGTCGCAGCGGCCGCCGGGAAGCGGACACCCGCATCCGCCCGGATCGTCCTCGTGGACCTGGCCGGCCGCCTCTTCGACGCGTTCGAGGCAACCGAACCGGGCTGGCCGTGGCCTGAAGCGCAGGTCACCTACGAGAACGCCATCCTGGCCCAGGCCCTGATCGAAGCGGGCGACCTGCTGGGCTATCCCGAAATGGTTGTGCGGGGTCTGGCCACGCTCGACTGGCTGCTCGACACCCAGGTGGCCGACGCCGGCCACATCGAGCTGATCGGCAACAAGGGCTGGTGGCCGCGGGTCGGCACGCCAGCCCAGTTCGACCAGCAGCCGATCGACGCTGCGTCGCTGGTCGAGGGCTGCGCGGCCGCCTGGCGAATCACGGGACAGCGGGTGTGGCTCCTGGAGGTCGAGCGCGCCTACGCGTGGTTCTTCGGAGCGAATACTGTCGGGATCGCCGTAGCGGACCCGACCGCGGGCGCCTGCGGCGACGGCCTGCTGTCGGTCGGCGTCAATGCCAACCAGGGAGCCGAGTCGACCCTGGCCTGGCTCACCGCCACGGAATGCGTTCGGGGAACGATGCACCGTGCCGGTCGAGACGGGAACCGGAGCCTTTAGTCAGGCTGGTCGTCAGGCTCGAGCGGGAGCGTGAAGCCAAATTCAGACCCACCACCGGGTCGCTGGCGGGCCCAGATCCGGCCACCCATCAACTCGATGAGCTGCCGGCAGACGAAGAGCCCGATGCCGGCCCCGCTCACCCGGGCCGCGGTCTCGCGGGAGCGGTAGAAGAGCTGGAACACGCGTTCGAGATCGTCCGCCAGGATGCCCGGGCCGGCATCGACGATTCGGACTTCCGCGAACAGCCCCTGCACCGAGCCTTCGATCCGGATCGGCCCCTCCGGCGGCCCATACTTGGCGGCATTGCCGACGAGATTACGCAAGACCTGCTCGACGTAGGTCAGCTCGCCGCGGACAGGCGGCAGGTCGGCGGCCAGGGCGATGTCCAGCACGAGCGCCGGCTGGCGGCGGGCGATGTCCTGGCCGACGCGATCCACGACCCGTTGGAGCAGGACCGGTTCGTCGCTGATCTCCAGGCTGCCTCGCTCCGCGCGGCTCAGAACGAGCAGGTCCTCGATCAGCCGGATCATCCGCTCGGCTTCCTCGCGCACATCGTGGGCTACTTCGCCCACCCGCTCCCCGGGGAGGTGACCACGCTCGAGCAATTCGGCTCCGCCCACGATGGTGGTCATCGGCGTCCGCAACTCATGCGACAGGACCTCGATGAAGGCGTCCCGGATCTGGAGAGTCTGGCGCTCGGCCTCGAGCAGCCGATCGCGATCGTGGAGGGTCAGGCGCAGGCGTTCTTCGCGCTCTTCCACGCCGCGTCCCCGTTCCTCGGACCGCCGTTGAGCGGCGCGCAACCGATCGGTCAGGACGCTGGCGACGATGCAGGCGAGCGCGAACAGGATGAGCCGCGTCAGCTGCAGGGCGCCCGAGCCGGACGGGTCGATGAACACGATCGGCTCGCCCAGCCCGCACACGGCCGTCGCCACGAGGCCCGGCCCCAGGCCGCTCCGCCAGCCGACAATCGCGACGGCGATGAAGTCGATCGGAAAGCCGATATTGCCGCCGACGATCCGGTTGACGCCATAGGTCAATCCGGTCGCCAGCAGGGGGATACCGACCGCCAGCCCGTAGGTCACGGCCACCGCCTGGATCGAGGCTCGAGATGATCCCGGTGCTCGTCCTGTCATCGCCCCGTTCCGGCCTGTTTCAGACGATCCAACACCGATTCTCACCAGGCTCCGGCTCCCGGCCAACGTTCCGATTGACGTGGATCGCCGCCGAGCGGCAGCCAGGAGTCTAGTTGACGAGCCGCGAGAGGCGAACTCCCCGGGTGAGTGCAGCGCGGGTGGTGACAGCCAGCGGAATCATCGAGACCGCCAGGATGAACCGTGGCGCTCCGGCCAGGAACAGGCCCGTCGCGATTCCAGCGGCGAAACCGACGGCGGCGATGACACCCCGGTCGGACAACAAGTCGAGCTGAACCTGGGCCGCATCGAGCGCAGCGCGGGCATCATCGACGACATCAGGCAGCTGATCCGCGACGGAGCGCCCCCGGTCCAGGAGTGCCTTGAAGCCGTCGTCGGCCGTCTCGGCAGGTGTTTCGCGTTCTTGCGTCGGGGCAGTGCCGTTCTTGGCCATGGTCTGGACTCCTTCGCTGGTTGTCCCGGTCAGGACTTCGGTTCGATCAGGGGCAGGTCGACGACGTGCTCGGCGATGAACCAGACCTGGAGCTCATGGCGTCGAAGGATGTCGCCCATCAACATGTCGTTCGTCCCCCAGTCCTTCGATTCCTCGGTCTTGTCGATGCCGTCGCGGACCTTCTCGATGATCGTCTGGTGGGCCTCGAGGAGGCGGTCGATCATCACCGGCACGTCCTCGGCGCCATTCGGAGGTCGCTCGATCGTCGTCAGCTCGGCTGCATGGCGCGGATCGCCGACGGCAATCCCACCCAGGCTCTGGACGCGTTCGGCGATCAGGTCGATCAGCTCGAGCTGCTCTTCGGCATGCTTGTCAAACAGCAGGTGGAGCTGATAGAAGGTCGGCCCAGCTACCAGCCAATGGTGCTTCTTGTACATGCTGTAGAGGACCATCGAGTCGGCCAGGACCTCATTCAGCAGCTGGGCGCTCTCGCCCCGGGCCTGAGCCGCGAGCGCGATTGGCAGCAGGCGGAGCGTTCCGAACGCCTGGACCTCGGGGCCCCGGGCACCGAGCTGCGGTTGCGCGGAGCGACGTGGTCGGGTCGGCTTGGCATGTCGGTTGGGGCTCATGAAACCTCCGGGCGCGTTTCAGGTGATGCACTGCGGCCCGGACTGCCGAAGAGGCAAGCCCGAGCCGCGACAATCGCTGGGCCAGCCGGCCCCGCGGCCGGCGTCCCGCGGCCGCTCAGATCCGGTTCGCGCTGACGCCGCGTCGCCCACCAACTGCGCGCCAGACGACAAGCACGAGCACTGCGCCAAAGATCGCCACGAGGATGCTCGAGCCATTCAGGCCGGTGATGTCGGCGATCCCGAGCAGCGAGCCGGCGACGAATCCGCCCACGACCGCCCCGACGATCCCGAGAAGGATCGTGCCCAGGACCCCTTCATTGCCACCGGCGATCAGGTTGGCTACAAAACCAGCGATCGCCCCCAGGACGATCCACGCGATGATGCCCATTGTGTTGTTCTCCCTCGGCTCGTCGGGCGGTGCTCCGCCTGGCTCGAACAATGGCGGGCCGCGCGCTACGTCCGTGTCCACCGACCCGCCCGGCTCGTTGCGTCCGTGTGACAGAACGCGAGCCGCGAACCTTGATCGAGCGCCGATTGAGCGGCTGAGGGTCGACGTCGAGTCGACGGGCTAGCCCTGGTTCGAGAGGCGGCGGTACTCGGACCTGAAGTACCTGTTCTCGGCGTCTGCCGCCTGCCACTCCTGGCTGCCCGGATCGAGCGTTTCGAGCTGTCGCTCGGCGGCGCGCCAGGCGGACAGGACCTTGCCGATCGAGTAGGCCCGTGGCGGTTCAGCGACCGATTCCGGACTCTGCTCCAGGACGATCTCGACTGCACCGTCCTCCCGGGACCAGATGTAGTAGCGCAACCTGAGCAGGTTGCCGTCGAGCAGGCGGACCGTTCCTGTACCAACCAGGGGTGCCCGACCGGCGCCTTCCCACGCTGCGGCGAATACCTCGGAGGCGGCCCGATCCTGCTCGAGGGACATGCTGCCTGGCGGGAGCTCCCGCAACTGACCGAGGCTCAGCCCAAGAAGCTCGAGAGCCGCCGGCGTCGCCTCGAGAACCTGGGAGTCGGAGCCCACCAGGATCCGGGCATCGCTTCTGACCATTGAGCCGGAACCGTCCCTTCGCGAGTATCTGGCCAGGGTGGGCGAGAGTAGCAGAGCCTTCCGGCCGTTGCCAACCTGCAATGCCGCTGCCACGCCCCTCGCGCGTGTTCGAATGGTTTGACGTCACGCTGGGCGTACGGTCAGGGAATGCACGAATCCAACCCGTACGCTGCCCGCCCCTCGGTCGCCGGTCGGGTCATCGCCGTGCCGGCCGGCGATGTCGAGTTCGCGCGCCATGTGCGCGACTCGATTGCGGCAGACCTCGACATCACGTCGCTCGAGGATCGCCTTCGGCCGCGCTACCCGCGGGCGAGGGTCCGCCGCAATGAGCTCAGCGGCCGGGACGCGGTCTGGTACGCCTATCGGGATGGCCGCTGGGAGCCTGCCCGCGCGACCTGACGCTTCGGCCCCAGGAGCGCGATCAGCCGGCGCTCATCGGCAGACAGCCAACGCTCCCCCCGCCGTGACGACGGGACCTCGGGCTGGTCATCGACGAACCACTCGATCACGCCCGGGTGGACGTACGACGCCCGCGATATGGCGGGGGTGTTCCCCAGGGCATCGGCCACCGACCTCATGGCCGCCCCAATGACCGAGCGTGGCCGATCTGCATCGATCCGCCGGCCGTCGCGCAGCAGGCGGAGCGCCAGCACGGAGGCCGACCACGTCCGGATCGCCTTGGCCGTGATGTCGGCGCCCGTCGTCTCGCGCAGGTAGGCGTTTACGTCATCCGAACGGACCGCTGCCCAGCTGCCATCGGCCGCTCCGTACTGGAACAGCTCGCGCCCCGGCGTAGCCCGACAGCGGGCGACAAGGCGCGCCAGCCGCGGATCCTCGATGACGATCCTGTGCCGGCGTCCCGACTTGCCTCGAAAGACGAACCGCGTGGTCGGCCCCTCGACCATCACGTGTTGCGGTCGCAGGGTCGTCAGGCCGTACGAATGGTTGGCTTCCGCATACTCCTCGTTGCCGATCCGGATCCTGGTTGCTTCCAGCAGCGCGACGACGGTCGCCAGCACCTTCTCGCGTGGCAGTCCTCTCCGCCGGAGGTCCCGGTCAACCCGGCGACGGAGGCGCGGGAGGTTCCGGCCAAATTCAGCCAGCTGCGCGAACTTCTCGGCTTCCCTCGCGCGCCGGAAGCGGGGATGGTAGCGATATTGCTTCCGGCCTCGCTGGTCCCGCCCCGTCGCCTGCAGGCGAGACCCGGGCTCGTCCGAGATCCAGACATCGACCCAGGCCGGTGGAACCACGAGCAGCCGAAACCGTTCGAGCTCGTCGGGATCTGTCACCCACGACCCGGCCAGAGTTCGATAGCGAAAGCCATCCCTACCGTTCGAAAGGCGCGTGATTCCGGACCGACCGCTGATCGACGCGCTCGTCTGGCTCATGGCGGCGGCCGCGCGTTACTTGTCGAGGATCCGATCGGCCTTGCGATCGACCTTGGCCTTCTTGGCCGCGCTGAGCTTGCCCTCATGCGCCTGGGCCGACGCTCGTGCCTTGGCATCCCGGGCGTGGACCTCGTCGGGCATCGGGTACTTGCGTTCGTCGGGCAGTCCGAACGCGGCGTCCGGAAGAGTGTTGCGCCTGGCAGTCGTGAGCTTGGCCATGTGGTTGCCTCCTTGGGGCCTCAGGATCGGGGCGATCGCGTCACGCCCCGCTCACGAGCCAGCCTCGCAGACTTGCAATTCTCTTGCAGGCGGGGGTACGGGCTGGACGAACGCACATCGGGCTGGAATACTCCGGGGATGATTTCGGAAGCCCAGCCCGAGTCCGACCGCGCCGACGCATGACGTTTCTTCTGCATCCCCCCACCCGGCCGCTGTTCCAGCGCCAGGCCGGCAACCCGATCATCAGCTCTGACCAGCTGCCGTATGCCGCCAATGCCGTCTTCAACCCCGGCGCAGCGTTGCTCGAGGACGAGACCGTCCTGCTGCTACGGATTGAGGACCTGCGGGGAATCTCCCATCTGCAGGTGGCCCGCAGCTCCAATGGCATCGACGACTGGCGTTTTGATCCTGAGCCCTTGCTCAGCCCGGATCCCGACCGGCATCCCGAAGAGGTCTGGGGCTGTGAAGACCCGCGCCTGACCTGGCTCGCCGAACGCGACGAATGGGCAATCGCGTACACGGCGTACAGCCGCCGCGGCCCCCTGGTGTCACTCGCTACCACCAAGGATTTTCGAACGGTGACTCGACTCGGGCCGGCGATGCCCCCCGAGGACAAGGACGCCGCCTTGTTTCCAGCTCGGATTGACGGTCGCTGGGCGATGATCCATCGGCCAACGCCACTGCGCGGCGGCGCCCACGTGTGGGTTTCGTATTCTCCAGACCTGCGCCACTGGGGCGACCACGCCCTGCTGATCGAGGCGCGTGATGGGGCCTGGTGGGATGCCGGCAAGATCGGCCTGGGACCACCGCCGATTGAGACCGAGGCCGGCTGGCTGGTGATGTACCACGGTGTCCACCTGACGGCCGCCGGACCGATCTACCGAGTCGGGCTGACCCTGCTCGACCTGGCCGATCCCACGATCGTCCTCCGACGGAGCGACGAGTGGGTCCTCGGACCGGGCGCTCCGTACGAGCGCGAAGGCGATGTTGGCCAGGTCGTCTTTCCGTGCGGCTGGACCATCGACCAGGCCGCGGATCGCGTGCACCTCTACTACGGGGCGGCCGACACGAGCGTGGCACTGGCGACCGCCACCTTCAGCGACCTGCTCGCGTACGTGGAGCGCTGTCCGCAGCCTGACCGCCGGCGCGAAAGCGACTTTGCCCGCTAGGCTTCAGGCGGCACCTCGCCGGTGATCCGGTCAGGCCGCTCGACGGCCTGACAGCAACTGGGCAACGAGAACGACGAGGGCAATGATCAGCAACAGGTGGATGAACGCGCCCCCGACCGCCGTGATCAGCCCCAGGGCCCACAGCACGACGAGAATGATGATCACGGTCCAAAGCATTGGTCGTACCTCGATGTCGAACGGTCGCCCGATGGTCGGGCCAGGGCCACCATATCGGGGACCCCACGATCGAAGCCATGCTGAGCGGATCGCCGACCCTTGCGGTCCTCTTGCAGACCACAGCGTGACCGGCCGGAGCCTTGCTCGCGGCCCTCGGGGCCGGGCACCATCGGACACCCCTGCCGTCAGCGTCGCTCTGGACGAGGCGCCTCGGTTTGCAGCATAGCTGCAACGGTTTTGGATCACCCCGTTGGCCGCCAGCGGCTGATCTCCGGCGATGCTTCTCAGACCCACACAAGGAGTTGGTCCGATGTTTCAGCTCCACGAAATCGCGCCGATGGATGGAATCGCAGGAGCGCTGCGGCACGGCCGGCGGCGTCTCGCGGCGGTCGATCGGGACTCGGTTGGCGACGCCGCGAGGTCAGCGGCGAGAACGGTCCTGCCGGCTACCTGGTTCCGCCCCAGACCGCGCCGCTGGCCCTTCGTCGCCGGCATCCTGCTGGTCGCTGCCCTCGCCGGGTTCCTGTTCCTGGTCCGCCAACCGCTGGCGACCATGAGCGAGGCTCCCAGGGCGACGAGCAAGCCCAAGCCCGGGGTCCAGCCCAAACCCGATGCCAGCGCCGTCGTCAGCGGACCGATTGGCAGCTCGAAGCTCCGTGACCCGGCGACGTCGAGCCCGGAGGGTGCTGATCTGAGCCGCCTCGTCGAGATCGATGTCGATCCCGACGACGGGCAGGGGCCGAACTCGACCGCTGGCTGAATCGCCTTCGCACCCGACTCGAGAAGCGCCCGGTCAGGCCTGGGACGGCCTCGGCTCGTCGATCGGGGTGTTCGAACCGGGGTCCGCGGCCGCGACAGTCGGGAGCAACGCCAGGTCGGCGCCTTCGATCCCGGCAGAGGCCGGGTCTCGCAGGCTCGCACTTCCGATTGGTCCGCTGATCACGTCGCTGGAATCCCGCTTTCCGCCCTTGGGCCGCGCCTTTGGTCGGCCCTTCTTGCTCGCCTTCATAGCTTGATCACGCCGACCAGCCACAGGATCACCACGACGATCACGATCACGCCGACGATCCCGATGCCACCGTTTCTATTCATCTATCTCTCCCGTCGATCAGGATGGCCGACCGCAGCCGACCTACCAGGTCTTTTCTTCCTTGGTCACCACGACGCTTTCGTCCTTGTGCTTGTCGTCCAGGGCACCGGCCGTCGCGCCCGTCGCCGCACCGACGGCGCCACCGATGACGGCGCCGACAGGGCCGCCGACAACAGCTCCGACCACCGCGCCGCCGACGGCACCGCCGAGTGCTCCACCGGCTTCCTCGTCACCGTGATGGACACCCTTCTCGAGGGTCTGGGTGGTGCTCGCGGGCACGCCGTCGCTCACCGTCGTGCGCTCGATGGTCTCGTGCTCAGTCATTTCGGGGAACCCCTTGATTCGTGCGTTGCAAGCTCGAGCGTCACCATGCGGCGCCCAGCACTGACTTGGAGTGAGCCTGTGCGTTCCAGGCGTTGTTGTCATGACGCTCTGTCATCCGCAGAGAAGCCGGCCTGGCCGCCCGGAGCCTGCCCTTCCGGGCGGGGATTCCTGCCCTCTTGTGAACTGGATCAACTGCTACGGTTCGGGCATGCCGGAATTCGAATCGGCGCAGCGCGCCGGAGGGGATGAGGCCGCCCGGTCCGAGGTCGCCCCCCGATCCGAGGTGACCGGCGCGGCGAGTCCGGCGGCCGCCGCCTGGCAGCTGGCTCGCACTCCGGTCAAGGGCGATCCAGCTACCCCGTCGCGGCGCCGTCTGTCGCGCGGCCAGGTGCTGGCCCTCCAGCGGGCCGTAGGCAACCGGGCCACCACCGGCCTGGTCCGGCCGGTCGCCCAACGGGTCGCGATCAAGGATCCGACGATGACCGAGACGCTGTACAACAAGGAGTCCGCGGGCGGGCAGGCGACGGCGAAGAAGTACGCCTTGAACCCGCAGTACGCAATGACCCGCAATGGGGACAGCGGCGTGACGGTCACCGTTCGGATCAAGTTCCTGAACCAGTTGCGGAACACGATCGACCCGAAGTCGCCCACCGCCCCGCCCGGGACGCCAGATCTGGGCGCCCCCAAGGGGGAGGCAACCGAGATCCCGGCCAGCGACACCCGGCGGGCATGGGCCAAGGAGACGGCCGAAGGTGCCGTCAAGAAATGGAACGGCCGTCTCACGCTGGTCGGCGAGCAGAAGTTCCCGATGTCGCCGACCAGCATTCCGAAGAGCCTGCAGGTCACGTTCACGTCGGTCGCGGTCTTCGGCCTGGGCGAACAGGCCGACAACCAGGTGATCATCCACCCGTCATCGATCGTCGCCGGATCGCCGGGGCAGCCGATCGACGCCGGCAACTGGTATGTGAGCAAGGGCAACTACAGCGGCGACGACCAGGTCATTGCCGCCCACGAATACGGCCACCTGCTGGGGATCCCCGACGAGTACAGCCAGAGCAATGAACAGCTCAACGCCCTGATCCACCAGGCTGCCCCCAAGACGGCCCCGAGTGCCAAGGCGGCCCTGGACCGGGCGACTGTCGAGCGGATGGTCTTCTCGTCGCTCAAGCAGCCCCTCCTCAACCAGCTGGCCTGGGCCATGCCCACGATCGCCCAGGCGATCCGCGCTCAGCGGCCCCTCGTCAAGAAGACGATGGCCGCGGCCGCCAGGACGGGCGTCGTTGACGCGGGTATTCGGGACAGCCTCCGCAGTCAGCTCACGGTTTCGTCGGAGGGCAAGCTGGCTCCCAGCGTTCCCGAAGTCGTTGCGTTCGAGACGACCAAGAACTTCAGCGACCAGGCCGACTCGGGCGAGGGCGTCGAGGCCGGCTTTTCGGTCGCAGCCCTCACCGGCCAGATCGAGGACGCCTACTGGCAGGGGCTGCTGGGTGCCCAGGGTGCGGACGTTGCCGTCGCGGATTTCGGTTGGGTCTCGATCCGTGTCGCGAGCTCCGTGAGCGCCACGACTGTGAGCGGCGGGGCAAATGCCGCCGCTGCCAGCGGGAGCGCCGCGTCGACGGTGGGTCCGAGCGCAAATCCGGGTCTGCCGGCGATCGTCCCCTCGGCGAGCCTCGAGGGACGGATGATCGCCCTGCCGACGACCTGGGCGATGGCCGGTTCCAAGCTGGCGACCGGTGTCACCGCGGCAGCATTCAGCGCGAAGATGCTGGCCATCCTCAAGAGCGCGGCCGCGGCCGCCGCGGCGCCCCTGCCACCCGGCGTCGCTCCAAAGCCGAAGCTCGCGAGCCAGCGGGCCCTCTACGAGCGGGCGTATGGACTGGTGACGAACGCCGCCCGCGGCGCCTCGCGGCAGCTCGCATCGGAGCTCATCCAGACCACGATGAAACCGGTGCTGACGGCGAGCATCCGGGAGGTCGAGGCCACGATCACGACCGAAGTGAACCGGGTCATGACCACCTCCGCGGCTGGCGTCCACGCATTGGGGACGCCCGACCCGAACATGGTCGCGATGGTGGCGGCGATGAAGACGACCCTCGAGGCGAATCAGAAAGCTACCAAGGGAACCGGTCGTGACCCGCTCGGAGCCAGCGCGACTGCCACGGCGCCCGACCAGGACGTGACCTACAGCTACCAGGGGATGATGGGCTCGAATGCCAACAGGGCGCTTCGGCCGGACCAATTCCAGCCGTTCGTCGACCACTTCAACGCCAAGCTGATGCTGCCGTTCGAAAAGAAGTTCGAGCCCGAGGTCAAGTAGTGCGCCGCCTGGCGACATTCGTATGGCAGACGCCGGCGCCGACGTCGGTCGATGAAGAGCTCGCGATCTTCGACGACGGCAGTGCCTGGCTGGTCGTCCGCGGGCCGCGAACCTCGACGCCGGCGATCGGGACCTATCGTTGCGAGCCGGCCCAGGCCGACCAGGACAGCCTGGCTGCCGCGGGCCCCGGACCAGTGCTCTTCGACCTGCTCAATCCACCCCCGAGCGCCGACCGCGCGGCGTTGATGGCAGTCGCGGATCGGGTCGCCACTGCCGCCCGGAAGGCGCCGGACGCAGTGGCCACGTTCTATGTCCAGGAGCTCGAATCGTCCGCGTCCGGCTCGCTCGCCCTGTCGTTGCTGGTCGTCGCGTCCGGGATCCGGGCGGTCGAGTTCGAGCTCGATCCCGAGGCCTCGTCGATCCTGTTCGGTCAGGACGGGCGGACGTTGAGCTGGTCCGACCTGCCCGAGCTACCCGCTGGGTTCGCTACGCCGGATGCCGTCGAGCTCGGCGGGGTGCACCGTCGGGCGCGAATCAAGCCGGGCGAGTACGGCGCGATCGCCGTCGACGTGCCGGCCCCGGACGGCGCGACGGCCGCCTCGGCTCGCCTTGCCGGCTGGCTGGCCAGCGCCCCGCCGGATGCGCCCCCGCCCGGGCGATTCGGGCTCGTCACGGACGACGCGCCGGTCGTGTCCTGAGGACTTCCCGCGCTCAGTCGTCGGGTAGGACCAGGACGGCGACCCGGGCCAGGGCCACCAGGCCGATCAACAGGATCACGACCCCGCCCCAGCGGACGATCGCCCGTTGGCGGGGGTTGTCGATGCGCCGCGACAGCCGGTACGGGATGTACAGGATCACCATCGCGATCCCGATCCCGATCAGGGTCAGGATGGCCTGCGCCCACCACGGGATGTCGCCGCAGTCGTTGCACTGGACCTCGAT
>PNAZ01000050.1:39507-52644 GCA_003169655.1 Chloroflexota bacterium
CTGGCCGGGCTCGTTGCGGCCTACGAGCTCAAGCGCCAGGGCCACAAGGTGATCCTGCTCGAGGCCCAGAACCGGGTTGGGGGCCGGATCCACACCCTGCGTGGCTTCGCCCCTGGCCTGTATGCGGAGGCGGGCGGGATGCGGATCCCCCGCGCGCACGATCTGACCCTCGAGTACTGCCGGATCTTCGACCTGCCCCTGCGGCCGTTCGTGATGAACAACCCCAAGGGCCTCGTCTACCTCAATGGCGAGCGGATGACGATCGAGGCGGCGAACGCCCAGCCTTCGCGTCTGCCGTTCGAGCTGGCCGACCACGAGCAGGGACGGACAGCCGACGAGCTGTGGGAATCGGCGATCGGCGACCTGCGGGCGATGGTCGAGCACGAGGGCCAGGCAGCGTGGGAGGAGATCGTTCGGCGCTACGACCAGTTCTCGCTGTACGAGTTCCTGCGCGAGAAGCGCTGGAGCGAGGGCGCGATCGAGTACTACGCCGTGATGAACTTCCTCGAGGCCGACATGCATAACGCGGTCGTCGAGATCCTGCGCGAGGACATCGGCAAGGCGTACGTCGACATGCAGGAGATCGCCGGCGGGATGGATCGCCTCCCGAACGCCTTCTTCGGCGAGCTCCATCGGGAGATTCGACTGGGGGCCGAGGTCTTCGCGATCGACCAGGAGCCGGGCTCGGTGGTGGTCCACTACAAGACCGAGGCCGGCCGCTACCGGGCCGTCGGCGACTACGCCATCTGCACGGTGCCGTTCTCCGTGCTCCGGACGATCGAGACGGTCCAACCCTTCTCCCACGACAAACGGCGGGCGATCCGCCAGCTCAACTACCACGCCTCGACCAAGATCGTGTTCCAGGTCCGCGAGCGAATCTGGGAGAAGGACGACGGCATCCTGGGCGGTGCCACCGTCACCGACCTGCCCGTCCGCCGGCTCAACTACCCGACCCCCGATCCGACCACCGAGCGGGGCGTCCTGCTGGCGTCGTACACCTGGGGCCAGGACGCGCTCCAGTGGGGCGCAATGGACGAGGAGACCCGCCTGGAAGAGGCCCTCGACGACGTGGCCCGGATCCACCCCGGGATCCGCGACGTGTACGAGGTCGGCGCCTCGCATGCGTGGTACTCCGACCGCTGGGCGCGCGGTGCGTTCGCGATGTTCGCGCCCGAGCAGCAGACCGAGCTCCAGGCGGCGATCGTCCAGCCTGAGGGTCGGGTCCTGTTCGCCGGCGAGCACTGCTCGCTCTACCACGCCTGGATCCAGGGGGCCCTGGAATCGGGGATTCGGGCCGCGCGCCAGATCCACGAGGCAACCGACGTGTCAGAGGGATCGGGCATCCCCGCGGAGTAGGGCTCGCCCGCCCAAAACCCCGCGGTCCGGCGATCCATGCGATCGTTGCAGGCGCAATGGCATCGCTGCACAGACATCCGACTGGGAGGACCATATGAGCGCCGCGGATCGATACGCCTTCATGGACGGCATGATTGCCGACATGCGCGAGCATGGTGGACAGGTCACGAGCGGGCCAATGGCCGGCCGGTCTCTGCTGATCCTGACCACGACCGGGGCCAGGACAGGCGAACCACGGGTCACGATCGCAACCTTCACCCGCGACGGCGAGGCCTACGTCGTCGCCGGTTCGAAGAGCGGCGCGCCGACCGATCCCTTCTGGTTCAAGAACCTGGTCGCCAACCCGACGGTGACGATCGAGGTGGGCGGCAAGGTCAGCCAGGCCCGGGCGACCGTTGCCCAGGGCGCCGATCGCGACCTGCTCTGGGAGCGTCACGTCGAGGCCCGGCCGGAGTTTGGCGCCTATCCCGAGAAGACCGGTGGCCGACTGATCCCGATGATCCGCCTCACGCCGGTCGGCTGAACCCGAAGCCGGCGACAGGCCGTCACCGGCGGGGATCGACCCTAGCCACCCTTGGCCGAGCCGCCCCAGAGCGAGTGCCTCACCCAAGTCGACGTCGCCCTCGAAGGTACGATATTCGCGGCCAGACCCGATAATAAGAAGGGAGGGATGTCCGGTGGCTGGATGGCTACTCGCGATCGGCTCGCTTTCGTTCCTTACAGGTGCGCTGGACCCGGCGCTGGGTGCGGTCTGGAGCGCGACCCGTGAGGTTCAGCTCCACCTGATCCACAATGCAGCGACGGCGTGGGCCGTGACGAACGCCCTGTTCCTGATCGGCACGGTGCTCACCGCCGCCGGCTTGTGGTCGGTGCCGGAGTACGTGGCCGGACGAGGGCCGGACACGGCGGCCGAGACTGAGGCAATTCCGGGCACGGAGGCGCGTGCAGGAATGAGGATCCGAGCTGGGATGCTGGCTCGCGGTGCGACGATCGTGTACCTCCTTGCCGCTGCCTTATGGGTCGTGTCACTCACATTTCGCCTGGCGGTGACGCCCGGGGTGGCCACGACCTTCGTCGCGAGCGGCTCGCTGGAACCTGCCTACGTCCTTATGGATCGCTGGGCCGGCGGTTTGTTCGGTGCGTTCACCTACCTCGCCGGTGGGTCACTCATTGCACTCGGCGCCGCGCTCATACTCGGGCGACTATCGACGGTCGCGGGCTGGTTCGCCGTCCTCATCGGTCTCGTGATCGGCGTCGGGTACGCACTCGCCGGCGACATGCCGCCGTTCGTCGCCTACCTGCCGACCGGGCTGCTCGGGCTGGCACTGTTGCGATCGCGGCGGGCCGTCGCTTAGCCGCGAGATCGGCCGGTCGCGACAAGCGCGCGAGCAGCCCGCAGTGCCGGGTGATGACGCGGAGTGGAGCCGACAATCGGATTTGAACCGGGGACCTGCTGTTTACGAAGTAGATCGGCCTAAGCGGTGTGGCATGAGCGTGGAATGCGGAGCGCAGGCCGTCCAGTTAGCAGGTCTTCGTTACGCGGCTGCCAATGCTTTAGCTGATCTTGTTCCGAAGTGGCGCATCACACGAGGTCCCCAATTGCGTGGCACCTTTTCACACGGCCGTCTGGTACGTACGTGACGCGCCAAGCGCGGACGGCTCATCAGCATCTTCCGCCGCCATGAATCCGTCGATGAGATCGAGGGGAAGGTAGGTCTCGAGTTCTGCGCGGATCCGCTCGACGTTCTGGGCGAAGCGCTTGTCACCAATGAGCCGTCCAACCCCCTTCGCGATCTTCTGCGGCGTCGGACGCTCCGTCTTCAGGTCTATCCCGAACCGGAAATAGTCGATCCGTGCATTGATGTCGTTCTTGCCCTCGCGCACTCCAGCCGACAGGACCGGCACGCCTTTGCTCAAAGCGAGGAGGATGCTTCCGTAACCCCCGTTGCAGATGAACAGGTCGGTGTGCTCGAAGAGAAGGTCGAACTCGATGAAATCCTCAACGACCACGTTCGCCTCTGGGTAACGCCGGCGAAGCTCCTCCGTGTTCTTGCCGCCCGTCGTCGCGACGACAAGGTGCGAGCCACCCTTGAGCGCTTCGAGCGCGGGCGCGAAGAGCTTCTCGGCGTCCGTGTTGTCGACGGTGCCCTGCGAGATGACGATCACCGTTTGGTACTCCCCGAGCTTCCCCACAAGCCCGACGGGCAGCACCCTCCCTTTTCTGTACGGCAGCAGCGGGCCGACGAACTTCACGTTCCCTGGGAGATCGCGGCGCGGGAAGTCGAACCCCGGCACACCGCTCTGAAAGAAGTACGTGGCGCACCGATGGGACAGGTCGAACCACTCTGCGACCTTGACCGGCGGCAGTCCCTCCGATGCGAGCAGTCCGTTGTACGTCTTCACGCCTCTCTTCATGGTGCTGTAGAGCAGCACGCGAGCGATGCGCTGGACCAGCTTGTCGACCATCGTGCGAGCCGGCTTCAGTCCGAAGAAGGGCGGTGGGTCCCCCGCCGTGGCGACGAACGGCCCGACGCCGATCGAGTACATGCGGGGGCTGAGCTTCGCTGCCACAAGCGGGGCGGCGTACAGCGCGGCGTCGCACACGAAGACGTCAAAGGGGAACGTCTCATGCACGTCCAGGATGTCGCGATAGTGGTGCTCGACATTGGCGACGAAGACCTGCTCCATGTCGAACGAGAGCAGCTTCGGTCCCTTGAGCCGGGCCCGCTCGGGGAATACGTCGGCGATGTTCTCGCCGCTGACCTCGCGGGCGCGCTGGAACGGGAAGTGCGGGATGCCGAGGCTAGCGAGCTTGCTGGCATAGCTCGGGCCGGCGTACCAACGGACGTCGTGGCCCTGCTCCTTGAGGTGCATAGCGATGCTCGTCAACGGACTGAAATGCCCATCGAACGGCATCGTTGCGAAGAGGATCCTCTGGTTCATCGCATGGCCTGCTTCCGCCTGTTCCGAGTGATACTATAGCGAGACTATATTGTCGGACTATAGTCACTGGATCTGAGGAGTCAAGTGGGTGAACCCGAAGGCGAAGGCATGACGCTCACGAAGTCGAAGTCCCAGATCCGCATGGAACGGACGCTCGCGACACGCCGACGCATGGTCCGAGCGGCCTATCGGCTGTTCTGTGAGAAGGGCTACGCAGCAACGACGATGGAAACCATCGCGCGCGAAGCCGAGGTTGCCGTGCCGACCCTCTACTTCACCTTCCGCACGAAGGGGGCCATCCTGGGCGAGGCGTTGGGCGCCGCGGTCATGGGTTTCGACGAGCCCATGAGGCCCGCAGACGCTGGCTGGTATCAGGAGTTCACGGGGGAACTGGATCCCCGGCGCGCGCTCAAGATCCTGGTCGAGAACACGACTCCGATCCTCCTTCGTGTGGGCCCCTTGTTGGCAGCGACCTACGCCGCCGCGAGTGACCCTGAGATCGCACCGGTCTCTGCCCTCGGCGAACAGCGACGGCACGACGACTATCGAGCCATCGTGCAGATACTCGCTCGCAAGGGTGGCGTGCGGAGAGGGCTCACGGTGGCGCGAGCGACCGACATCTTGCTCGTCCTCCTGAGCCCGCAGCTGCTCGACGCGCTGGCGAACGGCCGAGGCTGGTCAGCACCCGAGTGCGATCGCTGGATCATCGAGGTGCTGTCGCAGCAGCTGTTGACCGCCGATTGACGAGGCCTTTAGGCAGGCCGCTCAGCGGCTGGTCGGCGGCGCCATCAGCGGGGCGAGCACCGGTGTCATGTCGGGGTCCGTCATGACGTCCTGCGACACGATCTGGCCGCCGATCAGCCGAAAGTGAACGTAGCCGCGGGCTTCCGTCGTGGTCCCGTCGGGGACGGTGACGCGGTAGTCGAACCGGGCCATGACGGCATCTGCCTCCGCCACCAAGTCAACGATCTCGAAGACTTACTCGCGTATCGCGGAATCAAGGGTCGCGGCGAACGCCTTTCTGGCGGCCGGATCACCCTGGAATGTCGGTGCGAGCAACTCGTCGAACACCGTGAGGTCAGGGGGTGCGGCATGCATCCCGGCGAGATACCGGCGAACGACCGCCTTGTTCCCATCCAAGCTCACGTCGATCGCCCCTTCACGGGTCACCAGGACCGCCAGCGGGTCGCGGCGGTGGACTTCAAGCGAGGGCGTGGAGCCGACACTCGGATTTGAACCGAGGACCTGCTGTTTACGAAGTCGATCGGCCCAAGCGTTGTGGCATGAGCGTGGAATGCCGAGCGTAGGCCGTCCAGTTAGCAGGTCTTCGTCTCGACAACGCTTGCACCACCTCCGTTGGTGCGCTTTGTCGACGCAATCGTAGCCTCTCAGTTAGCGCAGGTCATCTGGTGAAAGAGGGTAGACGGTGGGTAGCGAGTCCCGCTTTCTTCTTCGACATCGTCCCGGGTAGCTCCGCCCCCTCACGCTACGTTCGTCATTCGCCGAACGTTGCCCTTCTCCGCTAACGGGACCACGATAGGACGGATGGCTGCGACATCTGGGCGGGTTTCTGGGGATCAGATCGTCGCGCTCATGTTCACCGACATCGAGGGGTCGACTCGCCTCGCTCAACGCCTCGGGCCCGCCTGGCCGGAATCGCTCCAACGCCATCGTGCGATCGGTCGCGCGGCCTTCGCACGCCATGGGGGCCGCGAGGTCGGCACGGAGGGCGACTCATTCTTCGTGGTCTTTCAGGATCCCCTGGATGCCGTCGAAGCCGCCGTAGAGTTCCAGGTGGATCTGGAGTTGGTCGAAGCAGCCGCCGGGGCACGGATTCGGACACGGATCGGGATCCACACGGGCCCCGTATCGGAGAGCGACGGCGCATATCACGGGGTTGAGGTGCATCGTGCGGCGCGCATCACCGCCGGCGGGCATGGGGGCCAGGTGCTGCTATCCGAGGTCGCACGCTCCCTGATAGGCGACCGACTCCCACCGGCGTTCGCGATCCGTGACTTGGGCCGATATCGCCTCAAGGACTTCGACGTCGCCCAGACGATATTCGAGCTCAACGCTCCGGGCATGGCTGCTGATTTCCCTCGGTTGAGGCTCGGTGCGCTCGCCTTGACCAACCTGCCATCGCACAGAACCTCGTTCGTCGGCCGCGCCCGGGAGATCGCCGAACTCCGTGATCTCTTGACGACTCAGCACCTCGTCACGCTGGTCGGGGTCGGGGGCACCGGCAAGACGCGATTGATGCTCGAGGTGAGCGCGGACGTTCTCGCCAGCCAACCCGATGGGATCTGGCTGGTCGAGCTCGCGGCCATCAACGACGGGGGGCTCGTGGCAGACGAGGTCGCCAGAGTCCTCGGGGTGCAGGAGGAGCCCGGACGACCATCGATCGAGACGGTGACGGATTACCTGAGATCGAAGTCGCTGGTCCTGCTCCTCGACAATTGCGAGCATCTGATCAATGCCACCGCTCATCTCGTCGATCGTCTGCTGACGGCCTGCCCGGGCTTGGTGGTCATGGCTTCGAGCCGCGAGGCCCTCGGCATTCCGGGCGAGGCGGTCTTTCAGGTTTCATCACTCCAGTTTCCAGCCCCGATGGTGACGCTGGACGAGCACGAGCAAGCGGTCGCGACCGGGCTGGACGAGGTCGCCAGCAGCGAGGCCGTTCGACTCTTCATCGAGCGGGCGAGCGCCGTCGATCCATCGTTCTCGCTAACGGCATCCAACGCCGAAGCCGTTGTCGAGATCTGTCGCCGCCTTGATGGGATCCCGCTCGCCATCGAGCTTGCCGCGGCCAGGGTGAACGTCCTTTCGGCGGAGGAGATCGCGGCCGGACTGGATCACCGATTCCGGCTCCTGACCGGTGGCCACAGGACTCTTCTACCACGACAGCAGACGCTCCAGGCGCTGATCGATTGGAGCTGGCAGCTGCTGTCGGACGAGGACCGACGATTCCTCGCGCAACTGTCGGTGTTCGCCGGCGGCTGGACACTCGCGGCCGCGACAGCCATCGCAAACGACGAGATCGGTGGCGCTGGTCCTCCCCCGCCGGCAGAAGACAGTGAGGCGCGTTTTCGGACGCTCGACGCGCTCTCGCGCTTGGCTGATCGCTCCCTGATGTATGTCGAACATTCGGACGTCACACGATTCGCGATGCTCGAGACGATCCGGCAATACGCTCGCGATCGCTTGATCGAGGCCGATGAAACCAGCGTTCTGCGAGACCGGCATCTCGCCTTCTTCCTGGCTCTCGCGGTCGACGCCGAGTCGCGGATGCGGGGGCCGGACATGATCTCCGCGCTGGAGCGGATGGATGTCGAGATCGACAATCTGCGTGCGGCCCTCGAATGGGCATTCGAGTCCGATCCCGATAAGGCGTTCCGTCTGTCCGTGGCTCTGGCGAGCTACTGGAGATCCCGCGCGTACGGTCCTGAGGTGGTCGACCGCCTGAAACGGGCGGCCGATCTTGCCGAGGGCCAGCTCGACAGCGAGCCCACCGACGGCCGGGAGCGGCCGACACTGCACGCGAGAGTGCTGGCGGCGGCGGCGTATGCCTACGCGTTGCGCGGTCGGGCGACCTCGGCGCGGAGCTGGGCCGAGCGCGCCCTTGCGATCGCCCGCGCAGCCAACGACGACATCATCCTGCTCGAAGCGTTGAACTCCCGGGGGATGGTCGCGCTCTTCTCGGGCGAGGTCGCCGAGCTGGCGAAGTTCCAAACGGAGACGATCCCGCTCGCCGAGCGGGTCGGCGATTGGTGGCTGGTCACGATGATGGAGGCGGGCGCCGCGCTCGGTGACATGGTCACTGGGGATCTTGCAGGCGCCCAGGCCCGTGTGGACAGGGCCGTTCGAGCGGCCGATCGAACAGGAAATCCGTTTGCGATCGCATTTGCGGCACTGAGCCAAGGTCGATTGAGTGGCTACCAGGGCCGGTTGGACGAAGCTCGACGCGCGTTTGGCCAGGCGATCCAGGCCTACGAGCAGATGGGAGACGTCCGGTTCGTCCTCGCCGCCCGAAGCGATCTCGGCCATGCCCTTCGGATAGGCGGTGCGCTGGACGAGGCGGAAGCGTTGTATCGCACAACGATCCACGAGTGGCAGCACGCGGGGAATCTCGGCGCTGTCGCCAATCAGCTCGAAGGGTTCGGGTACATCGCGATCGCCAGAGGCGACTCGATCCGCGCGGCGCACCTTCTCGGCGCCGCCGAGGCCATGCGCGAGCGCGCAGAGTCACCGATGCCCTGGGGCGAGCGCGTCGAATTGGACGCGGCGATCGAAAGCCTCCGAACGCTTGCAGACGCGCCCGCCCTGGATGACGCTTGGGCGACGGGTGGTCGACTCGACCCGGACGAGGCTGTTTCGCTGGCGCGTTCAGGGGCTCGATAGCGCTCCAGAAGGGCCGCGCGACGCTAGAGACGATCGGCAATGTGACGTCTGGGCCGCGCTGCGTCGGCGCCGCGCCGGCGGACTCTTGACTCCGGCGTTGCGGAAGTCGCGGATACGACGCACGATCAGGAATTGAAAGGCAGCTGGAGCCGACACTCGGATTTGAACCGAGGACCTGCTGTTTACGAAGCAGATCGCCCTAAGCGTTGTGGCACAAGCGTGGAATTGCCGAGCGTAGGCCGGCCAGTTAGCAGGTCTTCGTTTCGCAGCTGCCAATACTCCAGCTCGTCTCCGCCCGATCGGCGTCGTCGGCTGGAGCCACGATCGCGAGGACGTGGTCGATGTCCTCCGCGGCGAAGGCCTGGCCATGTGCCTCTCCATCCGGGCTCGGGCGCCGCGGATCACTGGTGGCGCCGAGGTTCAGCGGGACCCACATCGTATCCATCCGGTCCGTGGAGGTTCACCGCTGGTTTCATTCATTTGACGAGCAGGGATATCGTGGACATCGCGCTGGGTCAGCGAGGCGCGTCGACGCCGGAGAGCCGGCAGCGTGGGCTGGCTGACAACTTGACCTCCATATAGGCAAGGTGCGGTCGCGTGCCTGTGACCGCCCCTCAGGCGAACAGGGCGAGTTCCTCCCTGAAGGACAAGTCGGCCACGTCCTCCGAGCGGCCCGCCAGAATGGCATCTGCCGCCGTCGCCGGGAGGAGTTGGCGCGCGAGCGTCGCGACCTGCCAGGCCTTGTAGCGGGCCATCGACCAGCCGCACTCGCCAGTGAACGCGAGGTACGTCTCTGCCCGGTTGATCCCGAATAGCAGGTCCAGCGCGAGCGAGCGGTCGAGGCCTTCGCGCAGCTCGCCCCGAGCGGCGAACACGTCGATGATCCGGCTCATCCCGGCTCGCCGTCTGGCCACGAGGTCCTGCCATGCCCGGTCCACGTCGGGATCGACGGACGATGCAGCGCTGACGGCCCGAAGCAGCGGGCCGACGCGCGCATAGATCTCGTTGCCGTGTTCCACGATCAGCGCGAGGCGCCTCGGACCTGTCGTTGCGTCCATCACTTGGCCGACCCACGCACGATCCAGGACCGCTTGGGGTGCGTCGGGTCCGCCGCCCGCGAGTTCGAGCGCCACGATAAGCAGCTCGGCCTTGGTGTGGAAGGTGAAGTAGACGGTTTGGACGGCCACCCCGGCGTCCTGGGCGATGGCGTCCATGGTCGTAGCAGCATAGCCCTGCTCGGAGAACCGACCGAGCGCTGCCTCCGCGATCCGGAGACGGGTCGCCCTCGCGCGGTCACGCCGCGAGCTATGGCCCGTTGAAACGGGTTGAGATTCCCGGTTGACATCCGCCATGCGGCACATGATACTGCACTACATCACTAGTGACGCTCACTAGTGATGTAGTCTAATCGAAGGTCGCGAACCCTGACCGAGGGTGATCCCGACCATCGGTCACAAAATCAGGGAGGGCGAGGCGTGACTCAGAACGGCGGACAGGCGATCCTCCAGGTCAGCTCGGCGCCTTCGCGCGCCGCCTATGACGCCGTTCATGGCGTCCTTGGACTCACATCCGATCGACCGGCCGGGATGATCGTTCACGCGGCCGCCGAGCAAGCAGACGGCAGCGTCCTGATCGTCGACGTGTGGGACTCGGATTCGGCGATGGACACCTTCGAGCGAGATCAGCTCTTCCCGGCGTTCGAGGCCCTCCCGGGTGGCCCGGGCGCCGCGATGGCCCAGAGGCCGGTCCGCCATCCTGCCTTCGAGATCGTGAAGGGCTAGATCGAGCGATGCCTACGTTCACCCGCACCTACCGCGTCGCCCGGTCGGCGGACCAGGTCTTCGACGTCATCGGCACGCACCTCTACGAGAATCATCCGCGCTGGGAGCGTGAGGTGGTGGCCATCCGGCCGCTGACCGACGGGCCGGTCCACATCGGCAGCCGCGCGGTCATGGTCCGCCAGGAATACGGCCGCAGGACCGAGGGGACCTACGAGATCACCGCCTTCGAGCCCGGGCGCCTCGTGGCGGCGCGACACCTCGACGGCCCGATGGACTTCGCCATCTCGTTCGCGCTCGCTCCGGCGGATGATGCCGCGACCGACCTGACGGTCACCGTGTCGATGGCGCTCCGCGGGCGGCTGCGGCCGCTGTCGCCGTTACTCGGCCTGCAGCTGCCGGGAAGGAGTGACAGGATCTCCCGATCGATGGTCGCGCTCGTGGAGATGGGGCCGCCTGCTGCCGTCGCAGGCTGGGCAGCGGCGACCCAGTGAGGGCTCGGTGATTGAGTGAGGAGGGCACTGGAGCCGACACCCGGATTTGAACCGAGGATCTGCTGTTATCCACCAAGGCGTACGTCGCTCGCAAGCTGGCTGAAGGCAAGGGCTGGGCCGAAGCCGTGCGCTGCCTCAAGCATCGGGTGTCTCGGCCGGTCTTCCGACTGCTCCAAGCGGGCCGGTCGGAGTGGGGCCCTCGCCGCTTGACGACGGAACCCCTCCACGGTCGGATCGACAGAGAGCTCGACTGATGGTCATCGCCGAGCATTCGTCCATCAGGACGCGTCGACTCCCAACCGTGAAGACGAAATGATGCGGCCGCTCGTAGGCTCCAGGTCGCCTCACGACCAGCCAAGCAGCAGCCCGAGCCCGATGAGCAGGGTCGGCCAGTACAGCACCGCGGGAATCGTGTCCCCGGATTTGAGAAAGCCCACCACGACGAGCGCGGCGACAAGAACCGCGAGCGCCGCCACGGGGACCGCCAGGCCGCCGGTTAGGCCGAGCGTGAGTCCGAGCACCACCAGCGCCGCACAGGTCGCAAGGACGAAGGCGGCGAACAGGCCCCCGGTCGCGGCACCGAGCAGCGCCTCGGCGGGCTCGGTCGGCGCGCCGGTGGCGACGAGGTCGGCGAGGGCGGGCGTCGTGCGCGTCCGGATGGCGAGGACTGCGCACCACAGCCCACCCGCGATCGCGTAGGTGACCGCCACCGCCGCCAGCAACGCGCTGCGGACCTCGCCGCCGCCGAGGGTCCCGGCTAGGACCGCAAGACCCGCCGCGGTGACGATGGTCGCGACGAAGAAGCCCGCGTTGAGCATCGTCCAGGCCAGGCGATGCGCACCGACGATCGCCAGGTGATCCTCGCGGGATGCCGACCAGACGGGGAACAAGATCGGGTTGGCCGCGCTGATCCCGCCCACGACGGGCCCCACCACGAGGAGTGCGGCCGCGACGGTGATCCCGTCAGCCACCGCTCGCCGACCGCTCGATCAGATATGTAGCGACGCAGAACCCTCGTGGGGTCAGGGGCCTTACCAGCCTTCCCATGCCTACATCGTTCATTGACCGCGGTATCGTGTCAATTGGCGTTCAGCCATCAGGTTCCGATCGGCTCACCTAGCAGGTCCTTCGGTGAACGAGCGTTGTGGCGGGGGGCCAGCAGCGTCGACGAAAGTCCTCACAACCAGACAGCAGGTCTTCCTGAACTCAAGACCGGGGGGTGGAGCCGACACTCGGATTTGAACCGAGGACCTGCTGTTTACGAAACAGCTGCTCTACCGCTGAGCTATGTCGGCGCGAGGGCGAGTATAGAGGGCTTCCAGGAGCTAAAACAGGCGACCGGCCGGGAGTTCGCATTACCTGTGGATGCTGAGTGCCGCATCGACGATGGGATTGGCGGATGGAGCGATATTCGGGTCAAACTAAGCGCCGGGACCCGCGTGCAACTCCTCGAGACGACCTACGACTCGTCGCTCCCGCGTCTAGCACCGCCTCAAGGTCTTCACGGGTGCATCGTCCGGTGAGACGGTCATCCTCATGGACGTACCCGGGTCATTTCCGTGGGATGGCCCCTTCGACAGGCGCTGAATTAGAGACGGGTGGACCACGGTAACGGTCTGACGCTTACGAAACAGCTGCTCTACCGCTGAGCTATGTCGGCGCGAGGGCGAGTATAGGTGACGCTCTCCGACGGGAGCCTATCGCGAAGGCTCGCTCCGAAATGAGCGGATCGTTCAGGCGATCTTGCGCCGGTAGGCCCTCATGGCGAACGCATAGGCGATGACGAGGATGCCGACGCACCAGGCGAGGGCGATCCAGATCTCGCCTCCGACCGGCTGCTGCGCGAACAAGGCTCTGATCGTGTTGACGATCGAGGTGACCGGCTGGTTCTCCGCGAAGGCGCGCACGGGGCCCGGCATCGAGGCCGTGGGCACGAAGGCCGAGCTGACGAACGGCAGGAAGATGATCGGGTACGAGAAGGCGCCCGCCCCGTCCGTGGATGTTGCCGACAACCCGGCGATCACCGCGATCCAGGTCAACGCGAGCGTGAACACTCCGAGGATGCCGGCCGCGGCGAGCCACGCTGGCACCCCTGCCGAGGAGCGGAAGCCCATGATCAGCCCGACCAGGATGATGACGACCACCGAGATCGCGTTCGACACCAGCGA
>PNAZ01000128.1 GCA_003169655.1 Chloroflexota bacterium
ATCGCCCTGACGGCGGCAGGCGCCGCCCTTCGTCTGGCCGACCCGCTCGGCAGCCTGAGTCTGGTCATGCTCCTCGGTGGTGCGGTCCTCGGCACGCTCGGCCTCGGCTCGTGCAGCCCGTGGCTTCTCGGGCAGCTGGAGCGGCCAGCCGCGCGACTCCCTCTCGCTGGCCGTATTGCGCTCCGCGATACGGCCCGAGCTCGAACGCGAAACAGCGCGATCGTCACCGCGCTCCTGGCGGCGACAGGCGGCGTCATCGCCCTTGGCGCATACCAGGCGAGCGTCGAAGCCTCGTACCTCGCCAATTTCCGCCCACCTCTGCTCGCCGACCAGATCTTCCTGTCCGGAGGAGCCGGGGTCCCCGAGGCCGGACCCGAAGCGGCGCGGGAGCTCGGGGCGATCGCGGGAGGCCTCATCCCCGGAGTCGGGAGCGACACCCGCTACGTCTGGATCTCACCCACCGACAGCACCGACCCGAACGTCGCGCTGGCCACCGGGAACGTCACGGTCGGTGACGCCGAACTCTTAAAGGCCCTGGGCGCGGAGGCAGCGATAGACGACTTCGAACACGGCTCGATCGTGCTGCTGACCGAGAAACCCGTCCGTCTGACACAGATGACGGCGCACGTCGCGAGCACAACGGATGGATCCGAGATCTCGAGGCTCAGGCTGCCGGTCCAAGTCATCGCCCTCGGGATCTCGTTCGAGGACCTTCCGGGCGCCGTCATCTCGTCGGAGACCGCCGCGCGTCTCGGCGTACCCGTGGGCCAGAGCCAGCGCTACATCCTCCGGCTCGGCCACGCCGTCACCGACGAGGACGCGGCGCGTGCCGCCGCGATTGCTGCCAAGTACCCCGACACGTGGACCCTGACCTCGCGCCCGGCGGAGATCGCCGGAAGCGGCTTCCGCATCGTCCTCATCGCCGGCAGCATCCTCTTTGCCCTCTCGGTCACGGGGATCGCGGTCGCCCTCGGCGAAGCGGAATCACGACCTGACCAGCGGACGTTGCTCGCAATCGGAGCGGATCGAAGGCTGCGCCGGAAAATCACGGCGGCTCGCGCGGGGGTCATTGCCTTGCTCGGCGGCGTGCTCTCCGTTCCCGCAGGCTTGCTCCCGGTGTGGGGGCTCCTCGTGACGCGCAAGGCGCCGCTCGTCGTGCCCGTGCCTGAGGTCATCGCGGCGGTGGCACTTCTGCCCGTGCTGGCAATCGCGGTGACATGGCTGTTCAGTCGACCAATCCCTGATTGGAATGCGTTTCGCGGTCCGACGAGCTGACGCTTTTCCGTGCCCGTGCATCTGGACTAGCCGAGCACCTTCGCCACGTCGGCACCCAGCAGGGCGTGATGCCCGGCTTCCTCGAGCGCGAAGTGAGAAAGGCGTTCGAGGAGGGAACCATCGATCGCACTAGGCGGCCGGAGCTCGTGGCTCTGCAGTTCTATCTGCAGTCACTAATGAAGTACTGCAGCGAGGACTGGGTCGGCGATCACGGCGGGATGCTAATCAGGCTTGGCTGGTCCGTGAAATAGAGTTCTGGCGAGCCTCGGCCTCATTCCGTCGGGTGCGCACAAGCCTTTAAGACTCAGCCGCCGCCTCAGCGGCTACGGCGCGGACGAATCCCCCGGATACAAGTCTACGGAGACGATTGTGTACCCACTGGCTGACGTGCCTAGCTGCAGGACGGCGTTTTGGTTCGTACCGAGGAAGTCAACGAATGCTCTGGGCAGCGTGCCGGGGAGCGGGCACGGGGGCGCGATTCCGGATGCGTCCGGCACTCCGCAGCTGTATCCGAGCACGCCGATGGTGATGCTTTTCACGGGGAGGCCATAGCTCTTTACTGCCCCAAGCACGGCGGTTTCAAGGTTGGCGGCCACCGAAACGTTGGGACAATATCTGGGCTGGCAGTTAAAGAGGACGGCCGAGGACGGGCTCGGCGAGGGCGCAAGAGGCGCGCCGCCGAATCCGGGACAGGCATTGGGCTTGGCGATCGTCCCGGCGAAGTAGGCACCGGCGTGGGCAGGTCCGCCGACCCCCGCCGCGGTCGGCCACGGTGATGGAGCGCCCGGATCGTTCGGGCCGTCGATCCAAAATGCTTCGCCTGGCTGAGCGGGAATGACGAAGAGGTACGCTCCATCGTTGAGTCGGACATCGCCAGCGACGTAGTCGGTGTGGATCCGCAGCGTGGTTTCGTCGTTCTCGATGAGGCTGCCATACACGAAGGCCGGCCCGTTGATCGTGTTTGGGTCGATGCAGGTCATGTTGGCAACGACCGCCGAGGCACTTCCCGGCGGCCTAGGAGCTGCCACTGAGCCGATGATGGTGAGCGTCCAGGTACTCGCCAACTTCGCTCGAAGCAACTCGACCCGACCGTCGCGCCAGCGGACCGTGACCGCCGTGTCGTCGCCAAGCGGGATCACGGCCAGGTCCGGCACGCCAGCCTGCGCGGCGATCGAGTGTATGTCGATGTCCGTGAGGACGCTCCCCACTGGGGCGCCGCCGGCTGACCCGATGCCCGTCGTACGAAGGAACGCGCTGCCCACGACCGCGACGACGACAACCGCCGCGAACGCAGCGAGGGCCACCAGTGGTCGCTTGTCCAAGGGCCGGGGGCGTGCCTGCCGGGCAACGACCGTCGCGAACGGTGGAGGGGCATACGTATCGGCGTCCGGGTGACCTCGCCGAAGCAGCGCGGCGATCTCCTCATCGGTTGCGTTCATCGTTGGATCACCCTTTCTCGGAGCGTGGCCATCGCCCGAAAAACGTTCGCTCGAGCTCCGGACTCGGTGATCCCCAGGACTGACGCAATGGCCGGGAAATCGAGATCGGCGCGGTAGCGGAGATAGACGGCCTGGCGTTGACGCAGGGGCAGGTGATCCACCTCCTGCCAGAGATCGAGGCGCCTGGCGTCGTCAGGACCTGCCGACGGCTCGTTCAAGTCCACGAGCTGAACCCGTCTTGCCTTGCGGTGCCGGTCCATCGCGTGGTTGTGGAGGCTGCGGAACAGCCAGGCGTCGAGGTTTCCTGGCCGACGCCCGAGCACGAGGTGCAGGGCTCGAGCGAACACCTCCTGCGTCGCGTCCTCGGCTGTTCCCGGGTCGAGCCCGAGGCGTCGGCCATATTCCCACAGGTGCACTGCCCGCCGCTGGTAAGCGACCTCGATGGCGGCGCTCCACGAGGTGTCAGCGCCGGAGGTATCAGTTCGCTCTTGTACGGTCGCCATGTTCTTAAGACGTTTCGAAGGTGGCATTCGTTTACAGGACGATAAGCGAGCTCGACGCCCGCCTAGGACCTGGAGCGCACCACGCTAGCAGCGACGCTCACGATGGGTTCATCGTGCCGGATGACGCTGACAGAACCATCGTCGACACCGGAGTGGCGGTCGCTAGTGCAACTCCCCTGAGAACACGCGCATGTCCTCCTGGTCGTTGGCCGATGCTCCGCTCACACCGGCAAAGGCAATGACCGTCGTGCCGCTCGCGATCAGTAGCTGCGTTTGACCTGGGAGCGGGGAGCCGGTCATTGCGAGGTCGGTCCACGTCTGCCCGTCGGCCGACCAGCTGAACCGCTGGCGCTGATCCTGGAGGCTGAGCGCCCGCTGGCCGACGAGGACTGCCGTCGTCGATCCCGACAGGTTCGGCGTCTCTGGCAGGGGCAGCTGGTGCCACGATCGGCCACCGTCGCTCGAGCGCCACTCGAGGGGTGGCCCGATGCAGCCGAAACACGGGGGAATACCGACGGCGCGCAGCGAGCCGACCCAGGGCTGGACTGACCCGATCTCGTAGGCGCCTGAGCCAACGTCGCTCTGATGCCAGACCTGGCCATCGGCCGACCACCACGCAGCTGCCTGTCCAGGCACGTTGCTCACGACGCCGCTCGGTTGGGTGACCTCGTGACTCCCGACCGCAGCATAGCCCTGGCCGGTCCACACAATCGCCGCGACGTCAGCGTGGCCGGCACGATGACCAAGTCGTGGAGCGCCCCTCCGGATTGCGCTAGGCGAGCAGCACTCCCAAGATGGCCCTGATGGCCAGGTGGGCCGGCCTCGCGCCGTGGTTACTTGCAGTGATTGGGCTTGCTGTGCCATTGATCGCGGGTGGCGGGGCTGGCTGGCCCTACGTCGTCGGCTGGCTGGCCCTCCTGGTCCTTCTCCTCGTGATCAAACCGCTTTCACGTGCCGACCCGCGAGATCGGATCAAGTGGGCCGTGATGGCGACAGTTCTGCTCGTGATCCCGGGCCTTGTCGTCGGTGGCATTTACCTGCTGCCCGCGGCGCTTCTTTGGCTCGGGATCGAGTTGGGATCGCGCAATCGTCTTTCGGAGCTCAGCTGAGGCCGCGTTGTCGACTTACGCACGATGAGAACGTCGTGCGTGAGAACCGACGACCGGGGTCTTCGACCCTTGAATCTGCTCCTTCGATTCGATCAACTATGCCATCGCCTACTCAGGGATGAGCGTCATCCTTCACTAGGGTGGTGGAGGAGGATCCGCAGATGCGGCGCTTCAAGCGCGTTATATGGAGCGGTCTGGTCAGCGTCACCTTGCTCGGGTGTGGGGGCGCCTCCAGCTCTGTCGATCTGCCGACTCACATCGACTGGGGGCCCTACGACCCCGCGGTTGTACTGACGGGCCAACTGGTCCTGAACGGCAGCTGCCTGCAACTTACCAGCGACGACCCGCAGGGGACTTGGCTCGTTGTCTGGCAGCCAGGGACCACGCTGCGCGGCTCGGCGGTCGTAAGCAGGAATGGATCGACACTCGCTCGGGTGGGCGATCGCGTTGCTCTGGACGGGGGAAACTACGACGCGACGCAGGTTCAACCCGAACTTGCGACCAGCCTTTCGCCCGCCTGCCAATCAAGCCCGTACTGGCTCGTAGCCACCGTCACGGTATCGAGTGGAGGCCCGACTTCAAGCTAGCGTTGCGCCCCCGGCGTGACTGCGACCTTGGTGGAGGCTGGCCCGCCCCATAGGGCCGATGAACGAATAGAGTCGGCCCGCCCCGGCCTTCGGCGAGGAGAGGTGCGAGCACGGGTTCGATGGCAATCGTGACCCCGCAACGACCGCACTATTCGTGGATCGTCGACGGTGGCGTGCTCGGCCAACGTTCATCGGCTAACCGCACAATCTGTTCATGTCGCGACCGTCGTGTCCTGACGCCCCCCAAGCAGCTTGCTGGTCTATGCGGCCGTGCTGGAGAGTCTCCTAGTCGCGGCGACGGGCAGCCATCTCGGCAGCCACACCAGACACCCGCTCCGAACGCCAGGAAGGGAGCGCACAGAACCAACTCTACGAACGGGGAGTCTCGCAGCGCGACGACAGACGCAAGCGCCAAGGCGAAGAAGCCCCCGGCGGATCCAATTCCGATCAGGCGGATCGCTCGAGCGACTGACCCACCGGGTCGAGCCAGCTCGACAATTCCGACGAAGGCGACGCCAAGCACCACGACACCTGCCACCAGAATAACTGGGCCTAGAAGCATGGACCTGCGACCAAGGCACCCATCCCGCGTCCCCAAATGACCCGATTGCGCAACGTCGCAGCGCTACGCCGGCTGATAGTGCCATCCCTTGGTGTTCACTATGCGGCCTAGTCGTGCCGATCGGACCTGAACGTTCGCCGCCTTATTCGATCGAGCGCGGCCGACACCATGACCACATCGTGAAGGAGAGCCCGCAGGCCGCGGCCGCGCCTGGACGACGGCGGTCTGCGGGCACCGCCCCGGCAGATGGGCGCACCCCGAGGCTCGCGCGATACGTTTCGTCTTCGGGGTAGTCGATCAGGAAGAGGGCGAGGGCATCGGCTCCGGGCTCGACGCTATGACCCTGCCAGCCTCGTCCGCCCGGACCTGGACGAGGATGTCCGGGCGCAGGCCATGAACGTGGAAGATGACGTGACCATCGTTCGCCGTAGATAGCACGCAGTAGTCGCCTGGCGGGCACCAGCGGCCGAAGTCGAACTCGATGTATGCGATGGCCGGGTCAGGTCCGACGACGGCCTCGGCCGCGGCCACCGCGTTCTCGCAGGTCAACCTGACCGGGATCGGTGATCCGAGCTGGTCCGTCCCGGCAGAGGTCGGCGCACTCCTTTCACACACGACCGCGGGCGCAGCCGCCGTGCTCGGGGAAGGCGATGGCGTGTTGCTCGACCGCGGCGGGGGCGTTGGCGACGTGCTCGAGGAGGGAGCGGCGGAGACCGACGGAACCGGAGTCGCGCACCCGGCTGCGACGGCGAGGAGCACAGCGAGCGCGCCACTCGCACGCGCGAGAGCGCCCGTCCGTCCGTTCATCGCATTCACTCTCTAGCTCGCGGGATCACGAAGCGTCGCTCCGAGCGGTCGCACAAGAGTGACGCATTTGGACGCCGCAGAGTTCCGCGACCTCGCTCGGCCATCCTAATCTCGACGCGAGTCTGGTACGACCAACGCGATCCAGGTGAACGGCGACCTCGTGTGCGGTGTCGTCAACCCATGACGCCGGAGTGAGCGGGCGGACCCGGAGCCTGCGACTGACGATCTATGGCAGGGCCGGGGCCAGGCGACAGACGTGGGCGTACACAACTTCGAGGTCGACAATGCCAACGACGACGTACAGCCCGGCCTGGAGGCAGGCACTGGTGGCCACTGCCCGCCACCGGCCACCGCGTCTGACGACTCGCGCGACGACCAGGCTGATCAGCGCGATGCCACCGGCAAAGACGACGCTTGCGACCACCGCCAGCGGCATGAACGTCGGCGTCGCGTCGACGACCGAGCCGTAGCAAATCAGCGCCGGCCCGACCCACGGCCAGAACGTGATTGCGCCAACGGCCGTTCCACCCAGTCCGACGAGGACAGCACAGAGCGAGGCATGACGTTGCGTCAGGGGCCGCCAGACGAAACCGCCAACGAGCGGCGCGAGTAGCCAGAACGGCGCGTCGAGCCCGGCGAGCAGCCAGCGCACGAACGGGGCTCTTCGTGGCCGGTCTCGCGGTCGCTGGTCTACGGGCTACAGCCCGGCGCGAAGTACGCGGGCGGCAGGCAGTGCGTTCGCTGCACTTGGAGGCCGCTGCTCCCGTCGATCACGACTCGACTACCGATGGGGTCGCGGAGGGTCGCGTTGGACTCGACGAGGACGCCGCTGGCCGTGCCGGCCCCGATCTGAACCACGAGGGAACTCACCGTGATCGTGACCGTCGCCGGCGTCTCGGTGACGCTCGTGACCCGGGTCCAGCCTCCGGGGCCGGCAACGGTTCCGACGACCAGGGTGTGGTCATCCACGACCCGGTAGTAGAAGATCCACGAGGGGCTGTCGAGGCTCCGGATCGCCCCGACGACCAGCACCGCCACGGCGACAAGGGCGATCACTCGCCGCCACCTCATCGAGAGCCTCATCGTCGATACAGCGTAGGGCCTGGCGAAATCACCAAGGTCTTGTCCCAGGACGCGACCACCGAGTTCAGACTGGGGAACCCCGAACGCCGCATCGACGTCAGAAGGTTGTGATGAGGCACTTCGTCGCAGTGGCCGTGTTGCTGGTGATGGCTGCGTGTGCGCCGTCGCCTTCTTCGGTGCCTCTCGCGGCCGGGGAGATCGCCTTGCCCACCGAGCCGCCCGTCTCGTCCGGCGCGGTCGAGGCGTGTGCGGGCGTCGCTATCGGCGCCGTCCTCCACGGCGCCACGGCCGATCCGCGCGCGGCCTGGCTCATCGACGACTTCCTAGGCTCTCGCATTGACGTCGTGTGGCCGCCAGGCTATCGGGCACGGTTCACCCCGAATCTCGAGGTTCTCGACGCGAGCGAGGTCGTCGTGCTCAAGGCCGGCGACCCCGTCACCGGCGCGTGCGTCGTCAACGCGGCCCCAGCCACCCTGCTCCTAGAGCCGCCGTTCAAGTAGTACGACGAAGTGGACGTCAATCCCAGGACCCGATAACCGAGTTCGGGACGGGGAACACCGAACGGCCTAGCTACGTCAGAGGATTGTGATGAGGTACATCGTCGCGGTCGCCGCGTTGCTTGTGATGTCCGCCTGTGCTTCGCCACCTTCCCCGTCTGCCACGACGCCGTCGTCTTCCGCGATGCCACTGGCGTCCGGCGAGATCGCTTTGCCCACCGAGCCGTCGGTGTCGCTGCCGCCCGGGGTGGTTGAGGCGTGTGGAGGCGTCGGTCTCAGCGCCGTCCTCCATGGCGATGCGGCCGATCCGCACGTTGCCTGGTTGGTCAGCGACCTGGGCACCCGCATCGACGTCATCTGGCCGCCCGGCTATCGGGCACGGTTCTCCCCGAACCTCGAGGTCCTCGACGGCAGTGGGATCATCGTGATCAGGGCCGGCGATCCCGTCACCGGCGGGTGCGTGACCGCGGACCCATCGATCCTGCTCCTGGAGCCGCCGTTCCAGTAGACCTCTCGTCGGCGGTTCACAGAGCCCTGGGACGGCCCGCATCGTCGCAGTACGACCAAGTAGGCGTCAATCCCACGTGGCAATGGCCGAGTTCGCCGCTCCGCGATTGCCGAATCTCGCCGCCACGGCGTTTCGGCCCTCCCCGCGGGGCGAGGCGGCCCGCATTGAGGCAAGCCCCCTAAGGTCGGGAGCTCCAACAGCCGGGAATGTGATCGACTCGGTGACCGCACGATGACCAAATCGCGTCGGGGGGACGCGGGGACGGTCAAGGACAGCCGGACTGGCAGTCACTCCTGTAGCCGTCGACCCGCCATTGACCGTCCTGTTCGATCAGTGACATCTCGACATTCCAGGTGCTCTCCAGCCTCGCGGGCGGCAGCCCTGCGCTCGTGTAGCGGACGACCGTGTCGTGCTCGTCAAAGGAGATCAGGGCGAGATCGCCGTTGATCGACGCCGAGCCCCAGCTGATCGAAATGTCGCCGGTGTCCCAGAAGCCCGAGCCGATCTGGTCAACGACAGGGAGCATCATCGGGATATAGCGGGCCTGAAGCTGCGGCGTGAAGAACCGGGCGATATCGGCGGCGACCTTATCCTTCAATGCCGCCGCGGCGGCGGATGGGAGCGGGCCACCGGTGTGGCCAGCCGGTGGGTCTGTGTCGAGGTAGAGGGTACGGATCGCGCCTTCGGCAGCCGTCCGGACCGCCTGGACGGTTGGGTCAAGCGGGATGAAGTTCCAGGCGAGCCAGCCAAGCCCTACAGCGACCGCCGCCAGCCCGATCATCCCTTCGTGGCTGCTGGCGGATCTGTCTAAGACGCTGCCGTGGTCGTGGGCATCCGTCCGAGCACCGTGAAGCGCCACCTCGCCGACCTACGGCTCGGTCGGGCCTTACCACCGAACAGCTGATCTACGCGGGGAGGGCCGGCGGCTGGCTTGTCGTGCCGGACTTGGAGCCCCGTTGAGGCGGCGCGGCAAGCGCCTCGTGCTCGACATCAAAGGTGCCGCCGGTGCCCTCGTGCTCCTTGCGTTGGGGATCGGGTCACTGGCCGTCCCGCTGGCTGGGCTCGTCACCACGGGCGGCCGCCTCGGTGGACTGGCCTTTCTCCCTTGGGTGTGCCCCCGATTGCCGCGGGCTACGGCGCTCTGCGACAGATCCCCTGGGCCTTCGCCCGTCGCTGTCGTTCCGCCGAGCTCAGTGCGTGCTCGGGATGAACCTTGTCTTCGAACCTGCGCCATGGTTCTGGTCTCGCCATTTTCGGCCCTCCTGCCGCCATTTGATAGATTTCATATCGCCATGGCCGACTCGATCGAACGCTTCGTTGCGCAGCTCGCCCTCGCGCAGACCGGCGACCTCTTCAACCAGTACGCGAACGATGTGCCCGGCCTTGACCGACCCGGCGGCGCGGACCTCCGCCGCTCGAACCTGTGAAACGGAAGCTCGCAGGAGTAGGCTCGTCCGACGCTCGCGTCATCGCGGCGGTCCAAGAGGGGATACATGAACGAGCTTGAGCCGCCCCCGGGCCCGATCGAGAGGACCGAGTCCGGGTGGGTTCAGCCGGACGCTCGCCAGCGGAAGTGGTACTTCTTCATCTTCGTAGGGTTCATCACCCTCATCGGCGCCGGGCTAATCGGGTTGGCGGGCCTGGTCGTTTTCTTCGGATTAGGCGCTGGTTTCTAGGAACTCGGTCCATCCATCGCGGGCGACCGGCGTTGCCTCGGGACCGAACCCGTAGCCCGACCGCGACAGGTTCGTCGTGCGGGTCTGAGCCCGCTAGTGATCCCGCTCGAGCCCCTGTCTGAGCACCGCCCGGCCTCGCGAGATCCAGCTCGCGACGGTCCCAGCCGGCACTCCCAGGATCCGGGCGATCTCCGCCTGCGTGTAGCCATCGATCGCGCTCATGAGCAATGCTGCTCGGGTTCGGGGATCGAGACCTGTGAGTGCCGCCCATAGGTCTGGGTCAGACGGGGCGACCCACGCCTGAGGCTGGACCCGCCCGAGCGCAGCCAGGAGCCGCTTGCGACCGCGGAGCTGGTTGAAAGCGAGCCGCAAAGCGATCGTGTACAGCCAAGCACGGGCATCGGCCCCATCGAACCGATCCCAGGAGCGGAACGCCGCGAGGTAGGCGTCTTGGGCAAGATCCTGGGCATCCTGTTCGTTGCCAAGGACGACCACGAGGCGGCGAACCAGTGGCGCGTAGAGTGGCCCGACGGCTGCCTCGAACCGCTGCGAGGCAACAGTCGCTGCCGCGATCGGGCGTCCTACCGCTGCAACAGTGCTCGAGACAGGCGGGCGTCCCCGTCGTCGAAGGCTCATGGCATCGGCTTTCCAGCACAGGCTCCGACGCCGCCGCCAGCCCGTTGGTCGATGACCATGTGGAGGACGCCGTCGCCCCCGATCGCGCCGGGTACGACGTAGCCATGTTCGGGTGGGGTCGTGGTCTCGTAGCCGGCCCCGGCGCTCGGGGTGACCTCCCACACGACGCCGGCATAGCCGTGGCCCGCGAGGAAGGCGGCTGCCCGAGGTGGACTCATGCACTCGAGATCGGCGCCGGCGAGTGGTTGGCCCGGACTTTCGATGCCGGGATAGCCACGGACAAGGTTCGAGACGAGGACCACGCTGCCGACGGCAGTGGCAGCAACCACAAGTGCAAGGAATGCCCCGACAACAAGGGACACGCCGACGTGCCGCTGCGTCGGCCGGTTGAGATCGGGCAGTCGATCGGGCACGGAGACGCTGGCCTCCAGTGTCGCGAGCCTGTTGCCGAGAGCCTGATCGAAGGCGTCCATCACGAGGTCCCCATCCACAAGGCTATGGTGCTCAAATACCGAGCCCTTCACTTGGTACAACACCGATGACCAGCGGATCCTTGCAAGGGCGACACCAGACGATGGATTCATCGTGTCGGAAGGCGCCTAAGCTGTTCAACGATGACCTTCGGACCGACGAGACGGGTCGCTCCTGACGCGAAGCCGAGGAAACAAACGGGGGATTTGCTCATGCCCGTCCTACCCGAGCCACGAGGACCCCACGACCCCGATCGAGTGATCATGCCGGCGTTTCTGGGCGCCTGTCCGTCGCTCGAGGAGGCCTGGCCCGAAGAGCGAGAACGGTGGCGTTCCATCGTGCCGGGACCCAGAGCCGATGACGAGCCGGGTATCGATTACGACCTCGGCGTCCTGGCCCACCACCTCGTCTGGCTCCTAGAGACTGATCGGACGGTGGAGTTCCCGGCCGTCTTTGCCGTCGTCGAGCGGGTCCTTGTCGAGGGCGACGCGTCCATTCGTTATCCGGTCCAGGTCGGTCTCCTTGCAGATCTCGGCTACATCGCCTCAGGCCAACGAGGCTGGCCGTTCGCCGCACGCTTCAGGGCCTGGTTCGGCCCTGCCACGAACCGCGCCTGGGACGAGCTCCATGAGATGTGGGGCACATCGGATTCGTCCGGCAACGTGCCCGAAGGCTGAGCCAAGCCCACGATCAACTCATCGTGGTGGGTCTTCACAGCAACTAGGGCGACTCCTTCGTCTACCAGTTGTGACCAGGCAGGTCGCTCAGGGGGATCGCGATGGGCATGTCCAGAGCAGGTGCGGTCGGGATGGGGCTTTGCTGGCTGTTGGCCGCATGTGCGGGCCCTACACCGAGCTCTTCGCCAACGTTGTCGCCCATCGTCTTGCGCTCGGCGCCTCCCAGCGCCTCCGTCCCGGCCGCGACGCGATCAAGCGCCCCGATCACCCCATCCCCGGTGGCGTCGGTACCGGGCTCGCCAATCCTGCTCGACGCAAGGAGCCTGTTCGGATACACCGACTTGCGGATCACATTCAAGGTCGATGCCACGCGGACCGGCTCGGCCGGCGACACTCCGCTGCCGGTCAGCGCGACCGTGGACTTCGGCGATGGCTCATCCAGCGCCAGCAGCTCGTGCGATGCTCCAGCGACCGTCGAACACGTCTACTCACGCGCCGGCCACTATCGGCCGCGGGTAACCGCTGCGTCGATCTGTCAACCCGCAGGCGCACCCGACCTGTCCTTCGCCGAGACCCAGCTGCTCATCTTCGCGAGTGCACCCGCCGCGAGCGCGGACTGGCCCACCTGCACCACCTTCCAGGTTCGGATCACCGGGCAGAACCTCGGCGGAGCGATGGGCACGATCGGAGACCTCGTCCGTCTCCAGAACGTCTCATCGACAGAATGCCAGCTGGACGGATCCCCAGGCCTGCAGCTCATCGCAGCCGACGGCCGGCTCCTGCCGACGAGCGTGATCTCGCCGTCCGATGGCTCCATGACCTTTCCGGCATCGAGCCCGCGCCGCGTTCCTCGACTACAACGACAATCCATCGGGAGCGGCCAACAATGAGCCCTACGCCGTTGCCTGCCCGTCCGCGAGGTGGGTCCGCGTCACGCTTCCTGGGACGGATCAGTACGGAACGGCAGCACTTCCCATGGCGCCTTGCGGCGGCGTGGTGCGAGTTTCGCCGCTCGTCCCAGGAGCGACCGGCTTCACCTTCTGACGGATCGCGATAAGAAGCACGATTCACTCATGGTGCGGCTGGTGGGCCAGGCAAAGTCAGCGCATGATCGGGCCGCCTCGCCCATCGAGGGGCGCACGACGAGGGGGACCGAGTGTTTCGCCCGAGAGTGATGGTCCTGGGGATCAGCCTGCTTCGGGTTGCATCCGGATGCGTCCTTGGCGAAGGGCGGTTCGTTCTTTGGGCTGAGAATGACTCATCGCGAGACGTGCGGCTGGTGATCGAAGGATCGGGAGGGCAGCCCGATGCATGGTTCGAAGTCCCGGCGAACGGCACCGGGTGGATGGACGGGCCCGGTGGCCAACTCCAGGGCACGATCAGGGTTGTCGGCGATGACTGTATTGACATGGCCGTCGCACCAGTGAGCGTTCCTGGTGTCCTGATCCGCATCAGCCCGTCTGGGGTCGTTCGAAGCCAGGATTGGGCAGCGGTGTACGGGCAGTTCGCAGGCCCAAGCTTGAGCCCCACGAATCGACTCCCTGCCGCGAGCACGTGCCTGCTTTCGAGTCCTTCGGAGCGCTCTGATCCGCCGAACGTCGCCTGACCGACGGCGGCGCAACAGCCCGCTTCGTAGAGGCGTCAGGATTACGTCATGAGCGTCGTGCGGATCGATCGAGGTCGGTGGCTGATCGGCTTGCTGGTCGTCGCCAGCTTCACAGTTAGTTGTGTCGCGGCCACGCCGCTGGCCTCCTCGAGTCAGCCGACCACCCTCGGGGGCACAGCATCGTTGCCTGCCGCCGCTTCGGCGACCCCCTCAATGGCCCCTCTGGGCGAAGTCGCCTGGGTGGATCGACCGGTCGCTCCATTCGTCGAACCCACAGCTGTGCCACTCCCGACGGACGCCCGTCCCTGTCAGCCGTCTGATCTCACCATTCGGGTCGGAGACTTCGGCGCCGGGCTGGGCAACCTCAACCTCCCGGTTGCCTTCCTGAACCGTTCCGACTCCAGCTGTGTGCTGGTCGGCGAACCCACGCTCGAGGGCGTCAAGGCCAACGGCTCGCTGGTCCCCCTGCATGTGACGGTGGGGAGCTACTTCGGCGATCCCGGTCCACCCTCGAACATCGGACCCGGCCAGGTCGCGGCGCTCAACATCTCGGGTGTGTCCGGCTGCTTGGTCGGAACGTTATATCCGGCCTTCCACCTGGGGCTGCCCGGCGGTGGGTCAGTCGAGTTCCCGACCAAGAAGTTCCCGGTCGGCTGCGGCGTCTGGGTCAGCCAGTTCGGGGTGCCTGCGGATGCGGTCCCGGCCACCGACGCACCGCCATCACCGCTCACGGCGCAGATCTCGGCACCGCCGACCGCGAAGGCCGGCACGACCCTGACCTACAGCGTCACCCTGAGTAACACGACCGGCGCCGCTTATTCGTTGAGTCCGTGCCCGGCCTACACCGAGTTCGTCGGGACGGGATCGACAGCGTGGGTCGCGACGGTCCTCAACTACCAGCTCAACTGCGACGCCACGCCGGCGATCCCGGCTCGCGGTTCGGTGACCTTCCAGATGCGCCTCACCCTGCCGTCGGATCAGCCAGCCGGCTCGGGCAAGTTTGGCTGGGATCTCCAGGGCGACAGCGGACCCTGGGCCAACGCCCAACTCGAGATCCTGCCTGCTGGCGGCTGACGACCCCGAAGCCGCCCACGATGATGTCATCGTGCCGGACGGATCCCCCGTTAGACAGAAGCCTGTGTGACTGGTTCCGGACTCGCGCCATCCTGGCGGATGGCGCTTAGACCGAGACCGACCCAGCCGGAGCCGAAGGAGACCAGCCCAAGGTAGAAGAAGGCGACCCACCAGGAGTCCTTCATCAGGCCGATGGTCCAAGAACTCCTTCCGCCGAGCACCGTTGCCGTCATGACGCACGAGCCCAGAAGAAGGAGCGTAGCGGCCGAACGCGAGAGAACCTGGGCCTCGTATGTCGCCGCCGCGAACACTCCGCAGCCGACAGCCAACGCCAACAACCCTGGTCCAAAGAGGTCGGACGCGTCGAAGAGTGAGGGGACCTGGTCCCGCCCAAGCACCTCCATGCCGACCGTTGCAGCGAGCGACACGACAAGGCCGATCACTGGCACGAGGACGGACACCCAGGCCAGACGCGGATAGCGCCGATCGTGGAAGGAACTGAGGCCCACCAGTGCGACCACGAGCAGGACTGCACCCCCGATGGCGAACGCCGCCCACGGCCAGGACCACGGCACACGCCCGAACTCGGTCGTCATCGCCCATGGACGCCCCGAGGGATCGAAGATGCTCCCGAACAGCCCCACCGGCCACAGCACGCCGCCGAGGATGGCCGCCAAGCCCCACACCCAGCTCGAGCGCATCGAATGAACCCCGGGCTGACGGAGATGGGCGTCGATCGCACCGTGGACCACGTCGGCGACATCCGACGGCCCGAGTGGTCGCTCCTCGAGGAGAGATGCGAACTCGTCGCCATAGCGCTCACGCCAACGGGCCGGGTAGAGGCGAAGAAGCAGGCGCTTCACCTGGCACTCTCCCGAAGGCGCCGCAGGCCGACCTGGACGAAGTCTGCGAGCCCGGTGAGCTGTTGTTCGAGGACGGTCGCGCCCGCAGCGGTTAGACGATACGGCCGGCGCCGCTCGATCGGTGGTAGAGCTGCGATCAGGCCGCGTTCTTCGAGCCGAGCGAGGGCCGCGTACAGGGTCCCTGGACCCATCGGCCGGCCGGTCGCCGCCTCAACCTCACTCATGATCGCATAGCCGTGCTTGGGCCCTGCGCTCAGGCTGACCAGGATCACGAGCGCCGGCTCGGCGAACCGGCCCAGGTCACCCGTCTGGGAGTCGTGCGCCATATCCAGTTACTCCGTGTGACGATATACCGTCAAGCGGACTATCTCACTGGCACGGACGCCCGTCAAATGTCGGCCATTCGCCCCGATCGTCACGGTGATCCACACCTGGGGGCCGTTAGCCACCACCTCGACAGCGTAAGTCGGGTTGCCCTCGATCGACGGGCCACGGACGCCGACCGCCACATGCCCTGGCGCCGTCCCGAAGGCGAGCGAGCAATCGCCCGGATGCCAAGGCGGAGCGCCATGCGTCATGGTTCCTGAGTAGGGCTCGGTGATCTGGACCGCGGCAGTCGAAGCCGTCAGATTGCGGATCTGAACGATGGCCGAATCCGGTGCCTGGGCCTCGCCTTGACAGCCGACCAGGATTGCCCCGGCCAGCGCCACGGCTCCCGCGATGCAAGCGAAGCGCCTGATCATCCGGCTGCCCCTTCGGCGGAGTGGCCCAGTCGAACCCGGCCCCGATCAGGTGATCGGACCGGACCGATGCTCACGGCTGGCCGAGAGCAGGTCCCGGGACGAAGCAGGTGTGGCTGCCGCCTATCGCGAAGAAGATGAACCACGTCACGACCATCAACGATGTCTCCGTTCCGACTCCCACGACGACCGCCCACCACCTGACGCCGAGCCGGACGAGCGCGGTCACGAGAGCAGCCGTAAGTGCCAGGCCGCCGCCAACGAGGACCCCGACGAGCACGGTCTGAGGCAGGAAGTCGATCGCCGGGGTGACGGTCCCAAAGCCGCAGTCCAGCGGTGTCCCGATCCATTGCCAGACCGCGAGCGACGCCGCTCCGCTCACGATGACTCCCACCACGCCGGCCGCGACCCTGGTCCAGCGCACGGTCAGCGAGCTCCAGATAAACCCTCCTCCTACGGGGGCCACGAGCCACAGCGGAGCGGCAAGCCAGCCGAGCGAGCCGCGATCAAATGGGCCGACGGAGACGACGACGTTGTCGACCGCCCAGAGGGTCAGGACCGAGAGCGCAAGAAGCCCAAGCGTGAGGCCGATGCCCAGCCACGAGCGGAGCGCCTGCCGGTCGGCGACCGCTTGGACGGGATCAATCAACGTGCTCATTTAGCCGGGCCGGACGCGAATACGCAGGCGATTGCTCGCCTCAGGCCGATTGACACGGTTCCACTGTCGCGACACTGACTCGAAAGGGCAAGGGCGAAGCCGCCACGACGCCCTCATCGTGCGGCCTCCGGGATCGTCTAAGGCTGAGTGCCCCTCTCCCCAGATCGTGGGGTCGAGCCACCGCCAGCTTCTGGGCCTTCGGATCACCCCAGCCCTAGTCACAACCGCCTCCATCGACGAGCCGCGTAGGATCAACCCATGCCAAGGCTCTCGGCGGCTCCACAGGACCCACACCGCCTGAGGAAGATCGCGACCGACTTCTGGTTCGCCGTCCAGCGAATGGGCCGAAAGAGAGAAGATCTGGCGCACGGCGCTCCGCTCCGGTTTGAGGCGGACGACCGTCCGGATGACGACCCTGACGCTGGCGGCCTCGACACGTCGAGAGTGCCACGCCGTCCTGTGCCGGGAGCCGGCTCAGCGTCGGCAGGACTCGCCGAGGAACGACAGGAAGGGGTCTAGGTCTCTTGCCTGACTCGTTGCCTTCGGGTCAGACGCCGTGCATGGGCCACGAAGAGAACGGGGGATGCGCCTTTCCGCTCGTGGTAGCGTCGATCGGTGATTCATCGCGCTAGCATTGGACGGCCTGCGGACCAAGTCGCCGCTTGCCTCCTGCTCATTCTTGGAACGGTGGTTGCCGCCGGCTGTGCGCCGGCCGCCGGCGAGGTGATCGCTGCCAGGATCCACGCTGCGCAATCGCCGATCGTGCGCGAGGTGGACTACCAGCCCGCGAACATGCTGGATCCGGCCGAGGTCGATGTCTGGCTCCGGCCCGAAGCGACTGAAGCACAGGCGAACACGCTCTGGTGCGACGTGATCGTGCCGGCTGGTGGGCAGCCCTACGAGGGCGACCGCGGCGTTGCGGTCTTCTATTCCACCGGCACGATGTACGTGCCACTAAACCCTGTGTGCGCTGCGTCGCCGAGCTGATTGCGACCGAACGTGGGGCCGGCACGACCCCTTGCCTGACTCGTGTCACCGGGTGACACTCCGCTGATGAGTCAAGGACGAACACGCGCCTCGCATCCCGCCCTCACAGAATCGGACGCATGGCTGTTTGCCGCCCTGACCGAGCGTCCGCACCCCGACCGTCCCGTCAACCTGCGCGACTTCGTCGATAACGCGGACTGGCTCAACCGGGCAATCCCGACATTCGACGAGATGAGCTTCGGGCTTCCTCGCCTGGCCGCGGCCGGGCTACTGGTCGTGGAGCAGGACGCCAATGAGGGCCTTGTCCTTCGAGCGACGACTAAGGCAATCAAGCTGCGACGCTTGATGAAGGCGAAGGCGCTTGGAGACGACCTTCAGGATATTGATGAGGCCATCAGGGCGGCGGCGCACCCGGAACCGGAACGGGTGGAAGATCGCTCCCTTGGCCGCCTGCCCGGACTAGGCGCCGACGATCTCGATGCCGCGATCAGGGAGCACGGCGAGCGGATCGAGGAGCTATCGAAGCCGTACATCGCCATTGCCCAAGGGCGATTCGGCGACAGAAGCGGAAGCCCTGACAATGAGGTCCAACTCGTGTGCACCCGGCGCCCGAGGTAGGTGCCTCCCGCTGCGGCGGGACCGCACTCTCGTGAACCAGCCTTCACGATCGGCTCATGGTGCTGGGGCGGGAACGCCTGGGTAGGTGGGTGTCTGGGGGATGCCGAAGCCACTGATCGGCCAGTAGCGCAGCCAGGCCCGTCCGATCACTGACGACTTCGCGATGAACCCGAAGACCCGCGAGTCCTCGGAGACGGCGCGATGGTCGCCGAGAACGAACAACTCGCCCGGCGGTACCTGCCACGTGCTCTGACCGGCGGGTGGATCCGTCGGCTTGCCCTCGTAGAGATACGGCTCGACCAAGGCCACGCCGTTGACCCAGACCTGGCCGTCGTGGATCGAAACGGTATCGCCGGCCACGCCGATCACCCGCTTGATGAACGGCGTCGTACCCCCAGCCTCGTAGCCGGGCGGGGGCGAGAAGACGATCACGTCACCGCGCTTGTAGTCATCGAACCGGGGCGAGAGCTTGTCCACGAGCACGTAGTCACCGGGCTGGAACGAGTGCTCCATCGATGGTTGNNGTCAGGACGAGCGTCTCGACTATCTCGAGGAGACACCCGAACGGACGCTGCCTTCTTGTCGCGGGAGTCCGCGGCGCGGGCTGTGATGATGCCTCGTCAACCGGTCCAGCCATGACAGCCCCCGCATTCGGCAGCACAGACGAGCAGCGTCTCGGCGTCAGCCCGGCTCAATCCTACTGGTCGCGCTTGGCTTGGCCGAATACCGTGGCAGCGATTCGAGAGGCGATGGTCGAAAGCCCGTCCAGCCAGCTGCTCATTCGCCACACGATTGAGTCATCGTGTCGGCGTCATCCGTCGGTTTGCGCTCGCTAGGATAGAGCGGTGGCGCCGCTGAACCGATTGCTTTTCCGAGTCTGGTATCCGCATGAGGGCTACCTCCGGAAGGTCGCCGAAACACCTCTCGCATCGAACTCTGCAGATCCGGGCGAGGCCTATGCCGTGGCCCTCAAGGGTGAGTTGGAAGGGCTCGTGCGTTCGGGAGAAGTTGAAACGCATGAGCGCTCGCTGGCCGAGGCGGGTGGACCAGGGATCGAGTTCGATGCCGTCACCCTGATGGTCCAGGCGACAGTCGTGGCCGCCGGCTACGCAGCTTGGAGAGTTGTAGCTACAGATCTACGAGCCCTAATCAAGAAGCTCCAGAAGCTCGGTGATGGGCGCGTAATGGTCGATATTTTTGGGGCCGAGGTCCTTGCGGTCGATTCCCTCATCCAAACGAAGGACCTCACCGACTTCTCAATTCGTTTCTGTGCGCCACTGCGCGGCGCCGACGACGAGGAGTACGGTCCCGACCGGGGCTTTCTCGTCGGGCTCACCGTAGACGGCGTCGAGACGGTCGTTGTGGTCGGTCCTGATGGAAGCATCCTAGGGAGTACCACGGCTGCCCAACTGCCCGGACTCGACAAATTGGACCTATAGAACAGCGGTTGGCGTCGCGGCAGAATTCAGCTTCCCGCGCACCCAGCTCGTCGCGATCCCGAAGGCCCGTCGTCCCTGGCCGAGATCCTCGAGTGCCTCAGCCCGGGCTGGTTCGACGAGGTCGGCGACGAGCCGCTCGACTGGGGCCGCGGCGACTTCGGGATCTGGCGGACAAGGTAGCGCGACAGCCTCCTTCTCGGTGAGTCCGATCGCCATCGCGCCGAGATGCTGAGTCTCCAGGAGCCGGTCGGCCCATTCGGCCTGGCGGTCCGGAAACAGCGCCGGATGGCCGCCGAGGTAGCGCCGCTCGACCGTCGCTCGGGCCTCGCCGGCGGCCAATAGCTCATCGACTTGCCGGACGATCAGGTCGCGGACCCCGATGAGGGCCGGCAGATAGCCCGGGTCGCGCTTGTCCGGGAGCTGACTTGTCGTCACGAGCATGGCCACCCGAGCGCCGAATAGGCCCTCGAGCAGGAGTCCGCGATCGAGCCGGTCGCAGGTCACCGTGATGATCCGCAGGACGAGGCGGAACCGAAAGATGGTCTCGCTGACCGCCTGATCGATCGCCTTGCTGCGCTCGCCAACTGGCTTGCCCTTGGATCGGGTCCGGGCACCGTCGGAGGCTGCTCGTATCAGCCGATCGAGGGGCGGCACCGGACTGGGCTCCGAAAGCAGTGCCCGGACCGCGGCTTCGAGGCTGCCATGCGCCTGGACCTCTTCGAGCCAGGCAACGACGAGCTCGGTCGGGGTCATCGCCGCCTCGACCGCCGCCAGCCGGCGCTCGGCGGTCATCACAGGCCGAGGGGATCCGTGGCTGGTGTATCGGCCCGGCCGGCAATCGCGGCTTCGAGGGCCGCGAGGAGTTCGGCGAATTCGCCCGTCTCGAGGAGCTTCGCGGCCGTCGCGATGAAGGATCCAACCGCCTTGTTGCGACTGATCGATGCAACGGACTCGACCACGGTCGAGGCCCTATTCGCTCGAACCGACGATCCGCACTACGACACCCGATGCGAAGCAATCCTCGGCCTGGCGAAGCGCCTGGACCCGCGAGCTCGAGCACTCTCTTGGTTGCAATGAACGCAGGGTTTCACACGGCGGTTCTCGGGTCCATGCCTGATGGTCGAGGGGTTCACATATCAGGGATCCGGCGACGAATCAACGCCAACGGCGCCGGCCTTGAGGAACGGGCACGGATTGTCAGCGCCCGAAGACGTTCGCAAGAGTCGGGGTCGGAAGAACGACACGTGGCCAGGCGTGTGTGGCCGGGCGTGGGAATGCGCTCCCAGGCGCGCTTCCCCTCGATGCGGGCGTTAGGCTGAGGACCACGCATGCCCAGAAGAACCAAACCCACCGCAGAGAGCCGGGCTTCGTCCGATACGCCCGGTGACGCGTACCGCCTCGCCGAGCTGATCGACTTGCAGCATCAACTCCTGTTGGGTTTCGCCACCGGAACGATCGATATGGCTGCCGCCAGCGGCGCCTTTGGCGAAGCCCAAGAGGAGATCCGGGCGATCTGCGGTCGCCTCGGGGCGATCAGGCCTCCATTCCCGTGGGGGAGCCTGGAGGCATGGAAATGGGAGGCGAAGGGCTTCGAGGACGCCGCAGACATCGACGCTCGTCTCGGCCAGTATCGAAGCCAGGTGGACGCCGTGATCGCCGTGCTCACGGGCGAGCCGCGATGGACCCTCTACCCCTTCGCAGACGATCAGGCGTCGTTCAGCCGTGACCTTGCGGACCTGGATGCGCCGAAGCTCGACGCGCTTCAGGTCGCGCTCGAAGAGGTGTTGGCGATCCATGGCAATGCTCTGATCGGAACCAAGTGGATGCACAAGGTCGTGGACGGCGACGGTGTCTACGAATTCCGTGTCGACAACGATGAGGACCAGATTCGCGCTCGGACAGGCACGACGGACCCGGGCGGTGCCGACGATATCGAGGTCGACGTTCTCGTTCGGGTCTTCTTCGTTTTCGATGGTCAACGCGCGATCCTTCTGATTGGCGCCTATGACAAGGGTGAGGACGACTCCGACACGCGACAGACGCGCGAGATCGCCGAGGCCAAGCGACGCGCCACTCGATATCGCGCCAGACGGTGACGTCAACAGGTGTTGGGTAGGGTTGACAGGTGATGAGCTATGCCATATCGTTCGGGCATACAGCACTAGGAAGGCAGTCCCATGAGCGATCTCTCCAACGTCTTTGCCGAGGAACGTGCGCGACGAGGCATCTCTCCTGAGCCTGATCCTGCCCTGCGCCAGCGGTTTGCCTTCGCGAGCACTCTGATTGCCCTTCGACAGGCAGCCGGCTTGAGCCAGCGCGACTTGGCTCTAGCGAGCGGCGTCCCGCAAAGCGAGATCAGCCGGATCGAGCGCGCCTTGGCGATGCCGACCATCCCACGCGCTGAACGACTGCTCGAGCCTTTGGGGTTCCGTCTCGCGCCGATGCCCATTGCCGCGAGTGAGGGGAGCGAGCGCAGGTTGGCAGTCGCCCGGTAAGCCTCCGGCTCGGTCCGATAGCGCCTTCGCGCATGTCCATCAGGGCAGTACCACTCGGACTCCCGGGACGTTTGATACGTAGTGCGTAACTGACCCCGGCCCTCCCACGAGGTGGGAAAGTGCTCGCACCGGAGACGGGTTGGCCCTGATACGTAGTGCCCACGGGGGATGGCTCGTTCCTTGACAAGTGCCCTCGTCCCCGGAGCGAGCGGACCGACCGTGGCCTCATAGGAGCGTGGCTTTGACTCAACGCACTGCTGCCCGGCCGGCCCACATCCACCGTACGTGGCCAGCAGCGGAGGTCAGTCATGGCAGCTATCGGGATCGATACTCACAAGCGGACGCTCGCGGCCTGTGCGGTCGACGATGTCGGGAGCGTCCTTGACGAACGGATGTTCGCCTGCACCAAGGCTGGCTTCGCCGAGCTGGCAGCCTGGGCCGGCGGCGTCGCTCGAGAAGGGAGGATCGGCATCGAGGGCTCGGCCTCGTACGGTGCACCCGTGGCTCACCACCTCGTGGCGGCCGGCTTCATCGTCTGCGAGGTCCCGCCCCACCTGAGCCGGCGTGAACGAGCTCGCAGCCGACGACCCGGCAAGAGCGACCCGGGTGATGCCCTGGCGATCGCCCGGGTAACCCTCCGGGAGCCCGAGCTGCCGCCGGTCCGGCTCGAGGATCGC
>PNAZ01000089.1 GCA_003169655.1 Chloroflexota bacterium
CGGACCCGCAGGATGCGTTGCGTCCCGTCCGGCAAGGCCAGCACGAACGGCCCGCCGCGCTTCTCGCGCGGGAGAAGCTCGCCGTCGCGCAGGATCTGGGGGACCTTGAAGGCACTCGTCTGGACCACGACCTCGGCGCCACTCGCGTCGGGAACCGTGAACGTGTGGCTCGCCATTCGCCTGAGCGTCGCCTCCCTGTTCGTCCGCAGGCATTACCTGGCCGGACGATACGTCACGACTCAGCCGGGCGTCATGCCTTTGGCGAGCTGGATCTGGGCCCGTCGCGGCCTACGATCTTTCACAATTCAATCCTGAGCCCAACGGAAGTTGAATCCGCGCAGCAGCCCAAAACCCAGCCGATGCCAGGAGGCCGACCATGCTTGGGGATCACCTCGTCTTTCCGATCCTGTTGTCCAGGGACCTGGCCAGGACGCGCGAGTTCTACCACGATACGTTGGGCCTCGAAATTCTCCGCGACGACCCGGAACGGATCATCTTCCGCTGCGGCTCCGGCTCCCAGGTGGCGGTCACCTTGAGCACGACCGGGACCTCGGACATCCAGACCCAGCTTGCCTGGCGGGTGCCGGACATCCACGCCGAGCTGATGGACCTCCGAGCGAGAGGGGTTCGGATCGAGGCCTACGACGCCCCCGACCCGACGACGGACGCCGACGGGATCGCGGACATGGGCTACGCCTGGGCCGCCTGGATCATCGATCCCAGCGGCAATGCCCTCGCGATCCTGCAGGTCAAGGGAGCACCACCGGCCGCGACGCCGTGAGGGCGGGTGCCCCAGTTCAGAGTGGGTTAGGTTCCGACTTCGGCTGAACAGCCGTCTCGATCGGGCTCGGAGTCACGCGCTCTCGATTTCGCAGCGCTGAGCCGATGCTCGCCAGGCCGACCAGGAGCATCGCCCCGCCAACGATCGCCGCGGCGTTGAGCGGACCCTGCTCTCCGTAGAGGTAGATGTTGTTGAGGATCCCGCCAAGTGGATCGGGCAGGAATGGCGGTGCGCCGTTCACGCCGTCGGCGCCCAGCCAGATCAACGGGCCCACGAAGACGACCAATCCGCCGACCAGCGCGTAGACGAGGCCCACGACGGGACTGTGTGCCCAGCGCGCCAACAGCGCGACGGCGAGGACTGCTCCCGCCACGAGGATGAAGCCGAACGATGTAACCCAGGTGAACGGCAGGGGATCGAAGTTCTGATTGGCCGTCCTCAGCAGGCCCGCCAGGACCTGCGAATCGAGCCAGCCCGCCAGGGCCAGGATCACCCCGCCGGCGACCAGCGAGCCAAGCTTCCGAGTCGATTGCTGCGACACGCGACTCACCCCAACCTGCCTGCCACGACCAACGCTGCCGATCTTGCGCCGCTCCCTTTGACGTTGCAAGGACGCATGCCGTCGCCAAAAACGATCATGGCCGGAGGGTTCTAGAGGCCGATCTCGAACCTGACGTCCGGCGATGGCCGGACCGTCCGGATCTGGACGTGCCGGCCGAGGATCATTGCGACGAGCTCCGCGAAGCGGCCGACTCGATCGATCCTGGGTAGTGCTTTCCGGATCGTGCGGATCTGGTCCGCCGTGAGCGGGTCTCGGGTGACCACGTGGAAGCGAAGGTTGTGCCAGGCGAAGGACTCGATGCATTCCTGCGTCTCGGGAGGTCGAATGATCTCGAGGTCCGGCGTCGCTGACTCCTTCGTGTGGTCACTCGACCGTACGCGGGAGTCCTTGCAGCGTACCTTGCGGATCGGACGCGATCGAAGCCGCCGATGGGAGGTCTAGGGGCCCACCTCGGAGATCAGCACCCAGGCGTTCCACACGGCCGACCCGAACATGCCGATCATGGCGATGGCCAGGAGGTCGAACCCGACGTTGCCGCCGATCGCCACGGCGATGCCGCCGGCGACGAGGGCCGCGAGCCGGTATGACCGGGATCCACGCGGCCGGAGCGGTAGCGTCTTCCAGATACGTGGAGTGATTACCGAGTCGCTCTACCGACGTTCGGGGGACCCCGGAGTTGCAATGCGGTTGTGAGGTCGCGGTGTCCGGCGTTCAGGCGTCCGTCAGCAGCCTTGGCTATCGTCGTCGATGCGCTCGGTTGAACATGACCTCGGTCCCGACTGAGCAGCCTTTGCCGCCCTGCCGCCGACCAGCAGGCCGCAACGAACAAGCAGCGCCGACGGTCCAGTCGCTCCTCGACCGCCGGCGCTGCGGCTTCGTCGCCGTCGATCCATGGCATGGCGCGGGCCGCCTTGCGCAGGCCCGCCGGCCCGCGGGGCGGACGTGGAGTAGATTGCGCGTCGGAACCCGCGCTCGGTCGTGGGTGCCATCGAGGACACGACCTTCTCGGAATGGGGGCATCTCACGTGTCAAACCGCAGTACGCGCTTCCCGGTCGCCTACAAGAGCGCCGCTGGAGTCGGCGACCAGGCCCGGACCTTCCTGCAGTCGCTCAACGGCGGACAGGACAACGAGGGCGTCGTGGCCACGAAGAGTTCGGACCTGGTGGCGATCACGGCGACCGCCACGCCGGCGTCGCTCGCTCAGGTCGAGGCTCTCGTCAGCCAGCTCCTTTAGGCGATCGCTTGAGCCTCGGTCCTCCTTCCGGGGCATCCTCCGACCAACGGCCCGCGAAGCTCGCGCTGAGCCCCCTGCTTGCCTGGCTCCTGCCGATCGTCGCGGCCGTCTACCTCGTCCGGTTTGCCGCCGCCCCGAGCGTGTTCGGGATCCCGTATCCCCTGGTCATCCTCGGTCCGGTAGCGACCTTCCTGGTCGGGTCAATCGCGATCAGCCTGATTCCGGCCCCCCACCGCCTGCGGGTTTCGACCGCCGTCATCGCGCTCGTCCTGGCTGCCGCGGCCGTGGCGGCGCTCCTGGCGGTGACGAGAATCGTTCACCTGCCGCACAGCAGCCTCGGCATCAGCGCCCTGGTGACGATCGGCCTGCTGTACGGCGGCGGGATCGTCGCCGGGGCTGGACTGGCCGGGGCCAGCGGTCGCCCCCCGACGGCATTGGCCGTCCTCGTCGCGCTGGCCGTCGTGGCGATGCTGGCGACCGACATCCGGCTGATCGGAACCCTCTTCAACCGCGACCTCCTGCTCTACCTGCATGCGGGCGCCGCGTTCCTGAACCACCAGCCGGTGTATACGGACGCTGTCCTGACGAGCGCGCCAGCGGACCCCACCCTGCTGCCCTTCGTCTACCCACCGGTCAGCCTGCCGTTCCTGGCCGTCCTGTCGGCCCTCCCCCGACCCCTCGTGGGGGCCGCCTGGTCGATCCTGGCGACCGCCGCGCTGGTCGTCTCGCTGCGCCGGTTTGGCGTCCGCTGGCCATGGGTCCCGATCCTGCTCATCTGGCCACCGCTCCTGCAGGGCGTCTGGACCGGCAACGCCAACTCGTTCCTGCTCCTGCTGTTCGCCCTCGGCCCATTCGCCCCGTCCGTTCTCGTCCTGCCCCCGCTGGTCAAGCTCCAGCTCGGGATCGACACGTTGTGGCTCGTGCGCGAGCGACGCTGGCGGTCGCTCGTCCGAGGCCTGGTCGCGGTCGGCGTCCTGGTCCTGGTGACCCTGCCCATCGTGGGCATCGATGCCTGGCAGGACTGGCTGCGTGGCCTGTCGGCGTTTGCCCAGACCGCGGCCAACATCCGGCCGATCGAGGGCCTGGCCCTGACTCGTTACGTCGGCCCGGCGACCGCGATCGTGCTCGCCGGCGTGGTGATCGTCATTGCCCTGCTCCGGCGCGGCCGGGAGAGCCTGGCGACGCTCGGGCTGGCCACGATCGCGACGTCACCCACGCTCTACCTGCACGGCCTGTCGCCGGCCATGCCGGCCCTGCTCCGCCTGCGCGGCGCCGCGCTGTGGTTCGTGCTGGCGATGACCGCATCGTTCATCCGCGGCCGGGACTGGTGGCTACTCCTGGCCATCCTGGTGGTCGCGCCGCTGATCCCGGCCCTGGTCGACGTTGGCCAGGACGACAAGGCGGTTCACCCGATCGGCCGATCAGGCATCCTCGGTGGGTGGTCGGGATCGTCCCCAGGCGATATTGACTCGGCCTCCGGGGAGCTCAACCTGGATCGTGGGCCGGCTCCCAACCGGGCGCCGAGCGCCTGAAGCAGCTTCCCCCCGGAGCCGGTCACGGGCGCCTCACGGCGGATTCGGTCGAACACAACCGAGGCGTACGGCCAGCGCGAAGACTCGCTGCCCGAGTCATCGTCGTCCGTCATCAAGCCGGACGTCGAACGAGGAATACGAACTGGCCGGCAAAGGCGAGCTTGCGCAGGTTGATCCGGGCGACTGATGCTCGGGTCTGCCGGCCCCAGTCGTCGATCATCTCGTTGAGCGGCGACTCGTCCCGCCACCAGCGGCTGAATTCAGGCGGACGGCCCAGAAATGAGCGCATGGTGAGGGTGATGCCGTCGAGCCCCGGGCGAATCTCCTCGACGACGAGGCCGGCATCGGTACACAGGGACACGAAGCCGAAGACGGTGTAGTTCCAGTAGCTCCGGGCGTGGTACGGCTCGAGCTGCGACGTGCTCCCGATCAGCGCCCCGCCCGGTCGAAGGACCCGCTGGATCTGGCGCAGATGGCCGAGCGGGTCGGGGACGTGCTCGAGGACCTGTCTCGAGAAGACCAGGTCGAATGACTCGTCCGGAAAGGGCACGACCAACCCGTCGTAGATGACGAAGGTGGCGTCGGAGCGACGCTCCAGGTGGGCTGCCTGCGAGTCGTCAATGTCGACGCCCACCCAATCGACATCGGGGTGATGGCGGCGGAAGTCGTCGACCGTGCCACCATCGCCGCAACCAAGATCGAGCACCCGCTCCGGCCGCGGCGTTGCGGTCATCAGCCGGTCGATGTAGTAGCCGGCGTTGATCTGGCGGGAATGGTCACTCGGCACGTAGGGTCCGAGGACCTCCGTCAAGGCGCTGTCCGGGCCCCGGCCCGACGCGGCGATTGGGCTGCGACCCTGCAGGCGGTGGACCAGGCGAGCAGCCGCCGAACGGATCTCCCTCCTAGCCACGCCACCTCCAGCAAACTCGGTTCGCGAAGGTCAGAGTCTAGGGGAAGAACGACCCGGAGCGCCCGGCTGGCCAGGCGTCCGCGGGGGGCTGCCTCAGGCGCCCTAGGTTCCTAGTAGCCGGGCTTGATCGACGAGCTGGGGACCGGCAGCGGCCCACCGGCGGTGGCGACCAGGAAGCCGTTCACGCCCTCGCCGGTCATATCGCCAGCCTTCGTATCACCTTTCCAGCCGTACAAGGGGAGGCCCTGGTAGGTCACCTGGACGGTCCCGTCCGCGCGGGTCAGAGTCGCGAATGTGCCGGTGACCCCGGTCCCGGCCGTGGCCGAGCCGCCCGTGGCGACGAGGACCGGCGGCCAGGCGACGGCGCACTGCCCGGTGCAGGTCGACGAGGTGGCACTGTCGCCGATGTGGGTGTAGAGGGTCATTCCGTTCGGGTCGGTCAGAAACGTGCCCAGGCTGGCTGAGGTGGCCGAACCGATGACGACGCTCATCGGAGCGCCCGCTGCCTGGCTGGCCGGCGCCTGTGACGGGATCGTTGGTGGCGCGGTCGCGGCCCCGCTGGAGGTGCAGGCCGACAAGGCGGCGGCCGCCAGAACGAGAGCGGCGAATGAGCGACGAACGGGCATCCTGAAGCCCTCCACGGTGCACTGTTACGAGGCGCAGGTGCGCAATGATCGTACGCCGCGCCACCTGGTTCGGTTCTCAGAAGCAGATCCCGTTGCAGTAGTTGATCGTGTAGTAGTCGTCCCAGTTCGCCATGACGCCGGGCGGGCTGTGGACGAGCTGGACGCCTTCGGCGCCCTGGTAGTTGGCGACGCCCTGGACGTTGCCGGTCCAGATCGCGCCCGAGTTGGGATAGGTCGAGCCAAGCCGCAGGTTCCAGGGGCCGAGCGTGCTGGGACAGATCTGGCCGGAGATGCTGCCGCCGGCGGTGATCCCGTTGTTCGTGCCGCTGGCGGTCACGGTCCACGGCGTGCAGGCTCCGAATGGCTGGGTGGTCGTCGGGGCGACGCTGTAGATCGTGTTGCCGGGATGCCAGGTGGTCTCGAAGGCGACGCCCTGAAGGTGCAGCCCGAGCGGTCCCTGCCAGGCCGTCAGCGCGGCGCTCGCCCAGTACTCGTTCGACAGGTGCCAGTCCTGGCCTGCCACATGGGTCTTGTAGACGTTGTTGCAGCCCGACCCCTGGACGGCCCCGCCCAGGACATTGATGTTGACGCAGGTCGAGATCCACGGCGTTCCGCCGGCCGGCACTGGTGCTGCGACAGCCGTGGCCGCGACGCCCAGGTCGGCCAGGTTGCGCGTCTGATCCGCGCCGGCGAGGCTGGACCTTGGACCGGCGGTCCCCAGGCGAACCCGGATCGAGCCTCGTCCGCGGGCGTCGGGCGTCACCACCTGGACCGAGATGGTCGAGCCCGGTTGTCCGGCCAGCCTGATCGTCCCGAGGAAGCCGCGAAATGTATCGACGACCGTGCCATGGCCGGTCACGGTCTCGGCGACGGCCACGAATCCGTGCGAGTCGCCGACGATCCGGATTGCCGTCGACAGCGGCGGAGCCGCGCTGGCGCTGCCGGTCAGGCTGCCGGCGAGGAGCAGCGCGCCGCCGACCGCCAGGATGGGCATCTTCGTGCTCAATCTGGAACCCTCTTCCCCGGCGAGAATCCGGCGACTGAGGAGCCAACCGTAGCGGGCCGCCCTTGGCGGTCCCTTATCCAACCCTGATCGGTCGCTCATCGAGGGCGGCGGGCCATGACGAACCGTCATGACGCCGGCCAGGTCACGATTCAGACTCGGGCCCAAAGGCAGCTCATGGTCGTCGTTTGTCGGCGCCGGCTGTCTGGCAGGCCGGGCGCACAGGGCGGATCGCCTCGCAAAGGGAATCAACTCAGATGGGCTTCTTCTCATGGATCGTGGTCGGTGCGATTGCCGGCTTCCTGGCCAATATGGTGATGGGTTCCCGCGAGGGACTCGTGATGATGGTCGTCCTGGGGATCGTCGGCGGCCTTGTCGGCGGCTTCGTGGCGACGTCGATCCTCAAGATCGGGACCGTTGACGGGATCAACCCCGAGAGCATCGCGATCGCCACTGTGGGCGCCATCGTCATCGTCTTTCTGGCCGGCATGAGCCGCGGCCGGCGCGGCATCAGCCAGAGCTGAACGCGATGCTGACCCGCTATCGGAGCCTCGCGGTCCCGCTCGCCATCGTGGCCGCGGCGGTCCTCTTCTACATGGTCAACCCGTGGTTCTTCCCGGCGGTCGGCTCGACCGAGCGCGGGATCGCCTCGATCGTCTTCTGGGTCCTCATGATCCTGGTCCTGGCGCTCCTCTTCGAGGATCGCAAGGCACCCCAGGCAGAGACGGTCGAGGTCGAAGGCCCGGCCTTCACCCGCTACCTGTTCAGCAACACCAGGGCGGGCCTGATCTGGCTGCCGATCCGGCTCTTCCTCGGCTTCGAATGGCTGACGGCAGGCTGGGACAAGCTGACCGGCACCGGCTGGGTCGATGGCGGAGCCTCGCTGCTCGGATACTGGAAGAGTGCGGTGGCCGTGCCGACCACCGGTCACGCGGCGATCACCTTCGAGTGGTACCGCAGCTTCCTGCAGCTCCTGATCAACAACAACGCCCAGACCTGGTTCGGCTGGCTGATCACCCTCGGCGAGATGGCCATCGGGATCGGCCTCCTGCTCGGTGTCCTGACCGGGATCGCGGCCTTCTTTGGGGCAACCATGAACATGTCCTACCTGCTGGCCGGCTCGACCTCCACCAACCCGGTGATGTTTGCCTTCGCAATCGGCCTGATCCTGGCCTGGAAGGTGGCTGGCTACTACGGCCTGGATCGCTACCTCCTGCCGCGCCTGGGAGTGCCCTGGAGCGCTCGCACTGGTCGCAGCTCGGGGGTGATCAGCCCGGCTCCAACGGGCTGACGATCCGCCGCTTCGCTCCGCGTCGCGGCGGCCGCGATTGTCGGGGGTTGCGCCGCCGATTACTATTGCCGCGTTCGGCCGATGACCGCGTGGAACCAGAACTCGCGTAACCGGCCGGGGGGCAGGCCGCAATATGACACGAGTGGATCGCGCGAATCTCATCTGCTACAGAGCCGTCGATGATTAACAATCCGGCCGAGGCGCGCCGCGCCGTGGTCCTGATTGATCGGCCGCTGGTCGTGGGCCTGATCGAGCTCACGCTCAATCATGGCCTGTTCGTCGTGCGGGCCGTCGAGAGCCTGGCCGAGGCCGAGTCGATCCTCGTCGACTGGGTGCCCGACCTGGCCGTGATCG
>PNAZ01000108.1 GCA_003169655.1 Chloroflexota bacterium
GAAGGCCACTGGATGCCGGATGCCGGCTCCTCGATGCGCCTCGCCAAGGCGCGGAACTCGGACATCGAGCGCGAAGCTCGCCAGCACCAGCTGGCCAACGAGGCTCGCCAGAGCCGCCTCGACCACGATCCGAAGCGGACCCACCAGAAGGGCTGACGCCGCATCCAGCAAGCCGGTCCCCCCAACAGGGATCGGCTTGCACCCCATGAGGCCACATGGCTGACGGACCGATCGAGCTCGCGTTTGCGCGCAGTGCCCTCCAGCGCTGCGCGCTATTCGCGCGGATGGACGAAGTCACGCTCGATACCGTCTGCGCTTCGCTGCGCGTCCGCCGCTATCGGCGCGGCGAGACGATCTTCCACCAGGGCGATCCCGGCGACGCCCTCTACATCGTCGAATCCGGATCGGTCAAGGTCGTCCTTCCGTCGCCCGAGGGCGAGGACGCGGCGATCATCGCCACCCTCGACCGTGGCTCCTTCTTCGGCGAGCTGGCTCTGCTCGATGGCGCCGACCACAGCGCGACGGCGATCGCCGTCGAGCCGACCCAGACGCTCGTCCTCCGACGGGAGCCGTTCGAGAGCCTCGTCGAAGAGGAACCGGCCCTGCGCAGGGCATTGATGGCCGGCCTGGTTGCGGAGCTCCGCCGGCTGACCAGCCATGTCGGCGAGTTGCATTTCCTCGACCTGCCCGGCCGGCTCGCCAGCCGGATCGTCACGATCGCCCGCGAGACCGACCCGAGCCGGACGACGGACATCGCGCTCGAATGGCCGTACACGCAATCTGACCTCGCCGGGATGATCGGAGGCACCCGTCAGACCGTCAATCGGCTGCTCCAGGATCTCGTGGCCCGCGGCCTGATCCAGCTCGAGCGTGACCAGCTGCTGATCCCCGACCTGGTGGCGCTGGCTCGAAGCGTCGACCGGTGAGGTCTTGGGAACCCTCGGGTGATTCCCCGATGATCCGCCGGTGAGCCCGGCCCGACGTCTCGCCGACCGGCTCGATGCCGACGGACTCAACCTGCTCCGGGCCATCGCCCGACGGGGTGGCATTGCCCGTCGCCTCGAGGACGGTGCCGAACGGGCAGTCCTGCGCTCGATCGTGGAAGCGACGGTGGCCCTCTTCGATGCCGAGGCATCCTCGATCGCGCTCTTCGACCCGGCTCGCAGCCAGCTCGTCTTCGAAGTCGCGGCCGGGGAGCAGGGCCAGGGGGTGATCGGGCTCGCGATTGCCCCCGACCAGGGGATTGCCGGCTACGTCTTCACCACGGGCCAGCCGCTGGCCCTCTCCGAGGTCGAACGCGACGCCCGCTTCGGGCGTGGTGCGGCGGAGGCGACGGGCTACGTGCCGCGCTCGATCATCGCCGTTCCACTGATCGACGAACAGGGTTCGCTGGGCGTCCTGGAGGTGCTCGACAAGCGCTCCTCGGCGGCGTTCAGCTTGCGTGACATCGAGCTGGCCAGCGTCTTTGCCCGCCAGGCGACCGTGGCGATCCGGGCATCCCGTGTCGAGCGCGACATCGCCACCCTGCTCCAGGGGACGCTCGCGTCCCTGGGCGGCTCCGATGATCCGGCCGGCGCCGCGACGGTCCAGCGAATCGTCGAGCTGGCAACCGCCGATCTCGACGGTGATGACGAGGGTCGCCTGTGGACGATCGTCGACCGCGTGGCACGCCTGCGCCAGGCCGATCCTGGCGAGCTCGAGCTCCTGGCGGAGATCCTCGAGGTCGTGGCGCACCGGGCCGAGCGTCGGTCAAGCCAGCGGCGGCGGTCCGGTCGAGCCCGCGGAGTCGAGTGAGCGACTCGGACCTGCCCGCGTGGAGCGAGCCGTTCGTCGGTGAGCGCCGGACCGGCCTGCTCCGATCCCGACCCCTTGGTGACCTGGATCGGGCCACCGTCTTCGGCGGCACAGATGGCGCCGGGGTCACCGTGGCGATCATCGATTCGGGCGTTGAGCGCGACCATCCGGACGTCGGGGGGCAGCTCGTCCGGAGCGTGGTGATCGAATTCGGCGACGACGACGAACCGACGGTTCGACCGGATCCCGAGGCGATCGACGTCGTCGGCCATGGGACGGCCTGCGCCGGGATCATCCACGGCCTCGCCCCGGCCGCCGAGCTGATCTCGGTCCGGGTGCTCGGGCCGGACAACAAGGGCAAGGGCCAGATCTTTGCGGCCGGCCTCGAATGGGCGATCTCCCAGGGCGCGACGGTGGCCAACCTGAGCCTGTCGTCACGCAGCGAGGCGATGTTCCCGATCTTCCACGACCTGGCTGACCGGGCGTACTTCGCGAACTGCCTGCTGGTGAGTGCGGCCAACAACGTCCCGGGCGCGAGCTACCCGTCGCTCTTCGCAGCGGTCGTGTCCGTCGCCGCCCACGACGTGGGCGACCCCTGGACGTGGTTCTACAACCCGGCCCCGCCCGTCGAATTCGGTGCCTATGGGGTGGACGTCGAGGTCGCCTGGAAAGGCGGCGGTCACGTTGTCGCCACCGGCAACAGCTTTGCCGCGCCGCATGTCGCCGGACTCGCGGCGCTGATTCGCAGCCGCTATCCCCAGGCCACGCCCTTCGAGGTCAAGACGATCCTCGCTGCGACGGCGAACCAGCCCGCCTGACGACCCGGAAGGCTCAGCTCACCGGAGATGGACTCGCGGAGACGACCGCCGCGCCGCGATGGAGGGCGAGTAGGCGCGAGGCCAGCTCGGGGCCCGCCGTCACGAGATCAAGGAAGACCGGCGCATCGAGGGCGAGGAGCCGAACCGGCGTCTTCGCCGTGACCGTTGCGCTGCGCTCGGCTCCGGTCAGCAGGCCGAGTTCGCCGAAGGCGTCATCGGGACCGAGGCTGCGCAGCCGCCGGGCCGGTTCACCCGGATTCTCCGACCGCGTGACCTCCACCGATCCATCGAGAATCACGTAGAACCGGTCGGCTGGATCGCCCTGCCGGATGATCGGCTCGCCGGCTGCCACCTGGACCGTCGTGCCCCGCGACAGGGTGCTGGCCACCCGGAACGCCGGGACCCCGGCGAAAATGGGCAACGCCGCGACCCGCCGGGCGACGGCGGCCAGCTCGGGGTCGCTGGTCTCCGCGCCGGAGCTGCCCACGAGCGCGGTCCCGACCAGGCCTGCGGCAACGACGAGCGCCGCGGTTGCCCCTAGGACCGTTGCCATCCCCAGCCCAGTGGCCAGGATTGGCAGAGCGAATGCGCCGGCCGCGTAAGCGAGGGTGCCGACGGTCTGGATCGAACCAATCGCCCGGCCGCGTGCTCCCGGCGGCACGATCCGCTGAAGGAGGGTCGTACTGACGACCTCGGCGAGCAGGCTGCCGGCCGAGGCGATTGCCAGCATCAGGAATCCGACGGCGAGCGACGACGACAGCCCAAGCCCCGCCAGGCCTACGCCGAAGACGACGATTCCGGCGATCAGGGGTACAGACAGGCGGCTGCGAACGACGACCAGGCCCGAAGCGACCGCACCGAGCAGGCCCCCGACGCCGATCGCCGCGTTGAGATAGCCCGTCCCGTCTTCGCCCGCGCCGAGTTGCCGGGTGGCCAGGATCACGGTCAGGATGCCGATCCCGCCGAGCGCGAAGCCGGCCGCCACGTCGATCACCGCGAGCCCGGCCAGGGGCCGCAGCAGCAGGCCGCTGGGGGTCGCCCTGAGCCCGGTCGTGGCCCCCGGGCTTGGCGGAGGTGAGCCGGCGGCTTCGGCCTGGGCCAGGGCAACGCTGCCGGCGGCCTGCGGGAGGCGCCACAGGACTACCGCGATGACCCCGAACGAGGCGGCATTCAGGAGAAACGCGGCGGTCAGGCCGCCGATCGCGATCAGCAGCCCGGCGACCGCCGGGCCGATGACGAAGGCGAGATTGTCGAGGCTCGACCAGGCACTGTTGGCCGGGCCCAGCTCGGTCTCGTCGGTGACCAGGCTGGGAAGGTACGAGCCGATCGTCGGGCCGAAGAAGGTCGAGAAGCAGGTCGCCAGGATCGCCAGGCCGATGATTGCCGCGAGCGGACCGTGTGACGCCTGGAGCACGGCGAGTGCGAGCATGATCAGACCCCGGGCGACGTCGGTCACGAGCAGCACCAGCCGCCGGTCGAAACGATCGGCGACGACCCCGGCCACGTACGACAGGAGCACATAGGGGAGGACGCGAGCCGCGCCGACGATCCCGAGCAGGATCGTGCCCAGGATCCCCTCGCTGCCACCGGCGATCAGGTTGGCCACAAAACCAGCGATCGCCCCAAGGACGATCCACGCGATGATGCCCATTGTGTTGTTCTCCCTCGG
>PNAZ01000111.1:0-85179 GCA_003169655.1 Chloroflexota bacterium
AGCAGATCGGCTGGCCGACGGGCTGGCTGCGCACCTACTGGATCGTCCTGTTCGTGTGCGGGCTGATCCTGGGCGAGGTCCCGTCCTCGGCCCGGGTGCTCGTGCCCGGCCTGCTGATCGCCGGGGTCCTGCCCTACGTTGTCCCCGGCCTGCTCGGCCGGTTCGCCCGCCGCCGAGGGCGCTAGCCGTTCAGACGCTGGACCGGCGGCCGGATGGTGAGCCGTCTGGGATTCGAACCCAGGACCAATCGCTTAAAAGGCGACTGCTCTAACCGCTGAGCTAACGGCCCCGGCGAGGCGCTTCTCCACTGTACGCGACCCGAAAGAAGGGCCTCGGTGCGACAATGGTCCTGCAGGGGGAGACCGGCTGCCGCAATCGACGTCCACCCAGGACGATCTGGAAGGGTAGGCTAGCGCACGCCCCAGGAACGCCCGATCGGAGCGCTAGCTTAGGCAGCGCAGTACGCCGAGCGGCCAAGCGAGGAGTTTCTTGATGCTTCGATCTTCGATCGGCGCCCGGCTTGTGAGCGTCGGAAGTGCGACGCTTCTGATCGCCGGCCTCTTCGCCCAGGCGGCCCCGACGCTGGCCGCTTCCCCAGTCCAGACCTCCGCTTCGGCCTGGGGCACGGCTGCCCTGGGCGTCCAGCAGGGAGCAAGCCGAACGGCCAACCTCCGGGCACTCGCTGCGCAGCCTGCCGCGAAGCTCCCGTTCGATCCGGCGGCCGCCAGTGCCGCGCTGGCCAAGGCCATCAGTCCCGAATTGAGTTCGAACCCGGCGATCGTCGGCCCTCCGCCGCCCGATCTCGCCACCACATCGGGGGCGCCGGCCGCGGCGACACCGGTCGCCGCTACGGGTCAGACGCAGGCCGGCTCGGGCAACCAGACGCCGCCGAATTCCGCGATTGCGGTTGGGCCTGATGAAGCCATGCAGGCGGTCAACACGTCAGTCGAGTTCACGGACCGCGCAGGTGGGGACCTGGTTACCGACACGTTGTCGAGCTTTTTCGGGCTGGCCGAGAGAGTGGGCTATACGACATTCGACGCCCAGCCCCGGGTTGCCTTCGATGCCCTCCGCCAACGCTGGATCGCGTCCGAGCTCAGCTGGGACTGCGCAACGAACGCATTTCCAGGGGATACGGCCATCTTCGGCCACGGCTACATCGACTATGCCATCTCGAACACGGCGGATCCTCTGGGGTCGTGGACCGAGTCGTCATTCCTGTGGCAAGACTCCTTGCCGGACCTGCCGAGCTTTGGGTCCTCCACCGACAAGTTCGGACTGACTGCCAGCCTCTTCGCAATGGGCCCTGGCGGTAGTAGCACGACGCCGGGCTGCATAGGCGGCGCATTTGCCGGCTCGGAGGCGATCATCCAGGACTGGACCCAGCTCAAGCCTGGGTTCGGCGCATCGACGCTGCATTTCCAGACCCGCACCTACACAACCCTCGACTCGGTCCGGATCGCGACCCAGGAGCCGGTCGTCGACGCGAGTCTGCGGATGATCGGGATCGGCAATGGCACGGCCGCCGGCAACGTCACGTACATCAACGTCACCGGGTCTGCCGTCCATGGAACCGTGGCCGACCAGGTGGTCGATCTGACCGCTCTGAACGTGGTCCCGGTCTTCGCCAATCCGCCGAGCCCTGCCCAATCGGGAGGGACGCTGACGGCGCCCGTCACCGGCGTGCCTGATGGCGTCATCTACAGCAACGGCATCCTCGCGTTCGCCGCGACCTATCCCTGCATCCCGGCCGGCGATTCAACGACCCGCGACTGTGTCCGGGTGACGACCCTGGCCAACAGCAACCCGGCCGCCCAGCCAACGAGACTGGGGGACACCCTGCTCGGCACCAACGGATTCGACTCCTCCTTTGCTGGCCTCGCCTTTAGCGGTAACGGCGTGCTTGCCACAGCCTACACAGAGTCATCCTCGAGCACGTTCGCGTCCTCGTACGCCAGCTACAACCGGCCGTCGGATTCGGCTACCGCCTGGAGCGCTCCGCAGCTGCTCACCGCAGGCGCGGCGACCTACACCGGCGCCCACTGGGGTGCCTACACCACCGTCGCGAATGATCCCCAGGATCCCGCAGCTGTATGGGTCGGCGACCCCTATGCCAATGGCTCGGGAGGCTGGTCCACCACGATCCATGAGCTCAATGTCGGGGCCGGCGACGGCTACGTCCCGGTGGCTCCAGTCCGGGTTCTCGATACGCGCTCCGGGCGGGGTCTGTCAGGGCTCTTCACGGCCAACGTGCCGCGCACGTTCGCGGTCGCGGGGGTAACGGTCAACTCGGTCACGATCCCGAGCAATGCCGTCGCGATCACGGGCAACCTGACCGTCACCCAGCAGACCGGCGCCGGCTATGTGGCGCTAACCCCGACCCCGACCGCCAACCCGTCGAGCTCGACGCTCAACTTCCCACTCGGGGATGACCGGGCCAACAACGTGACGATCGCCCTCTCGGCGAGCGGGACCCTCTCGGCGGTCTACAAGGCGACGAGCGGTCGCCACACCCAGCTGATCCTCGACGTGACCGGCTACTTCCTGGCGGGCTCAGGCCAGGCCTACCACCCGATCACGACCACTCGCGTCCTCGACACCCGAACGAGCCATACGACCCATCTCTTCCACGCCAACGTGGCCCAGGCCTTCCAGGTCACCAATGGGGGGACGATCCCGGCCGATGCGACCGCGATCACGGCCAACGTGACGGTGACCAACCAGACCAAGGCGGGCTACGTCGCCCTGACCCCAACCAACACCAACAATCCGACCACGTCCACGATCAACTTCCCGCTGAAAGACGACCGGGCCAACGGCCTCACGATCCCGCTCGCGGTCAGCGGCAAGGTCTCCGCGGTCTACAAGGCCGCCACCGGGGCCACGACCAACCTGATCGTCGATGTGACTGGCTACTACTCAGCCGCCGGTGGTGGGCTCCTCTTCCACCCGCTCAACCCTGGCCGCCGGGTCGATACCCGACTGGCGGTCGGTCTTAGCGGCTTCGGCAATGGCCTCACTGGCGCCCAGGGCACGACCTCGCGGAGTGCCGTGATCGCCGGCCACTTCGGCGTCCCCGCAGCCGCCTCCGCGATCACCGGCAACCTCACGATCACGGCCCAGACCGGGGCCGGCTACGTGGCGGTGACCAATGCCTCAGTCGCTCACCCAACAACCTCGACGATCAACTTCCCGCTCGGTGATGACCGGGCCAACGGGGTCACCGTGCCGCTCGGTGCCGGCGACCTGTGGTTCGTCTACCAGGTCCTCGCCGGCAAGCATGTCCAGCTGATCCTGGACCTCACCGGCTACTTCCAGTAAGGGCAGGCGTCCTGGCGGTCGGGCCCGCGCCCGACCGCTTCGCGCGCCGACCGCTTCATCCTGAATCAGGCCAGGGTCCGGGGCCGTACGCATGGCTCCCGGCGTCATCCGGTCGCGCTTGCTACGATCGAGCCGTGACCGACTTCTACACGATCGACCGGGCCAACGAGCGCATCGAGGCGCTCGAACCGATCCTGACCCAGCTCCGCGACCAGCGTGACGAGCTGCGCGAGCTGAAGGCCGCCTTCGACGCCACCGAAGCCGGGCCCGAGCACGAGCGGCTGCGCTTGCGGATGCAGGGCGTGATCGACCAGATGCAGGCCGGCGTGGTCCGGATCGACGGCTGGAAGGTCAGCCTGCGGGACATCGAGACGGGCCTCGTCGACTTTCCCGCGCTCGTCTCGGGTCGCAAGGTCTGGCTGTGCTGGCGACTGGGCGAGGCCGATGTGGCCTGGTGGCATGAGCTCGAGGCCGGCGTCGCCGGTCGTCAGCCGCTGATCGAGCTGAGGTAGCCCACGATGAGCTTTCCGCCCGCGGTGCCTTCCATCGAGCCAGCCGAAGCCGAGCGACGCCTGCGCGAGGGCGATTCCGACGGCCGCCGGCCACTCCTCGTCGACGTCCGGAACATGGACGAGTTCCTCGAGGCCCGGATCCCCGGCGCCCGGTTCATCCCGCTGCCCGAGTTCGGCGCCCGGTTCGAGGAGCTGCCCCGGGATCGGCCGCTCTTCCTGTTCTGCCGTTCCGGATCGCGCTCTGCGGCCGCCACGGCTCACCTCGTGCGGCTCGGCTGGCCTGATGTGAGCAACGTGAACGGCGGCCTGATCGCCTGGCAGTGGGCGAAGCTCCCGCTCGTCGATGGCCCACTGGAGCCCGGCGAAGGCAGCTAGAAGGCAGCTTAGGCCGCCGCGGGCCTAGTGCCGGCGGCGGCGGAGCTTAGCGAAGAGCTCGCGGGTGCGTTCCTTGTGGGCGAATGCCCAGCCGATCAGGATCAGCAGGATGAAGTCGACCGTGCCGGCCCCGGCGGCGCTGAGGTAGCCGAGCTGCTGGCCGACGTCGCCGTCGATCTTGAGGGCGGGGATCGTGGCCCCGATCAGGCCCAGGGCGAAGAACGGCGGCTGCGGCGCGAGGTTGGCCCGGGCGCTGGCGCTGATCACGCCGCTCGAGGTGGTCCCGCCGACCACGAATGACTCGGAGCCGCTGGCGATCCCGGCCGAGCCGGCCAGGCCGCCTGAGCTCGCGGGCAGGTCGGTCTGGTTCAGGTGGAGCCAGCCGTTGATGTTGCCGTTCACATCCGGGGTGGTCCAGTAGACCTCGGTTTTGGGCGACGTCCCGTCACTGCCGCCGACGAGGTAGATCACCCCGTTCGAGACGAAGCCCGCGGCCTTGGTCCGGGCGGCCGGCAGGTTCGAGGCGCCGGTGCCGGTGCCCCACAGCTGGACGAGCAAGGGGTTCGGCGCGGGCGTTGCGCCGGGGGCCGGCGAAGCCAAGACCGTCGCCGTGCCGAGGTTGCCGCGCAGGACCGTGGCCGTCGGGCCGCTCGCGTCCCGGCCGCCATAGACGAACACCTCGCTGCCGATCGCTGCCCCGTTGGCCTCGCTGCGGGGCTGGGGCAGGGGCGCCTGGGCGGCCCATGCCCCGAGCTTGCCGGTCGAGTCGGCCGTTGACTTCCAGACGGACGTCGTTGGTCCAGTCCCGTCGGTCCCGCCGAGCACGACCAGCCCATCCGATACGACGACGACCGTCGCCGACGACCGGGCGGCCGGCAGCTTGAGGGCGGTGTCCTCGGCATAGGCGCCGAACACGCCAGTCGCCGTGTCCTGGGTCGCGACGTACACCGTCGAGGTGGGCTTGCCGTCGGCACCCGAGCCGCCGATCACGTAGATCGAGCCGTTCATGAAGATGACCGCCGCGTCGGTCCGCGGAGCGGGCAGCGGCTGCGCCTTCTGCCACGGCCCGAAGTTGCCGCTGAAGACGGGCGCCTCATAGGTCTGGTCGGAGACCGTCGTGCCGTCCGTGCCGCCGACATAGAACAGGTTCGTGCCGGCCTGGACGACGCCACCGTCGGTTCGCGGCCCGGGCAGGGCCAGCTGGCTCGGCGACGGATCCCAGGGCAGCGGCGCGCCGGCCGGTGCCGGGCAGGGCAGGGTCCGGTTGCTGGGGGGGCAGAAGTTGATCGGCGAGATGACGTTCACGCCGACGTCGATCGTCGAGAAAACCGTGAAGTAGTAGGCCCGGTCGGGGATGTAGCCGAGCAGCATGATGATCACCACGAACCAGAAGGCCGCCTTGATCGAGGCCCAGGTCCAGCCGTCACTGTCGAGCAGCCCGAACAGGACCCGTTTCCGGCCCGCGCTGCCCGTGCTGATCGTCTGTCCGGCCATCGTCCTCCATCCCTCGCGCCGGCCGGGTCCGGACGGCGCAGCGCTTACTTGATCGTGAGCGTCCCCGTCATCGCCGTCGGGTGGACCGCGCAGTGGAATGCGTACGTTCCCGCCGGCAGCGCCGGCACGGCGTAGTCCTGGGTCGCCGGGCCGTTGAAGATCGCGCCGGTGAAGACGGCCTTGCCGGTCGAGTCGTCGATCACGACGTTATGGGGCACCGAGGCATCCATGTTGTCGAACTGCAGGTCGAACGCCGTGTTGGTTGGAGCGCTCAGGCTCGTCTGGCTGAAGAGGATGTTCTGAGCATCGAGCTTGACCACCGTCTCGCCCGGCGCCGGCGTGGCGGGGGCTGCGCCGCTGGCGGCCGGCGAGGCGGTGAGGGCCGAGCTCCAGCAGTCGGGCACCGGGGTGGCCCCGGGCGCCGGCGCGTAGTTCGGGTCGCGCCAGCCGACCGCGGTCTCCGGCTTGCCCGTCGAATCGAGGATCGGCTCGTTCGTGCTGTTGTCGCGGATGGTGTAGGTCAGGGTGTTGGGCGCCCGGATGAAGTCGATCAGGTTCTGGATCTGGACATAGTTGAGGGGCCCGCCGTTGGTGTCCGCCCAGACCGGCATCAGGCTGGTCGGATTGCCGCACACGTAGCGGCCGCCGACTGTCAGGACATTCATGATGTATTGCGGGTTGAGGTGGACATACAGCTTGGCCTGGTCGTTGAGGACCGGGCCGATGCCACCCTGACCGGCCGCGCCGTGGCAGCGGGCACAGTTCGCCTCGAACAGGTTGTAGCCGGCCTCGACCGAGGTCACCTGCTGGGCCGCGACTTCCTTGGCCTCCCGCGACGAGTTCGCGATGCCCGGGAAGCCCAGGTCGTAGAAGTAGTAGACGATCACGAAGACAACCACGAACAGGACGGCCAGGAAGCCGACCCAGCGGGCATTCGAGCTCTGGCGGACGATCGACGCGGCCCGCTCCGGCGTGAGCGCCAGCTGATGGGCCGAGGCCGGTGCCGTGAACCGCTCGACCGGAGCCGGCAGGCTCTCGGGGCGGGTGGCGGGCAGCCGCTCCTGCGACTCGGGGTCCTTTGGCTCGCTCATGCGCCTGTTCGCGGCTGCAGGCCGGTGGTGGTCACAGGCAACCGGTGGGCGAGAGGGGCGGGATCAGGCCTGGCTGGCCGAGCGCGATCGGCAACGGCCCGAGGGTGATCTTGAGCGTGTCGACCGACAGGGCTCCGGCGCCGTCGACGACGACCGAGAAGCGATCCATGCTCCGCGGCGCCGGGCCGTACTGGGCGCCGAGGGCCTTGATCCCCAGCCGGTCGTAGCGCGACCCGTGGCAGGGGCATTCGAACCAGAAGTTCTTCAGGCACGGGTTCGGCTTGCAGCCGAGGTGCGGGCAGCGCTGGTAGAGCGCCCGGACGTTGACGTCCGTCCCGTCGCCAGTCGCGTCGGCGCCGGCCACGAACTCCTGGCGCGAGGTGTCGATCAGGATCACGTACGCCTTGGCGGCGCTGTAGTAGGCGGGGAAGCCTTTGTTGATCGGCAGGCTCGAGTTCTGGGCCTTGACGTCGGAGTACGTGCCGATCAGGACCTTGCTCTTGTTGCCGGTGGCGATCGCCGGCCAGATGAAGCCGATCGTGCCCGCCGTCAGCTCGGCCAGGAAGAGGGTCATCCCCACGCCCAACGCGGTGCGCAGCACCTGGCGGCGCGAGACGCCCTGGACCTGCTCCTTGCGGAGGGCCTTGATCGCCTCCTTGGACAGGGCTTGTGGCCGTCCGGCCGGTTCGACCTGGTAGTTGCTCATCGGGGTGCCTCGGGACTTTCCATCACAGGCTGAAGTGCAGCCCGTCGGTATTGACATAGGGGATGACGAACGCGTAGCCGGGGCCGCGGAAGAAGATCCCCACGAACGTGACGATCAGGCCCAGGGCGCAGAACATGCTGAACAGGACAACCGCGGTCTTGCGCTGCGACGGCCGGGTGGCGGTCAGGTTGCCCCGGTCGATGAACGGGATCAGGGCCGCGCCGACCAGCACGAAGGTCGGCACCAGGACGCCAGCCACGGTCGGGTGGAAGTACGACAGGAGCTCCTGCAGCCCCAGGAAGTACCAGGGCGCCTTGGCCACGGCGGGAGTGACGTTCGAGTTGGCCAGAGCCTCGAGCGGGGCGTTCACGAAGAGGCCCATCATCAGCAGGAAGATGCTCATCAGGCCGCCGGCCAGGAACTCGATCGAGAGCAGGTGCGGCCATGTCATGACCGTGTCGTCGGGTTCCTTCTGGACCCGGACGACGGCGTCCTGCTTGACCAGGGCCAGCAGCCGGTAGGGGCGCGCCGACATCGGCACGCGCTGCTTGTCGATCTCCGTCCGGCGGGCAGGATCGACCGGGACGACGGTGCGCGGCTCGGGCGGGTTCTTGACGTCGGTCATAGCGGCCCCGAGATGCCTCCGTCTTTTCTAATTCGCCAGAAGTGGACGGCCAGGAAGATCGCCGCGACTAACGGGAAGACCATGATGTGCAGGACATAGAACCGCAGCAGCGTGTTCTGTCCCACCTCCAGTCCACCCAGCAGGATCAGCTTGGCCGGCGTGTTGAACAGCGGGGCGTAGCCGCCCATGTTCGTGCCGATCGTGATCGCCCAGTAGGCGATCTGGTCCCAGGGCAGCAGGTAGCCGGTGAACGAGAGCATCAGGGTGACGAACAGGAGGACCACCCCGACGACCCAGTTGAACTCACGCGGCGGCTTGTAGGCCCCGTGGTAGAAGACCCGCATCATGTGCAGGAAGACGAAGAAGACCATCAGGTGCGCGGCCCACCGATGGATGTTGCGGGTCAGCAGGCCGAAGGCGACTTCACTCTGGATCGACAGGATGTTCGAGTAGGCCTGGGTCGCCGACGGGACGTAGAAGAACATCAGGTACACGCCGGTCACGGTCAGGACCAGGAACAGGAAGAAGCTCAGGCCGCCCAGGCAGAAGGTATAAGCGAACTTCACCGCGTGCTGGCGGACGCGGACCGGGTGGATGTGCAGGAAGACGTTGTTCATCACGGCGTACGCTCGCGAGCGTTCGTCGTTGGGGTACGGCTGGCGGAACAGCGAGCGCCACACGACGCTCCGGCGGATGCTCTGGTCCACCCGCTCGAGGAAGCTCACCGGGATCCTCCTGCCACGCCGGGCGTCCCGGCGAGTTGCGCATCACGGTACGACTCCTTGTAGAGCCGGCCGTCGCTCGACACCTCCTGGAGCTCGAACCGCTCCATCGTAATGGCGTCGAACGGGCATCGCTTGACACACAGGGCGCAGCGAATGCAGCGCTCCTCGTCGAGGATCATCGCGGCGCCCTGGCTCCAGCCGTAAGCCTCTTCGATCTCGGGCAGCAGCCCTTCGCTCTTGAGCTGGTTGACGTCGACCATGTGGATGACGCCCTCGGGGCAGACGTCGGCGCAGGCCCCGCACAGGACGCAGCGGAACGGGTCGAACCAGATGTTGAAGTTGCACATCAGGCAGCGGGTGGACTCGGCGACCGCCTGGTTGGCGTTGTAGCCGAGCTCGACCGGCGTGGTGAAGTTGACTGACGGCTCGGGCGACGGCATCCGCATCGAGACCGGGGCCATCGGGATGTGCTGGCGGGGCAGGACGTCGTAGAACTCGGGCATGTCGTGACGCCACGAGCTGGTGATCTTGACGTTGGCCGTGACCGTCACGTCGGTCCGGCCGGTGAGGTAGCGGTCGATCGCGTAGGCACACTTCTTGCCGTGGCCGGCGGCCTCGATCAGGGTGGTTGGCCCGGTCACGAAGTCACCGCAGCCGAAGACGCCCCGGACATTCGTGGCATAGGTGGCCGGATCGACCTTGACCCGGCCGCGGTTGATCTCGAAGCTGGCCTCGACCGGCAGGAAGGTGAGGTCGGCCGACTGGGAGACGGCCGGGATGACCGTGTCGGCCTTGATCTCGAACTCGGAGCCCGGGATCGGCACCGGCGAGCGCCGGCCGGAAGCGTCGGGCTCACCCAGCCGGTTGCGGATGAAGCGGACAGCGCTCACGTGGCCGTTCTCGCCGAGAACCTCGATCGGGCTGGCCAGGAACTCCATCCGGACGCCTTCGCGTTCGGTCTCGCCCAGCTCCTCCTCATCAACGACCAGCTCGGAGCGCGTCCGGCGATAGACGATCGCGACGTTCTCGGCGCCATGGCGAAGGCTGGTCCGCGAGCAGTCCATGGCGGTGTAGCCGCCGCCGATCACGACGACGTCGCGGCCGACCTCGAGCTCCTGGCCGAGGTTGGCGATCTTCATGAAGTCGACGCCGTACTGGACGCCCTCGAGGTCGCCGCCGGGCACGTCGAGGGCGACCGCGTCCATCGCCCCGGCGGTGATCGAGATCGCGTCGAAGTCGCGCTGGAGCTGCTCGAACGGGATGTCCTTGCCGATCGTGGTGTTGAACACGAACTTCACGCCCAGCTGCTCGACCAGCTGGATGTCCATCTCGATCGCCTCGCGTGGCAGGCGGAACGCCGGCACGCCGATCAGCATCGTCCCGCCGCCGTACGGCAGGCTGTCGAAGACGGTCACCTGGAAGCCCTTCAGGGCGAGCTCACGGGCGACGGAGATCCCGGCCGGACCCGCACCAACCACGGCCACCCGCTCGACGCGGGGGGTGATCAGCGGAATCACGTCGGGAATGCCCGAGGCCTCGTGCCATTCGACCAGGAAGCGCTTCATCGCCCGGATCGCGAGCGGGCGGTCGATGTCGCCACGACGGCAGGCTCGTTCACACGGAGCGGAGCAGACGTAGGCGCACATCGCCGCGACTGGATTCGGGTCGCGGCTCAGGATGTAGCCCTCTTCGAAACGGCCCTCAGCGGCGAGGTTCAGGTATCCCCGGCAGTTCGTCCCGACGGGGCACGCCTCCTGGCACTCGATGTTGCACTGCAGCCATGACGCGTCGACGGGCTGAACGAGGAATTCCTGATTCGGGTCGATGGCCAAGTCGAGGTCGTACCTTTCCCTTGATCGGCTCGGGCAGGAGGGAGCGCCGGCAGATCACCGACCACGTCGAATCTACCACCGAGGCCCGATCGCCTGCTTGGATCGGGGTCATTTCTGCCGCTCGTCCCGAAGTTGACGCCCGCCAGTAGTGCAGCTACCCTCGGGCGAGGGCCAACGGGGCCGCCCCGTGCCCGGAAGCGACCTGGAAGGAATTGGGCCTGAACGAGCTGGAGACCCTGGCACTCGGCCTGCTGGTCGGCACGGCCGCCGGCGCGGTTCTCATCTCGTTCATGCGCGTTCGGCCCCAACCCGTGCGTGAGATCCGGGTGACGGTCACGCCCAATGCGATTCCCCAGCGACGGTCGGCCACCCTCGCCGTCCACCAGGATCGCTCGATCGCCGCGCCGCCCGGACGCGGCGGGCCGGGTGATCCAGTGACCCTCGGCGCCGTCGCGAGCGGGTACCAGGGCCGGCCGCGGGCAGGCATTGGTGGAACGGACGTTCTGTCGCCCGTCGGTGGCGGCGCCCTGGTTGCCGTCCCGACCGCGCGCGGACGGGATTCCGAGGTCGTGTCGCTCCGACAGGCGCCCCACGCAGCGACAACGACTGCCGTCGCGCTGGCCGACCGACCGCAGGCCGCCGCGGAGCCAGGCCCACCGTCGCGTCCAGCCGGCCGTGGCCAGGCCGACGGCAAGCCGGCCGGCGCACGTCCAGTCGCAGGTCCGTGTGCCGATGAGCGTCGCGTCGCGGCCGAGCGCTGTGACCTGTCCGACCGCCTGAGCGAGCAGGCTACGGCGGCGAACCATACCCTGCGTGAGCAGCAACGGACGTATGACGATCTGTCCCTGCGCGCCGCCCAGGCGGCGATCCTGGCCGACCCGCGCGAGATCCGGACGGCCAAGGAGGCGGCCCGGGTCGCCTTCCGCCGGGCCCACTCTGCGGCCCGCACCCGGGACGCCGTCGAGGCGGCCGCCACGGAGTGGTTGACCGAGATCAACCGGGTCAACCAGGCAGCCCGGGACGCCGTGGCCGAAGGAGCCCGGGCGCAGGACGCGGCGACCAGGCTCGCCCTGGCGATCGAGCGACTCGGCCTCGAGGCCGATGTCGCCCGAATCAACGCCGAGTCGGCCGCCGAGGCCTGTTTCCTGGCGCGCGAAGCCCTGGCCGCCTGCGAAGAGGCCCAGGTCGACCGGCGAGCAGGCCGGGTCCCGGTCGATCCGGCAGCAGTGCCGATCGAAGCCCCGCGACCCAAGCTGATCGGGGGACCCGAGTTCGAGCCGGGCGAGGTCGAGGAGATCACGCCGCCCTCGGAGCGGGTCTTCGCCGGTGGCCAGCCGCGGATCCTGCGGATGCTGCGGGGCGACGGCGACGCGCTCCGGATCGTGGTCGAGGAGCTGGTCGGCGAGGACGCCGATGAGCGCGGGCGCTGGCAGCTCCTGTTGAGCGACCTTGTCGACGCCTGTGTCGCCCGGGCGATCGAGGCGTCGTCGCTCGAGTTCCCGACTGACGGCTTCTGGGCGATCTTCAGCCAGGCCCAGAGCCGGGACATCGCGACCGCCCTCGCTTCGATGGGCTATCGCTTCAATGGGCTGAGCGGCTTCGCCGACGGCCGGCTGCCGAGCCAGCGCGACCTGTCGCTGGCCCTCGGCTATGCCGGCCTTGACCCGATGCGGATGCGCACCTGGCCGAGCGAGGCGACGATGCCCAACCTGTTCGACGGGGTCCGCGTTGCGGCCGACGAGTACGTCGCGGCGGCGGCCAGCGACCTGACCCTGGGCGAGATGGTGGCGCTCCTGCGCGGGCGAGCCGAACCCCTGGCCGACCTCTGGAACAACTGGGGCCGGATCAGGCCGCTGCTCCTGGAGGCCTGATCGGGCTGGGCCGGCCGGGGCCGGCCGCTGCCTACGCCTCGACCGTGGCCGCCTCTTCCTCGTCCTCGTCGATCACGACCACCTTGAAGTCCTCGGCGGCGGCCGTCCCGATCCGGGCACCGTCGCCGGCCGCCCACTCGGCGATCCGGGCGTCGAGCGCCTCCGGCTCGTGGATCTGGCTGGCGTGCGCCCGGAGCGCCGCGACCTTGCGCCCGATCGTCGCACTGACGTCCACCCAGGCCGTCGGGCCCTGGGTCCAGAACAGGTACAAGCGCCGCACGCGGTGGGCTGCCAGGCCGGCGCGGGCGAGGGCCGGAAAGGCCATCGGGTTGCGGGCCGCCGGATAGACGGCATCGATCGCGGCCAGGCCGGCTGCGCGATGATCGGTGTGGTTGATCCCACCGCCCGGATAGATCACCACCTCCGGATCCTGGGCCAGGACCGCATCCGGCCGGAAGGTCCGGATCTCGCGCACGAGCAGCTCCCGCAGGACGAGGTCGTTGACCAGGCCACCGTCGGGCTGGTGCAGGAAGCTCACCCCGGCGTAGCCGACGATCGCGGCGGCGGCGCGCTGCTCCTGCTCGCGCAGCCGGGCGAGGGCCAGCGGGTCGGCCTCGGGATCCTCGCCACCCTGGTCGCCGCTCGTGCAGCACACGAGCCAACCGGTCGAGCCGGCGTCGATCCAGCGGGCGGCAGTCGCTGCCGGCCCGAAGTCGGCGTCGTCGGGGTGGGCGGCGATGACCATGAACCGGTCCGGCCGCCATGCATGGGCCTCGACCAGCTCGATTGGCGGAGGGGTCGGCTCGCTCGTCATGAACGTGGTTGGGTCGTCATGAACGTGGTCGAATCGGTTGTCCAAACCGTCGCGATTGGGTTATCATCGGCGCCGAGGCTTCGCTCGTATCCCCCCACGAGCGAGGCCTCTTTCGCTGCCCGGCATCAGTCCTTCGAGGAATGCGCCGCGCGCTCGGCCTTGGCCAGGGCAAGCTTGGCCAGGACATCGGCGGGGTGGCCATCGGCCTTCACCCGGGGCCAGGCGTAGGCCACGGCGCCGTCGGGATCAACCAGGAACGACGAGCGCTGGATGCCCATGTACTCACGACCGTAGTTCTGCCGGAGGGTCCAGGCGCCATAGGCCGTCGCAACGGCATGGTCCTCGTCCGACAGGAGGGTGAAGGGCAGCTCGAACTTCTGGCTGAAGCGCCGATGGCTGTCCGCGCCATCCGGGCTGATTCCCCACACGTCGGCGCCTTCAGCCCGAATGGTCGTGTGGAGATCGCGGAACTGGCAGGCCTCGATCGTGCAACCCGACGTGTCGTCCTCGGGATAGAAGTACAGAATCGTCCAGCGGCCGGCCTGGTCAGACAGCCGATGGATGACGCCGTGCTCATCGGGCAGCGCGACCGCTGGAGCCCGTACGCCGGCTTCAGGCATGCTCATTCCCGGAGCCTATCAGGGTCGTCTCGATCACGAGCAGGCGACCCCCGCCAAGCTCGACCCGGGGAGGCCGGCCGGCGGGCGGGGTGACCTCGTTCGAGAGGCCGCGCGAGGAGCCGGCCGGTAGCGTCGCGTCGGCCAGCCGCCAGCGCAGGCCGTCGGTCGTGACCCCGGTCGCCGGCCCATCGAGGGGCAGCAGGGTGACCAGGTCGCCGGCTCGCCCGCTCAGGTCGAAGCCGACCCTGACGCCGGCCGCGGCGGGGTCGCCGGCAGTCAGCAGGCGGACCCTGGTCCGGTCGCCGAGGAGGGACACCGTCCGGCCGGCGAATGCCGGGTGGGCGAGGATCCAGAGGTTGGCCAGGGCGTGGTCGAGGCGGCCGCCGAAGGCGCCCAGGACCACCAGGTCGGTCGCGCCCCGGCTGGCGGCGGCGAGCAGGGCCAGCTCGGTATCCGAGGCGTCCTTGTCGGCCGGAGATCGCTCGACCCTGACGCCAGCCGCCTCGAAGCGGGCAAGCGCGTCGGCCCCCAGCGAATCGAAGTCACCGACCAGCAGGTCGAGGCGCAGGCTGAGCGGGTCGGCCAGGAGGGCACCGGCATCGGCGGCGACCACCAGGTCGACCTCCCGGTTCCAGCCCGGCCAGGCGGCATCGAGCGCCGATCGATGGGGACCGGCGCCGCCGGCCAGGATCAGCGCGCGATTGGCCATCGCCGGATCGTACCCGACGTCGATCGCGGTTCCGCGCCGGGTGGTCGGCCAGCGCTGGGAGCCGGCAGCCGATGCTAGACTTCCGGCCGTGCCCGACCCGGTTGCCCATCCCGCCATCCAGCGCGTCCTCGACGCCGCGAACCGGAAGGGCGTTGAGCTCGAGATCCACGTCTTCGACGAGTCGACCCACACGGCCGCGGAAGCGGCGGCGGCGGTCGGCGCCGAGCTCGGGCAGATCGTCAAGTCGCTCGTTTTCGTCCATCCCGGCGAGGACGGCGCCCTTGAGCCGATCCTGTGCCTCGTCTCGGGCCCCAACCGGGTCGACCTGGCGCGCCTGGCAGCCGTGACCGGCGCGCGAGACGTCCGGCGGGCGACGGCTCGCGAGGCGAACGAGCTGTCAGGATTCACCATCGGGGGCATCCCGCCGATCGGCCACAGCCGCCCGATGCGGGTGATCATGGACCCGGACCTCGGTCGCTTCCAGGTCGTCTGGGCGGCGGCTGGCACGGCCACTGCCGTCTTCCCGGTTCCACCGGCCACGCTCCGCTCGATCTCGAACGCAACGGTCGCGCCGATCACCGAGGAACCACCCGCCGCCACGACAACGTGACCGGCGAGCCGCGCGTCGCGGTCGCCAGCTACCCGGGCGGAATCCGGGTCCGCTCCGCCTGGGGCGGCAGCGGCCAGGGGCCAGCGGTCTTCGCCCTGTCGGAGGTCGGCGGCTCGCTCGTCGAGCAGGGCGGGCTGGTCTCAGCCGACTACGAACGACTGTGCCGGGCCGAGCTGCGCATCGAGACGCCGGCCGGGCCGTGGGCCGTCCGCCTGGCCTCGCCGATCTTCGACGAGCCGTCGGCCTTCCTGTGGGATGAGCCGGGCCTGCTGGTCGTCGGCTATGGCTTCATGACCTACGCCTTCGCGGCCCGGGCCGGCGAGCTGCGCTGGAGCCATCGGTCGCACACGCCGCTGGTCGCGATCCTGGGCTCGTCGCGCGTCCCGCACGTCCTGGTCCAGGCCGAGATCGAGACGTTCGCGATCGACCAGGACGGCGAAGTCGTGTGGCGGATCGCTCATTCGGACGTCGTGACCGAGGCCGCCCTCGTCGGTGGACGGCTGGTCCTGACCAGCTTTGCGGGCCAGCTGAGCGCGCTCGATCCGCGGACTGGGCGGCCGACGGCCTGACCCGTGGACGGGCGGTGGATCAGCGGCCCGGATTCCCGCGCGAAATGTGGACAACCGGGATTGACCCGGCGATCCCGCGCGGAATAGGGTTGGCGGAGCCCGGAGGGGCCGAGCGAGCGCTAACGGTCGAGATGACATCAAGACCCACGCGCCGGGTAGGTTCCTTTGGGCCTTTCCATGCCTCGCGGGTATCATCCCCAGACGTGGAGCCCCTCCCCTTGCTCGTCCTTGGCCTCGGACTGTTCATCGCCGGTGCCCTCTACCTCAGGTCGTTCGGCCCAGGCCAGCGGGTCGGCCGGCTGCTCGCCTCGACGCCCCGAGTGAGCGTGGCCCGGGCCGTGACCCTGAGCACCGATGCCGTCCCACGCTACGTGCGGGTGGACGGCCGGCTCGACAGCGAGGAGGACTTTCCGGACGAGCGCGACCAGCCCCTGATCTTCCGACGCCGCCGCCTCGAAGCCTGGCGCGGCCGGCGCTGGGAGATCCTGAGCGAGGCCCGCGATCTCGTGCCGTTCCAGGTCAACGAGGGCCTGGACTCGATCGGGATCGACGGCGATGCGCTCAACGTGGGCCTGGTCGTCCTGCCCCGGGAGGCGGTCGGAGCGGCCGCCGAGGCGCCCGGGATGCTGCCCGAGGGTCTGGACCCGAAGACCCGGATCCGCCTGCGGGTCGAGCAGATCTCCGCGGTCGAGCACGCGACGATCGTCGGCACGCCGGCCCTCAACGGGTCCGGCCGGCCGGTCCTGACCGCGGGCACGGGGCGGCCGTTGATCCTCTCGACCCTTGAGCCGGCCGAGGCCATGCAGCTCCTGTCGGGCGGCCGCAATCGAGCCATGGTCGTGGCGGTCCTGCTGGTCGGCGGCCTGACCCTGCTCGGGATCGGGCTGGCCTGGTCGGTCGTCCGGATGGTCGTCGGATGACTCGCCGGCACGATCGGGCCCGGCTGGCCGTCGCCGGCCTGTTCCTGATCTGGCTGATCGCGGCCACGGCTGGTTCGGCGCTGGCCGCTTCACCGGAGCCCAGCGCGGGCGCCGACTACGGCGGCGACACCCGGACGACGGGCCAGGGCCCGGGCCTGGTCGGGTCCCCGCTCTATGCGATCGGCGGCGTCCTGGCGATCGCTCTGATCAGCATCGGGATCACGATGGTCTACCTGCGAGCGACGGCCGGGTCGGTGGCGCGCTCGGACGATTCCGAGACGGGCTGAGCGTGACCGGGCGGTCAACCAGGCGGGTCCTGCTGATCGTGGCGGCAGTCGCCGCGGTGGGTGCCGGCGCCGGCCTGGCGGCCCTCACCTCCAGCTCGGGGCCAGGCCCCGGCCCATCCCTGCCACTTGCCCTCGCCAGCCCGACGACGTCGCCAGCCGTCAGTCCCAGCCTGGGCTCCGGCAACACACCATCGCCGAGCCCCTCCGCCAGCCCGCTGCCAGCGGCCAGCCCGAGTCCGGCGCCGACCGCCAGCGGCCCGCCGGCCGCGCCGACCAGCGCCGCCACCTTTGTCGCGGGCAAGACGATCGTGCCCATGGGCTGGCCGTTCGCGCGCTCGGTCAAGGTCACCTACGGCCCGGGCTTCGGGGTCTACCGGGTCGGTCCGCTCGAACCGTTCAACATGATCTCGGGGGTCTCGAAGTCGGGCGCGCTCCTGCGCGGGCACGATGGGATCGACCTCCAGGTGCCGGTCGGGACACCGGTCCTGGCGCCCTTCAGTGGCACGGTCATCGATCCCCGCCTGCACTGGATCCCGTGGGATCCGGCCCGCTACGGCAAGGTTGTCGCGATCCAGAGCGACGAGCCGACGTCCGTGGGCTACACGGTGATCCTGGTCCACCTGTCATCGATCGGGGCGCCGATCGGCGTGCACGTGACCCGGGGCCAGGTGGTCGGCCTGACCGGGATCAGCGGCGACGCGGCCGGCACGATTCCCCACCTCCACCTCGAGCTCCGGGCGCCATTCCTGATCCGCTACCGGGTCCACGGCGTGATCCGCCGGATCGATGCCTTCGACCCGCGGCCCTCGCTGCTGGCGGTGGATCCGCACCGGCGCTGAGCTCAGCCGGGGCTCCCGCTGAGCTCGGCGGTGGGCCTCGGCGGTGCTCGCGGTACGTTCGTCCTATTGGCAAGAACTGGTAGTTTGCATACCCTCCGAGCGACTTACCAATTCCTCCAGCAAGACGACCGTGACCACAGCCCCCAACCCACGGCCGACGGATGCGACCCTTTCGGTGACGAAGGCCGCCCGCCTGCTCGGTGTCCACCCCAACACGATCCGCGCGTGGAGTGACCAGGGTCGCCTGCGCTACTACCGGATCAATCCCCGCGGCGACCGGCGCTACCGGCTCGGCGATCTGCAGCGATTCCTGGGTGCGGCCGCCGCCGGCTCGGTGCCGCCGCCGGGACGCGGTGGCCGCCCGCGGCGAGGAGCTGCCGCGAGCGGGCCGGCGCTGACCGTCGTCGGACCCACTCGGAGCGGGCGGGACTGGGCCAGCCGGCGGATGGCCCCCGGCCGCTCGGCCCTCGCGACGACCCTCGGGCCGCCCGAGACCTCGAGCGAGCGGCGCCGGCACGCGCTCGACATGCAGGTGATCGCCGACCTCAGCCAGCTGGGCGCCACCGGTCGCGACCTGGATCTCACCCTGGGCCGGGCCGCCCACGTGATCCGCTCGGCCTACAGCCATGCCGGCGTCGCCATTCTCCAGTGGCGTGATACGACGCTCGAGACGCGCGCCGTCGAAGGCTCGGCGCAGGCCCATGGCAGCACCCGTCCGGCAGCGGTCGGCGCCGCCGGCCGGGCCCTCGACGAGAACCAGCCGGTCCTGGTCGAACGAGGGCGCAGCCTGGCCCGACCCGACGGCCCGATCCTGCCCGAGTCGCGGGCCGAGATCGTGGCCCCCATCCCGGGCGAGCGGCGGGCCTGGGGCGTGCTGGTGGTCGGCTCCGAGATGGTCGATGGGCTGGTCGATGCCGACCTGCCCACGGTGGCCTCGCTGGCCGGCGTGCTCGGCGGCCTCGTAGCCCGGGCGCTGCTGCTCGAGGAGACCAGCCAGCAGGTCCATCGCCTCGAGGCGCTCCACCGGGTAGCTGGCGACATCGGCAGCAAGCTCGACGTCGACCAGATCCTGGCCGGAATCGTGGACCACGCGATGGTCCTCTTCGCGGCCGAGCGGGCGGCCGTCTTCCTGCGTCGGACGGACGGCACGATCGCGGCCGAGGTCGCGCGCGGCCTGTCGGCGGCCTATGTCGCCTCCGTTCGCGACTTCCCGTCACCATCGTTGCCGGCCGCGGCGATGGTGGCCCGCGAGCCGATGTTCGCGATCCATTACGCCGACGATCCGCTCGGCGTGGCGATGCGCGCGGCGGTGATCCAGGAAGGCTTCGACACGATGTGCGCCGCGCCGTTCTTCGATGGCGATCACCTGCTCGGCCTGCTGTGCGTCTATCACGACCGGCCGCACCAGTGGACCGCCGACGAGCTCGAGACGATCGGGGCCTTCGCGGCCCAGGGCAGCGTGGCGATCAAGACCGCCCAGAACTACGCCCAGATGGCCACCTGGGCGGCCCAGCTCCAGTCGATCCAGGCCCTCGGGACCAGGCTGAACCGGCTGGGCACCGTCGAGGAGATCGGCTCGGCGATCGCCCTCGAGCTGCGTGACCTGATCGACTACCACAACGTCCGGGTCTACCGGATCCGGGATGGCGAGCTGATCCCGGTCGCCTTCCATGGGCAGGTCGGCGAGTACAGCATCGAGACCGGCGACATGCTCCGCGTTCCGGTTGGGACGGGGATCACCGGCTGGGTCGCCGTTCACGGCGTTGCCCAGATGCTGCCCGACGCCTCGAACGATCCCCGGGCGACGACGATCCCGGGCACCGACGACGACCTCGACGAGTCGATGCTGCTCGCCCCGATGACTTTCGACGACGAGGTCCTCGGCGTGGTCGTCCTCTCGAAGCTCGGCCTCCACCAGTTCGACGAGGACGACCTGCGGCTGCTCGTCATCTACGCCAGCCTGGCGGCCCAGGCGATGGCCAACGCCGATACCACCAGCCGGCTGCGCTCCCAGACGGCGGCCCTGGAACGGCAGCTGAACAGTCAGCGCGCGCTCCTCCTGATCACCGAGTCGATCCTGACCACCCTCGATCCGACGGCCGTCCTCGACCAGGTCACCGACCGGCTGGCCGACCTCGTTCGCTACGACAACATCGCGGTCGAGATCGTCGACCCGGGGACCGGCCTGCTCAAGCCGTTCGTGGCCAAGGGCGTCCATGCCGAGAACTACATGGAGCCGTGGGCCGTTGGTGAGTCCGGGATCGGGCCGTGGGTGATCGAGCACGGTGAGCCGGTCCTGATCGAGGACGAGCGGAGCGACCCGCGAGTCAACCAGTTCCGCGAAGTCGGCCCGATGGACGGCAGCCTGATCGTCGTTCCATTGCGCGACCGGGACGGTGCCCACGGCGTGCTCACCCTCGAGCGGCTCGGTCGCGGCGACGTCTACTCGACCGACGAATTCGAGCTGGTCAAGCTGTTCGCCGCCCAGGTCTCGATCGCCCTCCAGAACGCGGAGGTCTACCGTCGGGTCGAGATCCGGGCCCGGTCGGATGCCCTCACCGGGCTGCTCAATCACGGCACGTTCCAGGAGGTCCTCGCCCAGAAGGTCCGGGACAACGAGCCGTGCAGCCTGATCATGCTCGACCTCGACGACTTCCGGACGGTCAACAACACCCTCGGCCATCAGGCCGGCGACCGGCTCCTGAAGGCAATCGCCGATTCGCTCGTCCGGGCCGGGCGCGACAGCGACCAGGTCTTCCGCTACGGCGGCGACGAGTTCGCCTACCTCCTGCCGGGCACCGATGGGGCCGGCGCCCTCCTCGTTGCCAACCGGGTTCGCTCCGCGGTCAGCGACGTCGGCCTGGATCCGCGCTGGGCCGACAGCGGCGCGATGATCAGCGCTTCGATCGGGGTGGCAACCTTCCCCGTCGATGGCGCTACGGCAGAATCGGTCCTGCTGGCCGCCGACCGCGCCTGCTACGTGGCCAAGCGAACCGGCCCGTCGCGGATCGCGACGGCGGCCGAAGGCCTGGCCCTGGCCGCCGAGTTCTCGCTCCAGGAGCCGACCCCGGTCGACACCCCTTCGGACGCCCTCGACTAGACGGGCACGTCACACTGGCCGGGTGATGCCGAGTCTCAGGGGCATGCCTGGACCCGCGGCGCGAACCCTGGCCCGGCTCGTCGCCGGCTCCGCGCTGGCGATCCTGCTGGCCGGCTGCGGCCTGGGCGACCTGCCGACCCGATCGGTCGAGTCGAGTGAGGGTCCGGCCAGCCTGCCCGAGGCGTCGGTTGCCCCGAGCGCCACGCCCAGCGGTACACCCGGCGCGACGCCGGCTCCCACGCCGAGTCCGCAGCCGACGGCCTTCGTGTACGTGGTCAAGTCGGGCGACTCGCTGGTCAACCTGGGCCACCGCTTCCAGACGACCGGGCGGAGCATCGCCTACTGGAATCGGAAGGCGTACCCCAACCTCGATCCGGACAAGTCCACCTACAACCCCAACCATCTCGAGATCGGCTGGCGCTTGACGATCTACCCCGGGCTGATCGACAACGACGGCAACGGCCTGCCGGACGCCAGCGCCACCCCGGCGCCCCCGATCGCGCCGTCGATCCCGCCCGCCCCGAGCCCGCCGGCCGACGGCAGCGGGCTGCTGGTCACCCGCGGCGCGGCCGGTGGCAACGACGTGGCCCTCACCTTCAACCTCGAGACCGGCGGGGCCGGGCTGGACATCGTCAACTGGCTGATCCAGGCCCGCGTCCACGCCACGGTTTTCGTGACCGGCCAGCTGGCCGGCTCCGACCCGACTGCCGGCCAGATCCTGGCGGCGCTGGGCACCCACCCCGACCTGTTCACGATCGGCAACGAGTCGAACGACGGCGCGGCGCTCGGCTCGATGTCCGGCGCCCAGGTGCTCGCCGAGGTGACGGCCGCGGAGACGGCGATCCAGGCGGCCAGCGGCCTGACCTCGAAGCCGTTCTTCCGGCCGCCGTTCGGGACCCAGAGCCCGACGATCCGCTCCGCCGTGGCGTCGGCCGGCTTCGCCTACACCGTCCTGTGGGATGTCGACACCAACGATGGGACGCCCTCGACCCAGGGCGGACCGACTGCCCAGGACATCGTCAGCCGGGTCCTGTCGCGGGCCAACGGCGGCTCGATCGTGCTCCTCCACCTCGGCGGGACGCACACCCTCGAGGCTCTGCCGGGCATCGTCGCCGGCCTGAACCAGGCCGGCCTCGCCCCGGTCAACCTGGCCGAGATGTTCGGCCNNGCAGCGCGGGGCAGTCGCCGTAGGCGAACAAAACGGCCGAATCCACTGGCCAGGGCCGATTAAGAGGACCCGATTACGGGGATTTGATCGCCACAGGCGAACACTCGGGCCGAATCGACGCGCAAAGGCCCTTCCCGTGTCGTCGATTCGGTCGATTTGTTCGCCCTGGGCGACAGCTCAAACAGCTCGATGAACCCGTAAGCGGAACAGTTCCTCTGGACCAGCAACGCAGCTTCGGCCCGCGTCGGGTCAAGCGCCCGCCCCGGTGCCGCGAGCCGCTTTGCCCTCTGGATATCGCCTGAGGCGATCAAAACGGCCGAATCACTCGACCCGGGCAGACCTACGAGGTCCGATTCGGAGGATTCGATCGCCAGGGGCGATCATTCCGGCCGAATCGACCCGATATCGTCGATCTAAGGTTGCCCATTCCGCCGATCTGATCGCAGGGGGCGATATCTCGGACTGCTCACCGGGCAGCGGCGATCGTCTTCAGGGTCGTAGCCGACTAGCGGGCCGAGATCGGCCCTCGGCAGGCGTCGACGAAGAAGCGCCACAAGCGCTCGAACGAATCCGGCGTCGATTCGGTCCGCTCGGGGTGGCATTGGACACCGAGCAGGAACGGGCCCTCGGAGGCCTCGAAGCCCTCGACCAGGTCGCCTTCCGGGCTGGCTGCCCACGCACTTGGCACGAGGCCCGGCGCGAGGTCCGTCGGCCTGACCGCCTGGTGGTGGTACGAGTTCACCGTCGTCGCACCAGCCCGCGGGTTCGTCGGCGAGAGGATCCGGGCGAGCCGACTACCGGGAACGAGTCGGAGGGCATGCTCCTTCGCCGGGCCATGACCCCAGGTGGCGCCAACGTGGCCCTCGACATGTTGTAGCAGTGTCCCGCCGCGAAAGACGTTGACTGCTTGGAAGCCGCGACAAATGCCCAGGATCGGAAGGCCGCGCGCTACGGCCACGGTGTACGCCTCGGCTTCGAGTGCGTCCCGATCCGGCTCGAGGTTGACCGAGCCCTGGTTCGGGCGCCCGTAGCGGGCCGGATCGATGTCGGCGCCGCCGGTCAGGAGGAGGCCCGCCATCGTCGTGAGGGCAGCCTGCCGCTCATCGTCTGAGCTCCGTGCGTCGAGCACGAGCGGCTCGCCACCATGACGCGTGATCGCCTCGACGTACAGGTCATTCTTCCATGCGGCGATGGCAGGCTCGGCCTGAATGCTGGGGTCCGCGACGGTAATGACGATGCGCGGCACGACGGGCATGACCGGAGGATAGCGGCCGCCTCCGGGCGACGCCCCGCCAGGCCCTACCGATCCCGTCCGCCGCGCGGGCCACCCGTACCGCGGCCCTAGCGATCGAGAAGCGATTTCGCGCGCCCGTTGCGCCGGCGGTTCTTGCCGTCTAGCGATCCCCGAGCTGTTCGGCACAGAATCATGCGTCGGAGCCAACGCTCCGGGACCAGGAGGCACGCTGCCACGCACGGTTCGCCCAATCCACATCCCTTCCGAGCGCCCGAAGAGCGGGAATCGACCGCTCATCCTCGCCGAACAGCACGGGGATCGCTAAGGCGCAAGAATCACCGAAGACCCGTTCGTGCGGCCCTCGGCGTCGGGCGGTGTGTCTACCGGTGCGCGAAGGGGCGCTTGGGTCCGGTCACTTGCGTGGAGAGACGTGAGATCTGACAAGGTTCGCGGAAACCGATTACCTCGCGGTATCGATCGACCAACCCGCCGGTGGGACTTTGAACTCGATGACCTTGGCAGCGATTGCACCGGTGTGGAGCAACGTAAGGCGCAAAGCGGCCACCTGGTTGGACTCGACGAAGGTGACGAACGCGACCTGTGCGGGATCCATGTAGCAACTCGGACTGCCTAGCGGCCAGGGGATGCTGCATGGGAGCGCGGTTGAGAGGATGGCGATCCTCGTGATCGGACCACCGTGGTTGGCCAAGGCTGCCTTGACCGCGATCTCCTCGGCAGGGCAGTAGCGAACCGGCACGTAGCCGTGCATCTGCCGATCCGCGGAGCACGTGAACACGATCGCGATGCTTGGGGGTGGGCTCGGCGACGGTCGAGGAGTCCCGGACGGAACATTCGTCGACAGAACCGTCGGCGACTGGGGTGCCGAGATGGACGGCATCGGCGTCCCGCAGCCGGCAAGCAGGAGACAAAGCAGGGCGGCGGCGCGCGTCCTCATCAGTGACGGCACGATGCTCGTGCCTTCGTGGTTGCGCAAGGGCTCGATCCAGCCCGGGAATCGCCGAAGCGGCGTCGGGAGGAGGCTCGACGCCGCTTCGGGCTCCGGTCGAATAGGCGGGAGGAGGAGAACGCCCACTCGACCTTGATCATTGCGGGCGGCAGACCGCCCCGGTTCAGTTCGGACGGTTGCTCAGGCCGTCATCCAGGCTCCACCGGCCGCTCCGAGCGAGGTCTCGAAGGAAGAGCAGCCGATTGATCTCGCCGAGCGACCAGTGCGCTTCGCCCACCGGCAGCCCGCACAGGTAGGCCGTCAAGTTCGCCGCCTCATCAGGTCCCAGGCCCCTCAGGAGGAGGAGCCGATAGGTCGCCCGGGTCGCCGGATCGTGATTCGGCGAGAGCCGTCTCGGGCCCGTCATCGTCGGCTTCGGGGCCGTGGAGGTGCTGGAGCCAGACCCGGCCGCGGAGCCCGCCCCGGCCGCCGGCGACGAGGCCGCCGCCCGGGATCGAGCCCCGGTTGCGCGCGCCCCGCTGCGACGACGATCGGCCATGGTCCACGTTCCGCCTGTAACTCCACGATGATTCGCACGATGATTCGATTGAGGGTCATTCGGGAATACTCCCGATGCCAGTACTCTCGCGACCTGGCCGGACTCGATCGATAGGCCCTCGGTACTAGTCGGGGTAGTACTTGCGTCGATTCCGGTCGCCGGTCGGACCCGACCCAAGTGCCCAGGACCGTGGCAGATCCCCCGCGACCGCCACGACCATCGTTCGGTTGCCACCCTGACGGGTGAGTCGCCGCTGACGTGACGCGGCCGCCGGAAGTCGTGGCCCGGCCCCGTGGTGAGGATGTCCATCTAGACTCGGCCCGTGCGTACCCGGGCAATCGAACTCCAGATCACCGCGGCGGTGCTGACTGCGCTGTGGGGTCTCGGCGCCCTGTATATCCTGCTCGGCTACCGACCGGGCGGTCCGATCGACATCCTGGTCGGGCTCGTGGCGATCAGTCCAACGGCCGTCGCCGCGGCGGCGATCGCCTGGCCACCGCTGGTCCGCGGCGAGCGCTCGTTCGTGGGCGTGATGACCCTTGGGATCGGGGCGATCCTGCTGCTCATCCCGTCGACCGGCAGCGTCCTGAACCAGCTCATCAACGGTGGTGCCCAGACCCTGTTGCCCTCGCTCGAGGTGGCCTATCCATGGCTGCTGGCCCTCCTCGCGACGAGCATCTTCAGCGGCCTCGGGCTCGCTCGCCGGGCGCTCGGCGGCCGGGCTTCGCGGCGAACCCGCCTGATCCGCGGGATCGGCCTGGGGCTGGCCGCGACCGTCGTCGTCGGTTCCAGCTTCACCGCGGTCGCCGTCGCCAACGACCTCGCCCTGCGCGATCGCCCGGCGGCGTCCTCGCCCTTCGGGCCGACCGACCCGAATCGCCAGCCGCCGGGCTGCTCCGAGCCGATCTATGCCGGGACGACGGCCCTGCTGACCGTCCAGATGACGGCCAGTGTCGACGGCCGGCCAGTCGGCCAGATCCAGATCTCGGGCGAGCGCAGCGGCAACGACCTGCGCTGGACGGCCGACGTGGCCACCGACCGGAACCTCGGCCGGTTCGCCGTCGCCCGGGTTGGCGACCAGGCCTGGCTCCAGTCACCGGGGGGAGGGTGGACCCCGGTCCGCCCCGACCAGGTGGCCCGGGACGGGCTCGACAACCTGGTCCTCGCCGCCGCCCTGACCAGCGACCTGCGGACGACCGCCGAGAACCGCGGCCTCGAGTTCATCGACGGCGCCCGCGCCCGCCATTGCCGGATCGAAGTCGACGGCGCGAACTTCGTCGCCGCCTTTCCCGAGGTGGACTGGTTCGTCGGCAGCGATACGCTCAGCCACTGGCGGGGCGAGCTCGACTACTGGCTCTTCTCGGACGGCGAGGTCGGCGTGGTCCAGGGCCTCCTGAGCGGCGAGGCCGAGCCGCTCGGACGGAGCGGGATCGTGGGTACGATCGCGGTGACGCTCGATGCCACCGAACGCGACCAGCTTCGCTCGATCGTGGCACCGGGCTGAGACGGAACGGGAGGAGGGTCGATGAGCATCGATGAGCGGGATCGGCTGAGCGCGAAACGCGACCGGACGGCGCGCTTCTACCGGGTTGTCCGCTTCCTCGAAGGCCGCGGCGACCGGGGCGCGGCTCCCGAGGAGATCGCGGCGTCGGTCGGGATGTCCAAGCGGACCGTCTATCGCGACCTCAAGGCGATCGAGGAGGAGCTCCTCCTGCCGATCTGGTCCGAGGACGGCCGCTTCGGGCTGGCCGACGGCGGCCTGCTGCCGGCCCTCAGCCTGACCCGCGAGGAGGCGATGGCCGTCTTCCTCTCGGCGCGGCTGATGGCCCGCTACAGCGATGAGTACGACCCCGATCTGGGCGCCGCCTTCCAGAAGCTGGCCGAGGGCCTGCCGCCGGTCCTTGCCCGCCATATCGTCGACTCCGGCGACCTGCTCTCCCGCCTGCGGCCGGCCGAGCCCAGCCGGCGCTCGATCATCCGCGGCCTGACCGGGGCCTGGGCCGACCGGCGGGTCGTGGAGCTGCGCTATCGGTCGGGCACGTATGACGCCTCGAAAGGCACCCGCCGGGCTCGGGTCCGGCCCTACCTCATCGAGCCGTCGCTGACCACCCGGGCGCTCTACCTGATCGGCTTCGACGAGACGATCGGTGCGGTCCGGACGTTCAAGATCGACCGGATCGAATCGGTCGCCCCAACCGCGGATCGCTTCGAGCCGCCAGCCGAAGGGGCGATGGAGGGCGCCCTGGCGGCGGCCTGGGACATCATCTCGGACCAGGTCCCAACGCTGGTCCGGCTGCGCTTCTCGGCAGCGGTCGCCGGCCGCGTCCAGGAGACCCGCTGGCACCCGACCCAGTCCGTCGAGGCGGGACCGGATGGCACGTTGACCTGGTCGGCGACGGTCTCGGGTACGGTCGAGATCCGGTCCTGGATCCTGGGCTGGGGGGCCGACGTGGAGGTCCTTGCCCCGGCGGAGCTGCGAGCCGAGATCGGGGCGATCGCGGCGGCGGCGGCGGCGAAGTACCAAAAAAGTTGAGTCGGGTACCCTAGCGGTCCAGTGCCCGCCAGCCCGAAGACCCCCTGGATCCGCGCGACACGCAGCGGTTTGCTGGCCGTCCTTGTCCTCCTCCTGGCCGGAACCTGGATCGCCACCGCGGCGCCCGTCCGGGCCACCTCGACTGCCGAGGCGATGGAGGCCCAGATCCTGGGCGCGATCAACTCGGATCGGGGGGCCGCCGGGCTGACCGCCCTGCGCCTCGATTCTCGGCTCGTCGACTGGTCGATTGAGCGGAGCGCCTGGATGGCCGCCCGGGGCATCCTGACCCACACCAGCTGGAACGGCCTGCCGTGCACGATGTACAACATCGAGCATGTCACCTGGTACGGCTGCGGCGAGGCGATCGGCGACACCAACGCCACGCCCGGATCGGCCGGCGCGAACGTCCTGATCTCGGCGTGGCGGGCCAGCCCCGATCACGACGCGCTGATCAAAAGCGCGGCCTACAACTATGTCGGGATCGGGGTCACCTACCGCCCGGCGAACCGCACCACGTATGCCTCGATCCTGTTCCTGGAAGGCCCCGATCGGACCAGGCCGATCCCGAGCTGGACGAGCCAGGCGCTCACCGGCCGGACCATCCACTGGGGCTGGACCGCGTACGACCCGCTGCTCCAGACCCACCTCGCCGGAGTCCGCAACTACGACGTCGACATCCGGGTGAACGGTGGCGCCTGGGCCAGCCTGCGGACCAGTTCGACGGGCGTCTCGTGCACGATGCCCAATGAAGCGCCGGGCAGCACCTGGCAGCTCCGGGTGAGAGCCCGGGACAATGCCGGGAACCTGTCCGGGTGGCTGACCTCGGCCACCTTCGTGGTCCACTGACCGGCCCGATGCGCCGCCACGCGTTCGCGGCAACCAACCTGATCAGCGACCCGATCCACAGCTATATCGAGCTGACCAAGCGCCTCGAGCCGGGCGAGTCGGCTGCCCTGGGCCTGCCGCCTGAGGCGAACGCCGAGGACGACCTGCTCGACACGGCCTGGCTCCAGCGGCTGCGCCGGATCAGCCAGCTCCAGAGCGCGCGGTGGGTCTTCCCCACGGCCGAGCACAGCCGCTTCACCCATGGCCTGGGCGTCATGCACGAGGCCGGACTGTGGGCGCGCAGCCTGTATCCCAGCCTGCGCGCCACGCTGATCGAGCGTGGCGATCCGGTGCCCTCCGAGGGCCTGGTCGTGGAGACCCTGCGGGTCGCCGGCCTGCTCCATGACGTCGGCCACGGACCGTTTGCCCATTTCTTCGACGAGCACGTCCTGATCGCCTTCGATGCCCCGCCCGATGAACGCCGGATCGGCTCGAAGCGGTTGACCCATGAAGACCTCAGCCAGCTGATCATCGAACGCGAGCTGGCAGGCCTGATCCGCGGGCTGCGCCGAGCGCCCGGTGCGGTCGCCGAGCGCGACGCCTTTGCCCCGGGCGAGGAGATCGACCCACGCTGGGTCGCCTTCCTGGTCTCGAAGCCGGCCCTCCTCGACCCGACGATGCCGCGCTGGGTGCGCTGGCTCCAGCCGCTCCTGTCTGGCGTCTTCACCGTCGACAACCTGGACTATGTCCGCCGTGACGCCTACCTGACCGGGGTCGCCGTTGGCCCCGTCGATGTGGAGCGCCTGCGCCGCTATTCGTTCATCAGCAGCCGCGGCCTGACCCTGTACGAGTCCGGCCTCGGGGCACTGGAGATGTTCCTCTCGGCCCGCTTGTTCATGTACGAGCAGGTTTACTTCCACCGCACGGTCCGGGCGATCGACCTGGACCTGGCCGACGCCTTCGCGCCCTCGATCCGGGCGCTGGCCGGCGATGGCTCGCCGGTCGACGGGCTGGCCGCCTATGCCGACCTCGACGAGTACGCCCTCCTCCACCAGGCGGCCCGCTGGGCGCGGGGCGAGTCGGTGGCGACCGAGCCGCGGCCGGGCGACGGCCGGGTTGAGCCGGCGATCGCTGCCGCCTGGCAGGGCATCCTGCTCCGCCGGCCGACCTGGCGGGCGGTGGCCGAGGTCCGGGCCTCGTACGAGGGCGATGCCTTTCCAACCGAGCTGGTCGATGGGCTCGGGGCAAGTGAGCCGGGCGTGGCGGCCGTGGACCTGGCGATCGTCGATGCCCGGCCGGCCGAGGCCACGGCCACCGATTCGCTGCTCGCGATCGAAGGTCGCGATGGCCGGCCGGCCGCGCCGGTCAGCGAATCGCTACGCCGGCTGCCCGCCTGGTCGCTGATCGGCCGCCGCTACGAGCGGATCGCCCCGCGACCCTGACGGCTGGCCCGAGCTCGGGCTCGGGCTTGCACCAGGCGATGGAGCGGCGCGCGGAGCCGGCCGGGGCGGCAGGACGAGGATCGGATTGATCCGGGCAATCTCCCAGGCCGGCAGCTTCGTCCGTTTCACGACGTCGGCCCGCAGGCCGAAGCGGTCGGTGTCATAGGGGCTGAACAGGCCGTAGTGGAGGTGGCAGCCGGTGGCGTAGCCGGTCCGGCCTTCCCAGCCGATGAACTGGCCAGCGGTGACCGTCTGGCCGGCCGTTACGGCGGTCTTGCTGAAGTGGGCGTAGATGCTCCGGTAGCCGTTGCCGTCGTCGATCACGATCACGATCGGCAGCTCGCCCCACAGGCTGTACTTGTCCCGGCGGGCGACCGACGGGGCGAGGGAGCCGATCCAGCCCATCCATGGATCGACCTTGCGCCCGACCGCCAGGACCACCCCACTGTGGGCGGCGACGATCCGGTCGCCGCAGAACGTGGCGATGTCGAGCCCGTCGTGGAAGCGGACGCCATCGACCGTGTTGTCGCTGTAGTAGTTCGGACCGAAGGCGTTCGTGATCCGGCCGTTGGGCAGCGGCCAGACATAGCCGGTCAGGGTCGAAGGGGCTGGCGCGGTCGGCGCGGGCTGCCGGCCGTGGGCGGGCAAGGTCACGGCGCTCAGGGCTCCTCCGGGCAATCCCGCGGCTCGGCTGTCTGACGGGGACGGCTGGCCGGTGTCGGCGCCGGGCGTTGCGGTGGCCCGGGCGACGGCTCCGACCGGGGCCGTGGAGCCGAGCAATGACGGTGTCGCGGCAAGGGCGCCGGCCGCGATCAGGACGCCGAGGCCGGTCAGGACGATGTGGCGTCGCACGCCTGTCGTTATACCGGAACTGGCCGCCGACCGTCGGCATGCGGGTGTCGGCTGCTGCCGGGTGGGGCCCGAGACAACCGCCGAGATGGCCGCGATCCTCCACGCCCAAGCTCATCCGGCCTCGCTCGGAGAGGCGATCTTACGGTCCGCTTACACGTCGTTACCGGCCATGTCTTGAGCGTGACGAGGGGCGGACCGATGCTGGGGCCAGTTCATCCGCACCCTCTCATCTACCCAGGAGCTCAACCGCAATGATCAGCAAGCTTCGCCAGCTCGGCGCCCGTCGCCTGCTCACCGCCGTCCTGGCGATCGGCCTCGTCGGCGCCGTCACGGTCCCGGCCATCTACGCGGCCTCGAATGCCTCGAGCGCCGCGCCCGTCAGCTCAGTCGCAACGGACACGACGACCGGTGCCGCCGCCGACGCCGCCGCCCAGGTCGACGAGGCGGCGCTCACGCCGGCGGCCCTCAAGCTGGGTGCCAATCTGCTCAACCGGGTCGTGCGCGGCGACCTGACCCTGCGGGCCAAAGGCGGCACGTTCGTCCAGGTCCACTACGAGCGGGGGCAGATCACGGCGGTCAGCGCCGGCTCGATCACGATCACCGGGCCCGACGGCAAGGGCGCAACGTTCACCGTTACGGCCAACACGAAGGTCCGCTCGCAGGGCAAGCTCGAGGCGATCGGCGACCTGCACACGGCCCAGAACGCGATGGTCTTCGGAACGGTCAGCGGCAACACCTACACCGCGGTCCTGATCCGGGGCATCGTCGCCCGGCCGGCGACCAACGGCACGGCACCCGCAGCGGGCAGCTCAACGACGCCGTAGGACAGCCTCCAGTCCCACGGCAGACGGCCCGGTCTCGAGCGGATCGGGCCGTTTCGATTCCCGGCCGGCTCGCGGCCCGATTGCCGAGGTCGACTATCATCGGCCGATCCGCCCGTAGCTCAGTGGATCAGAGCGGCTGACTTCGGATCAGCAGGTCGGGGGNNCAGAGCGGCTGACTTCGGATCAGAGCGGCGGATACGTAGCGGTCCTCGCGCAGCGCCCGGTGATTAAAGTTCTGAATCAGCCGCTCTATCTGGGGGCTCATTTCACGGTCCAGATTGCGATACTGACGTGCGGGCGGCCTAACGGTCTGTCGGCATCCGCGAGGTAATGGGATGGTGACGGTCGAAGAGGGCCTTCGATCTCAGCTGCGGAACATCGAGGCCACGTATGGACGATCAATCGACGAGTGGATTGGCCTGATCCGCGAGAGCGGCAAACGCCGCCATGGTGAGATCGTCGCCATGCTGAAGGTCGAATACGGGCTAAGCCACGGGGCCGCGAATCGCGTCGCCCTGGTAGCCCTCGACGCGATCACTCCCAGGGCGGCCGCCGCAGACCCGCAGCTCGACCTGTACCCGGCGGGCAAACAAAGCCTGCTGCCGATCCATGGCCGCCTCATGGCCCTTGTCCACGGCCTCGGGACCGACATCGAGATTGCGCCCAAGAAGGGCTATCTGAGCCTGCGGCGACGGAAGCAGTTCGCGATGATCAAGCCCGCCTCCAGGCACATCGATGTCGGGCTGATCCTGCCTGGCCGGCCAGTGACAGATCGCCTGGAATCGGCCGCGACGTTCAACGCCCTCTTCACCCACCGTGTCCGGCTCGGATCGATCGGCGAGATCGACGACGAGCTCGCGGGCTGGATCGGCGACGCCTATTCAGCGGCCGGCTAGGCGGAAAGGCCGGCCTCGAGACCGATCGCCTGTGACTGTCTCGCACGAGCTACATCGAGGGCTTGTAGCCAGGGTCGAGGTAGCGGGCCGGGTCGTCGCCAAAGTCGAGGTTGCAGCCACGGCCGCAGAAGTAGTAGATCACGCCGTCTTCCTCGATGGTCAGCCCTGCCGCACTGGCCGTCTCGATCTCGACGGTCATCCCGCACACAGGATCGGTCGCGGTGTCGCTCGGGGTGCGCTGCTCTTCGGGCATGGTGGCCTCCGTCACGCGGGCACGGGACTGGGTTGCGACTGGACAACGGCAGGAGAACGAAGCCGGAGGCGCCGCAGGAGTTGCGCATTGGCCGCGACGATGATCGTCGAAAGGCTCATCGCGATCGCTCCGACAGCCATCGGCAGGTCCAATCCCCAGGGCACGAGGACCCCGGCGGCGATGGGAATGGCAATCAGGTTGTAGGCGGTCGCCCAGACGAGGTTCTGGATCATCTTGTCGTAGGTGGCCTTCGAGAGCCGGATCGCGTTGGCGACATCGCGGGGATCGCTCCGGACGAGGACGATCCCGGCCGACTCGACGGCAACATCAGTGCCCGCCCCGATCGCGATGCCGACATCCGCGGTCGCGAGAGCCGGGGCATCGTTCACGCCGTCCCCGACCATTGCGACCTTTCGACCGCCCTCCTGGAAGCGCTTGACCGCTGCTGCCTTGTCGGCCGGAAGGACCTGCGCGGCGACCTCGTCGATGCCGAGGCGCCGGGCGACCGAGTCGGCGACCGCCTGGCTGTCGCCGGTGATCATCGCAACCTTGATGCCCAACGCGTGAAGCGCCGAGATCGCCTCGGCTGACTCCGGTCGGATCTCGTCCTCGATCGCCAGGGCGCCCATGACCCGGCCGTCGACGACGACGTGGAGGACGGTTCGACCGTCGCGGCCCCACCCCTCTGCTGCCGGGTCTGGATCGAGGCCCAGGTCGCTGAGCAGGCGAGGTCCGCCCACGGCGACAACTCGACCATCGACGGTTGCCCGGGCGCCGCGGCCCTCAAGCGACTCGAAGTGCGTGGCCGCCGGCGCCGCGATCCCGCGAGCTTTCGCCCCGGTAACGATCGCCTGAGCCAGTGGATGCTCCGAGTCCGCTTCGACTGACGCCGCGACTCGGAGCAGCTCGGACTCATCGGCTGCCGCGACCCCAACGAGCACCGGCTGGCCCCGGGTCAGTGTTCCCGTCTTGTCGAAGATGACAACCTGGAGCTCGCGAGCTCGCTCAAGTGCGATCCGGTTCTTCACGAGGAGCCCATTCCGGGCGCCGAGCGAGGTTGAGATCGCGATCACCAGCGGGATCGCCAGACCGAGCGCGTGGGGGCAGGCGATGACGAGGACGGTCGCCGTGCGGACGAGCGCACCCTCGCGATCGCCGTCGAGCCACCAGAACGCAAACGTGACGATCCCCGAGCCGAGCGCCACGTAGAACAGGATCGCCGCGGCCCGGTCCGCAAGGGCCTGGGCCCGCGATGCCGATGCCTGCGCAGCGGCGACCATCCGCATGATCCCCGACAGGGCCGTCTCGTCGCCGACGGCCGACACGCGGACCCGCAGGCTGCCCCCGGCTGCCACTGTCCCCGCAATGACCGCGTCGCCTGCGGCCTTCGAGACCGAGACCGACTCCCCGGTGATCATCGACTCATCGACATCTGCCGTGCCCTCGGCCACGACGCCGTCCGCTGGTACCCGCGCACCGGGACGGACGAGGACGATGTCGCCCACGGCGAGTGCTGACAGCGGAACGGCCTCGGTGCCAGCGCCGGTGACCCGCTCGGCGGTATCCGGGAGGAGCTCGGCCAGCGCCGATAGGGCACCGCGAGCCTGCGCGATCGAGCGCATCTCGAGCCAGTGCCCGAGGAGCATGATCGTGATCAGGGTCGCAAGCTCCCACCAGATCTCAACCTGGAACAGGCCGAGCGTCCCAGCCCAGCTGGTGACGAAGGCGACGACGATCGCCAGACTGATCAGGGTCATCATCCCGGGCTGGCGGTCGGCGAGCTCCGTCCTGGCACCGCGCAGGAACACCAGCCGCCGTACAGGAAGACGATCGTCCCGAGGACCGGCGGGATGAGCGCCGAGCCCGGGAAGACCGGGGCGGCATACCCGAGCCAGTGCTGGGGGTCGCCGCTCCAGACCAGGACCGGGATCGTCAGCGCAAACGTCAGCCAGAACTTGTCGCGGAACATCGCGACCGAATGGCCGGCATGACGATCATGGTCGGCATGCGCCGGGGTCGAGCCGGTGCCCTCGGTCGCCATCCGATGACCGGTGTCCATCTGGTGATTCACCGGGTGCCGCGAGTGGGGGTATTCATACTCCCCCACAGTATCCGCCCGAGCACCCGAATTACAGGTCCAATGGCCCTGTCGAACGGGGCCCAACGGACCTTTGGCACTACGCAACCCCCGGCCACACTCATCTGGGAGGTACTTGGAAATGATGTATGGCTACGATTTCAATGGGATCGGCGGCTGGTCGATGGTGGCAGCGATGGTGATCGTGGCCGTCGTGGTCCTTGGCTCAGTTTGGCTCATCACCCATCGACCGGGAGCCGCGATGTCAGCGCATTCTTCCGCCGAGGACACATTGCGCGACCGGTACGCCCGGGGCGAGCTGACCGGCGAGCAGTTTGACGAGGCAAAGAAGCGGCTCGGCTGAGCCGGCCGACGCTACCTGGCTCGGCTTCCTTGCGTCCAGACCCCATCCGAACTAGGCCAGCCCGGCGACAGGCTGAGACGAGTTGGAGTTGATCCGTGGCCCGGCCAGGTTCGGCCGATCCGAGGTAAGTCGAGCGGGTTAAGATCATCTCGCCGACCGGTGGCGACCCATAGCGGTAAGGTGCGAACCGGCACAAACGCTCAATCATCCGGTGGAACTGAGCGTAAATCGTCCGCCCGTAGCTCAGTGGATCANNCAAGGGTCGGGTGGGCACGCGATCACCTTCCGGGCGCAGGGCGGTCCAGCGACTGGTCGATCGGCGCTTCAACCGGACCCGCTACAACGCCGAGCGGACCGTGGCTGCCTTTGCCAACCGCCTCCAGGACGAGGTCGATCTCTAGGCTTTTGCACGCCCGAGTGGTAAATGCGATACAGCGGTCCTGCGGAAGCAGGCCGGCGGCCGCGTTCGCGGCGGCCGGTGGCCTGCCGGACAGCGGTACGGGACGGCCGAGCGGTGGCCGAGGAAGCGGAGGCGGGAGGGGCCACGATGATCAAGATCTGGAGCGAGCTGCGAGTCGCGCGATTGAAGGAACAGGTCGCGGACATCGCGACACTCCTATGGCTGCTGTTCTGGGGGAACATCGTCTGGCAGCTGTTCCAGTTCCTGGCCAGCTTCGCCGAGGCCGGCCGGACCATTCGCGCCGGCGGCCAGACAATGGTCCAGAGCGGGCGCGACCTGGGCGACTCGCTGGCCGGCCTGCCGCTCGTCGGGTCGCAGGTCCGCGACGCTGCCCGTAATGCCTTCGCCGGCGCAGGCCAGCCGCTGTCCGACTTCGGCACGGAGCTGGAGCAGTTCATCTTCGTGGTCGCGATCGTGCTCGCTCTGTTGCTCGCCCTTGTCACGCTGGTGCCGTGGCTGGCCCGCTATCTCCCCTGGCGCTGGGAGCGGCTGCGGCGCGTCCGGGGCGCCCACCGTGCCATCCGCATTGCACCCAACGTCGCCGACGCCCGCATCGAGCGCACCCTGGCGATGCGAGCCGTCACCCGGCTCGACTACTCGACCCTCCTCGAGTACACGCCGGATCCGCTCGGCGACTGGGCCAGCGGCCGCCACGACCGGCTCGCCCGGGCGGAGCTCGCCAGCGTGGGGCTGCGACCCTGAGAGCCCCGCGCCGCCTCCCGAAACAGGTCGTTCGAGATACAGGCAGCGACCACGAGGTTGAGGAGCTCGCCGCCGTTGAAGCCAAGGCCGCCACCACCGGCAGCGACCGGCCGATCGACGATAAGCCACCGCTACCCCCAAGCCCATCGATCTTGGGGGTAATCCAAGTAGACCAAGGGACCCGTTGGAGCGTGAAAGAAGGGCTCAGAACGGGCGCGGTACTAACTTCGGATCAGCAGGTCGGGGGTTCGAATCCCTCCGGGCGGGCCATGGGTCGCTGCGCGACGCCGGGCGAAGCGCCGATTTGGGCGATCAGCCGACCACAGCCTGGCCAGTTGCGGGCAGTTCGTCGCGGACGATTTCCTCGACTGATCGGGCCGTTGCGGCTGCGATCGTGCTGTCGAAATCGTCACCGAGGGTCTCGCGCGCCCGTTCAAAACGGTCGGCCAGACGGACCCGCTCTGAACCCATGATCGGGCGTCCCGCCTCCGTCCGGATCCGCTGCGCTGCCGTCATCAGCGTTACAGCGCGACGTGCATCTCCGCTCCCAGACAGGATGCTGGACAGGGTTTCGATGGAGGCGGCAACATCATCCACCCCCCCGATTTCCCACGCCATGCCAAGTGCCTGGCGCGCGATCGGCAGGGCATCCTCGAGACGGCCAGCCTCGGTCAACACGCCGGCGAGATTATTGAAGCTCCAGCCCAGATAATCGGTGTCCCCGATCTCCGTGAAGAAACGAACTGCCTCCCGTGCTTCACGATCGGCCCTGGTGACCTCGCCTCGAAGCGCGAGTACAAATGCCAGGTTCCCGTGAGCAATGCCAACCCCGAAGAGGTCGCCCGCCACGCTGCAGGCTTCGAGCAGCTCCTGAAATAGCTCCTCCGCGCCGAGGTTGTCCCCCTCGTTCATGGCGATCTTCGCAAGATCGGCGAGGCACCTTCGCCGCGTCTCGTCGTCGCCCGCCGCAAGCGCCAGCGCTACCGCTTCTGCAAGCGTCGTCCGAGCCGCTCCGAACTCGCCCCGGTCCAACAGGAACGTGCCTCGCAGGCGAAGGGCATCGGCGAGTCCGGCGTCATCCCCGACCAGGGCCCAGTCCGAGAGGCTCCGGTCGATGAGCTCGAACGCGCGAGCGGACGCGCCGAGCTGGTGCTCGACGCTGGCGGCGTTGCGTCCCAGACGAGCCGTGTCGAGCGAAGGAGAGCTGACGCGCATGTCGACGCCCCGACTCAGCCACGGCCTCGCGTCGGAAAGGTGATGTCCAGCAAGCCAGAACGCTGAGGCCGCGGAGACGAGCTGGACGAACTCGTCGGTACGGCCAGACTTATCGAGCCACCGAAGGGCCTCATCGATGTTTCCCCGTTCGGCTTCGAAGGCGTCGAGGGTGGCAAGCGCGTCGGTCCAGCGGATGCCGGACCCGACGTTTACGATGCTGAGGGCCCACGCCACAAGGCCTAGTTCTCGACGCTCGAACTCTGATGACTCGCGCAGACGCTCGAGCCCGAAGTCGCGAATGGTTTCCAGCATTCGGAAGCGGGCCTCGCCTTGGGCGTCGAACGAGCGGACGAGCAGGCTCTTGTCCAGCAGGGTCCCCACAAGGCCAAGGACGTCCCACCCAAGATCGTCAATCACCGCCTCTGCTGCGGTCAGGGTGAAGCCGTCGACGAAGACGGCCAGGCCAGCGAAGGCTCGGGCCTCCTCCGGCGTGAGCAGCTCATGGCTCCAGGCCAGGGCTGCACGGAGCGTTCGTTGTCGCTCCGGAAGATCTCGGTTCCGTGCGGCGAGCAGGTCGAGTCGCCGACCAAGGCGTTCGAGCATCTGCTCGGGCGTGAGCATCCGGACCATCGCCGCAGCGAGTTCGATGGCGAGGGGTAGCCCGTCCAGCCGCCTGCAGATCTCGGCGACCGTTCGTGTCGACGTCGGCGTCAGCGCGAATGAGGGCAACACTTCCCTGGCCCGATCGACAAACAAGCGAACGCTCGAGGACCGCTCGAGCTCGTCGGTCGGCAAGCCTGATCGAAAGCGGGGCACAGCCAGCGGTGAGAGCTGGAATTCCTGCTCGCCGCGGAGCCGGAGCGCCTCCCGGCTCGTCGCGATCACATGCAAATGTGGGGCGCCAAGGAGGTGCCCGACTGCCGGGGCGGCCTCCACGACCTGCTCGAAGTTATCGAGAACCAGGAGAAGCCGCCTGGATCTGGCGTGTTCCGCCAAGGTGTCAACGAGCGGCGCCGGCGGCTGCTCGCGCACGCCGATGGTCGAAGCGATCGCGGCCAGCACGAGATCGGGCGTACGAACCGGGGCGAGATCCACGAACCAGGCCCCGTCTGAATGCTCTCCAAGCAGCCGCCCGGCAGCCTCGAGCGCGAGGCGCGTCTTCCCAGTTCCTGCCGGCCCGGTGATCGTCACGAGCGAGTGGGACTGGACGAGTGCCTCCAGCGCCTCGAGGTCCGCTTCTCGGCCGACGAAGCTTGAAAGTTGGGCGGGCAAGTTGTTGGGGTGCGCCTGGGTCGAACGGAGCTCCCGGAGCTCCCGGTTCGACATTTCATCGACCAGCTCGAAAACCTGCTCAGGCTCGATGAGATCCTTCAATGGGTAGATCCCGCGGTCCACCAATGTCACCCCAGCCGGAAGGGCGCCGTGGAGAAGCCGGGCAGTCGCAGCCGAGACAAGTGTCTGGCCACCCCAGCCAAGGATCTGCAGGCGAGCGCAACGAAACAACGCCGGACCGAAGTAGTGTCGACCGCGGGCCTCGACCTCGCCGGTGTGAATCGCGATCCGAACGAGCAACGACTCGAAGCCGTTCCAGTCGTGCGTAGCAAGGGCACCATGCGCATCGATCGCGCATGCCGCCGCATCCGACGGCTTCGCAAACGCGGCGTAGACCGCGTCGCCGACGGTCTCGAAGATCACCCCTCGGTGCGTCGCGACGACTGCCCGGAAGATCTCGTGGTGGCCCGCGAGAGCGCGTCCTGCCTCGGCCTGATCATTCTCCAGTCGGCGCGTGCTGCCCTCGACGTCGCTGAAGAGAAAGGTCACGGTTCCGGTCGGCAGAGTCGGCATACTCGGAGGCTCTCGTCCCAGTTCGGTTGGTCAGGAATGAACCGCCTTGGGTTCGTCGGAGACTCAGCTCAACAGCGCTGAGTTAGCCAGCGCGGTAGCTTGTATCCGCTGATGGTAGGCCGCCTCAATCTCGGCCGGCGCCGCGCGCTGGATTCTCTCCGGGCGGGCCAGACCCGAGCCTCTGCCAAGACGAAGTCGGAGGCCTCTCGCGATCAGGCGAGAGGCCTCCGACTTCAGGATCGGATCGCGACTAGACCGCGACGGCGACCCGTCCGGGTGCCGCGATCACGCCGAGCTGGACCATCATGCCCAGTTCCTGGACGAGACCCCAGTGCTCCAGGACGTGCTCATTGGCCACGCGCAGGATGTGGATCTCGGTCCACGTCGCGTGCTTGCCGGTGGCCGGCATGCCGGCGAACTCACCGCGCATCGTGCCACTGGCCGTCAGCCGAAGTACGAACTTGTCCCCAGCCTCGATCGAGTCGTCGATCGTGTAGCGGATGTCCGGGAACGCCGTTCGAAGCGCGGTCACCCACTGCTTGAAGCCTTCGCGTGTCGGAGCCACGCCGGGCTGCGGCGTGCGCTCGACGTACTCGGGCGCGAAGAGCTCGTCGATGAGCCGGAGCTGACCCTGGTTGATGATCTCGAGCGGGATGCGCTCGAACGTGGTCTTGTTGCTACCCATGAGGGGAACCAACCTTTCCTGTGCGTCGGCACTGCGCGACGGTGGCCCAGGACCGTTGCCCTCGGTCTCCTGGTATGTAGCCTCCGGCGTCTCGCGCTGGTGTTGGAACAGTACTAACACTGCAGAGTGTATGGTACTTTGCGCAGGATGTCCAATCAACGACTGACCCCGACCGCGTACCTCATCCTTGGCCTGCTCGCCCGTGAGGGCCCATCGACCCCGTACGCCCTCGAGCGCCACGTTGCTGCCACGCTGGGCAACTTCTGGTCGTTCCAGCACACGCTCCTCTACAAGGAGCCCCCGCGCCTCGCGGCTCTCGGGCTGGTCACCGAGGAGCGCGAGCCCGAGGGCCGCCGGCGCCGGATGCTCGTGATCACGACGACGGGTATCGAGGCGCTGACCGCCTGGCTCGAGCGGCCAGCTCGTGCTCACACGGAGTTCCGTGACCTCGGTTTGCTCCAGCTCTTCTTCATGGACCTGGCCCCCGAAGAGGCTCGGCTGCGTCTCGCCCACGAACAACTCGCACTCCATGCCATGAACTTGGCCGCCTATGAGGCCGATGCACGAATCGAGCGACGTGGAGATGCCTCGACTCCGGGCCTGCGAACCGTCGAGCACTGGCGGGGTGCGACGCTGCCCATGGGCATCCTCTATGAACGGGCCGCGATCCTGTTCTGGACGAGCGTCGCCGAGAACGCGGCGAAGCCCGGGTCGTCAACCGATTCCACTGGGTCGGAGCCCAGGTAGGCGGCGCCCGCCTGATCGAGCTACGGCGCCTCGCTCAAAGCGCTCAGTGTCCGGACGCGCGTTCAGAGATTCACCGGTCCATCACCGTCGCCCCGGTTGATATGGATCCTTCGCGCATCGGTGGTCGAGGATCCGAGCCTGATCTTCAGCGCCGGCGAGGCTGCGAACAGGTAGTTCGATGGGCCGGAGAGGAAGCCGGCCAAGCGGAGCGCCGAGCCGACGACCGGCAGGAGTTGGTTGGTCACGATCAAGTCCACGTCCTCGGCCTTCAAGCGGTCGGTGGCAGCGTCAATGATTGCTCCCTCGAAGCCCGGCTTCGCGAGACAATCGATGATCGATCCGACTTTGAGGTTGCCGAAATACTTGTTGTCGCGATGGTCTGTCGCCAGGCAAACGGCCCAGCCACAAGGCTCGCCGCCTGCTTCGATCGCGACCTTGACCAAGAGGTTGCCGGGTACGTCATAGCGGGCACTCGAGACCGCCCGGTTGCGAACTGCCCCGAAGTCGATCGTTTGGCGGGAGGCAGCCCAAACGGAGTCCGCCCAACCGTCGAAGGTTTCGATTTGCCTCGCCGACACCCCTTGATGTGTCGGACTCCGGCCGGACCTGAGGTATTGAACGAGCAAGATCCCGACTGCCCCAAGGCCGGTCGCTGCACCCGCGTCGCTCGCAAATCGACGCAATCGCGACGAGCGCAGCAGCCGGATTTCGCGCAGGAAGCGGGCCGCGTGCTGTACCCGGAAGTAGAAAGGGACCGTCTCGAGGTGGAATCCCGACGATTTGAGCATACGTGCGGCAGCGACCTGGTAGCCGCCAATGCCAGCCCCATACACCAGCGGTTCGCGCCTGAGCGCGTCGCGGAGGAGTCGCGGTCCGATCAGCGCATAGCGTTTGTCCACTGCACCCTCAGACAGCGGGTGCCGAAACAGTCCGATCGAAACGATCTCGCCGTTTAACAGGAACGCCTGCCGCTCGAGGACGTAGCCGCCGCGGACCGCCTCGCCGTCGACCGCGAGGAACGCCTCCTCGGTCCTTGCCGACTCAGGCGACCACTGCCGTACAACGTTCGTCTCTGCGAGGAGCGTCTGGATTCCATGTGCCTCCCTGATGCCGGCCTGTTGGACTCGAGCATTGAAGGCAAGGACGGCTGGGATGTGCGCCGCCTCGTACGGCACGATCGTGATTGGCACGGTCTCGCGCCCCATCAGCTTGGACGCGCGAAAACGAGGACCCAGCTCACGCCAACGATCCGGCCGATCGAGCCTTCGATGATTCGGAGCGCCGAGATCGGCAGTCGTGCGTAGAAGCGCGAGGGCAACGCCTGATTGTGGAATCGGCGCAACAGGGGCAGCCCAGCGGCCTGGGCGATCTGCTCATGGTCGGACGCCTTGCTCCAATGCTCTCCCCAGCGGCTGGGCAGGATGAACACGAATCGACCGCCTGGGTTGAGGGCCGCACGAACCGATTCATATGTCCGGCGGATCGTCTCAGGGTCGGGATTGATCAGGGTCGAAATCGATTGGCTGAAGATGTTGTCGTAGGGCTTCTCGATTCCAGCCGACAGGTCTAACGCGTCCACGACGAGCGCCGGGAGTCCCTGAGCAACCATGTAGTCCACAAAGAACGGCTGAACGTCAGACGCCGTGACATCGAGGTGGCGCTGGCGAAGGAGATCCGTTAGTTGGCCGCAGCCGGCACCGATCTCCAGGATCGGGCCTGGCCTGAAACAGTCAGCCAACTTCTCCACGACAAGACGATCCTTGGCCCGCTGTCGTCGAGCCAGGTCGATCATCGCGGGTAGGACACCGGGGACGTAGCCATAGTCGAGCGGTGGATGCGACATCAGCGCAGGCCGCCCGGTGACCAGTGGTGGGCCGCAGGGCCCGGGGGTGTCGATCGGGGGCGCGCCGGGCGCCCATGAAAACGCGTCAAATCCAATGCCTCCGAACGGGAAGGAACCCGCCCGGAGTCGGCTGGATACGCTCCTTGGGCGGGGCTAGACGGCTGACCCCACCGGCGGAGCACGCATTCCGAGGCCAGCGGCCAGAAGCCGGACGACTGGACGACGATCAAGTGGCTGTCGCATGGGTCGGACCGAGCTCGTACGCGGGCGATCCAACGAGGCCGCTTGGAGTCGAGCGCCGAGGACGAGCGTCCGCCAGCGAACCAGGCTTGCGACGAGCGCCACAGCGGCGGCTGCGGCGACAATCAGGAGAAACGCGAGCTGGCAGTCCGGCGGCACGAGGACGTTCAGGCCGGGGAGGGGAGCGCCGATGATCCCGCGCTCGATGTTCTCCTGGAGAACGAACAGCACGGTGGTAAGCGCGGTCACTAGGAGCCACGCCGCTAGGAATAGCCGGAGGAGACAGCGAAGTTCCGATTCAGGGACGATGTCGCCGCCCAGCCGAACCCGCCGGGTCTGCCGGGTCTGCCGGCGCAAGCGCAAGAGTTGTCGAGAGGCGGTCGCTATGAGCCCTGCGGCCGCGACGGCGACCACGAGTTCGATCGAGCGCCAGTAGCCGTCCGCGTTGGGAGCACCCGTACCTGGCCCGGCCGTGCTCTCACCGGACACGACGTACATGGCATGGTGTGAAAGCACCAATGCAACGAGGGCCAGTACCGCCTGAGCCAACCACCCGCGAAAAGACCTACGCATGGCCGGGATCATAGTCGACACACGAAGTCGCGACCGCTTGTGCTAAGGCCATTGCCCGAATGTTTGGCATCGAGCTGCCGACCCCCAAAGGTCAGATTGCCTAGATCAGGGACAGTCTGGAGTGGTACGAACGGCCTCGTTCCATCCCACCTTTCCCTCTCCTGACGGGCTACAGGTCGGCTGTCAGACTCATGCCCCGCCTGAAGACCTCCTCCCTCCGCTGGCGGTCAGCTCCGGGATCGCGTCCAAGCTCCCGGAGCTGCTATCCAAAGGACAATCCGGCGGGCCAGGCGGGCAGACTCTGGGATCCATGTCGTTGGCTGCGTGAGTCGTTACGCCGGCGGAAGACGCCGGTTGCTTCGGTGACCCCAGAAACACACGGAGCGATGAAGAATCGTGGTTGATTTGGCGGTTGCGCCCGACGAACGTTCTCTCGCCCGAGCTCGGCGCCTGCGGGCCGCCGTCGCCACCTCGGCGCTGTCGAAGGTCAGCTCGGTGGCCTACCAGATCGTGGCGGTTCCGGTGATCATCGCGTCGGTAGGCTCGAATGGGTACAGCCAATTCGCCGTGGTTCTCGCGGCATTCGGCTGGTTGGGGCCGTTGTTTTTTGGCCTGGGCTCTGCCGTCACCGAGCGGATCGCGTCGGACGCCACCCGCCCGATCTCCGCACAGTCGCGTGGCACGTTCATGACTGCCCTGTCCGTGACCGGCGCACTCCTAGGCATCTTCTTCCTGGGCGGCGTCCTCCTGTTTCTTTCCAGACCAGCAGGACAGCCGGACGAGACGGCACTCCTGCTCGCGGGACTCGCGACCGGCCTGGTCGTAGGCGGAGGCGTGTTCGACTCCGCGCTCCTCGGGCTGCAGCTCTCGTATGTGACGAATCTGCTGGCCTTCGCATCCTCCCTGGTCGCGATCGCGGCGACCGTGGCGGCGGCAGTCATCGCCCCGACGGTGGGGGCCATGGTTCTCGCGACCCTCGGTCCGGTGGTGCTTGCCAAGGCCATCTCCGGTTTCATGCTCCGCCGCGCCGAACCGGGACTGTGGGGCAGGACCAGGGACATCGCCTGGCGGGCAGCGCCACGGATCGCCGGGCGTGGCCTGGTCTTTGCCGCCATCTCGTTCTCGTCGTTCCTGTCGCTCGATGCCGGGTTGCTGGTGGTGGCCGCCAGGCTGGGGACGGACGAGGTTCCCGCAGCTGCTCTCGTGCTACGTGTGCTGCCTTTGGTTCTGAGCATCGTGGCGATCATCATGGTGCCCCTGTGGCCGGCGATCGCGGAGGCGGCAAAAGACGGCGACGTGCACTGGATCGCACGGGCGGGCGGTCGTGCGGCAGCGTTGGTGGCGGCGTATGCGGTCACTGCCGCCCTAGTTGTGGTCGTGACCGGTGAGAAAGTCGTCGCCATCTGGACCGGCGGCCGGATCCCCGTCTCCTTCGACATGCTGGTTGCCGCGGGAGGGCTGATCATCACCTTCTCGTTTGAGAATGTGACCCAAACGTTGCTATTCGGGCTTGGCCGGGCCGGCGGTCTCGCCGCGGTCCTCCTCTTCCGGAGCGCGCTCAGCCTGATCCTAGTCTGGGTGCTGGCTGGCATGGTCGGCCAGGAGGCTGCCCTGGCAGGCCCGATCATCGCAGCACTGTTGACCAGCTCATGGCTCCTGCCGCTGCTGGTGGTCCGGGGCGTCCGCGCCGCCGCGCGCCTGCAACCGGGTCATCTGGGGCGGCGGCCCGGAGGGAACGTGGGCTGATCCCCGCAGACGGGATCGATCGCGGCATGGACTTCCCGGGTGAGGGTGCTCCTGAGCGCGGCCAAGGACGCGGCGCCGGAGATGGCGATCGTGGCCAACACCGGGGTTCGGGCGGAGCGGATCGCCGAGATCTTCAAGGTGGCCGAAAGCGCGATCGTGGGCACCAGCCTGAAGGTTGACGGGATCACCTGGAACGCCGTTGATCCGGCCCGCGTCGGACGGCTGATGGAGGCCGCTCGAGCCGCTCGCTGACGGTTTCGCCCCGTTCGATATTCTGTGACGATGACGACGATCGCCAACCTGCGCGAGTTCGAGGCGCTCGCCCGGGCGCGACTCAGCCCGGCGGCCTACGCCTACTACGCCGGTGGCTCGTGGGACGAGCTGACCCTCCGTGACAACGAAGCTGCCTTCGCCCGCCACCGGCTGCTGCCGCGGGTCCTGGTCGACGTGGCCAAGGTGGATCCGACAACCTCGGTGCTCGGCCAGCCGGTCGCGCTGCCGGTCGGCTTCGCCCCGGCCGCGAGCCAGGGACTCGCCCATGGCGAAGCCGAGGTGATCCCGGCCCGGGTCGCGGCGAACCGCGGCCTGGTCTACTGCCTCTCGACGTTCTCGAACCGCGCCCTCGAGGACGTGGCCGCGGTGGGTCGCGGGGTGCGCTGGTTCCAGCTCTACGTCCAGAAAGACCGAGGGCGCTCCGAAGACATGGTCCGACGTGCCGCCACCGCCGGCTACAGCGCGATCCTGCTGACCGTCGACCTGCCGACGGCCGGCTACCGCGAGCGCGAGATCCGCGAACCGCTGGCCGAGGGCGGCTCGCTGCCGAACATCGGCTCGGCCGACTCGTACCGCGGCTCGAACGTGGCCCTGATCGACGAATCCCTGAGCTGGACGGACCTGCCCTGGCTGCGCGGCCTGTCGAACCTGCCGATCGTGATCAAGGGCATCCTCGACCCGGCCGACGCCGCCCGCGCGGTGGAGCATGGCGCGACAGGCATCATCGTCTCGAACCACGGCGGCCGCCAGCTCGACCGGGCCCCGGCCAGCATCGATGCGCTCGATCGGGTCGTCGACGCGGTGGCCGGACGAGCCGAGGTCTACCTCGACGGCGGCGTCCGCCGAGGGACCGACATCGTGACGGCCCTGGCCCTCGGTGCCCGGGCCGTGTTCATCGGGCGGCCCTACCTGTATGCGCTGGCTGCCGCCGGTGAAGCTGGCATCCTGCGCTGTGTCGAGATCCTTGAAGCGGAGCTGCGAACTGCCATGAAGCTGCTAGGCGCGCCGACCGTGGCCGGCCTGACCCGGGATCGGGTGCTCGGATGACCCTCCCCGAGTCCCCCCAGTCCGCCCAGTCGCCCCAGATGTATGTCCTGAACCAGAAGCTGATGTCGCTGAGCGGCGACCTGTGGATCGAGGACGAGCAGGGCAACAACGCCTTCCAGGTGGACGGCAAGGCCTTCAGCCTGCGCCGGACCCTGATCCTCGAAGACCTCGCAGGCAACCCGCTCTATGCGATCAACAAGTCGCTCGCCCATCTCCACCGGACCTTCGAGATCAAGCGGGCCGACGCCGTTGTGGCGACGATCCAGGAGGCCCTCGTCAACTTCCTGGGCGACCATTTCACGATCAGCCTGGCCGCGGGCGGCGAGCTAACCGTCAAGGGCAACTTCATCGATCGTGAGTTCCGGGTCAGCCAGGCGGGCACCGACGTCATCGTCGCCTCGCGGAAATGGCTGACGGTCCGCGACAGCTACGGGATCCAGGTCGCCCCCGGCTTCGAGACGGCGCTGGGCCTGGCGATCGTCGTCGCCCTCGAGCAGATGGAGCTCGAGGAGCGGGAGGGCCACAACGCCGGCGGCGGCTCGCTGGGAGGCCTGCTGCCGGGGTTCTGACCGGGGAAAATGGCCGCCGCCGCCGCGCGCGCTCGAGAATTGCACCGCGGCGACGGCGATGATGAGGGCGCTCCCGGACCGGTCATTGGACCGGCTCGGTCGCACTAGTACGTTAGTCCCGTGGGTTCGCCCGTCAACGAACCCGGACTACATCAAACCCCACCAGATTCGGGTGCCGGTGCCGACGGGCACCGAAGCACCGAGCCACGCGAGCGATCCCCGGAATCGACGAAGCCGCCGGTTGCTCCCGACGGCTCCGTCCGAATCTACGGCTCAATTCGGCAGCGTGGGTTCCTGGATCAAGGCCACGTGTACTTTTCGGCGCTGGTGATCGGGGAAGTCCCGCCCAGGGTCGTGACGATGACGTCGGCCTTCGTGCCGGACGCTCCCGGAGTCCACCCAGATCCCGGATGGGTGACCGTGATCGAGGTGTCCGTGCTGGACGAGATCGTCCAGGGAATTCCGTCGATCCTGACCGAGGTCAGGCCGCTGAAGTACTGGCCCGTGATGACCACGGCCGTGGTGGGTCCGCTGGAGCTCGTGACAACCGGCGTCGGATAGAGCTGGATGAGATGCGCGCCGGAGCCGAGGATCTGGCCGGCGATCTGATGGAAGACGCTCGGCAGATCGCTGGCCTGGACAACGTGGAAGTAGTAGGTCAGCGGGGGGTTCGTTGTGTCCGGCGTGGCCAGCAGCTGCATCATCGCCGGATCGTTGATGTTGGCGTCCAGGGGCGGGCCCTGGCCGATCGTGTAGGGGTAGGGATTCGGCGTGACGCCGAGCAGGATCGAGTAGGCGACGTCCGCCGAACCGAGGTAGGCGTCGATGTCGGCCTGGGTCGGCCGTTGGTTGCCCGCGGCGCTCGTCGCGGCCTCGCCGTTCGGGCCCAGGTCGGGATTCGGGCGACCGTCCGAGAGGAAGATGACGACTCGCTTGACCGTGCCTCCAACGGGATTCCTGGCGTTCGTGCTGAGATCCGTGGTAGCCGTCTGCATCCCGAGGGCGGTCGGCGTGCTGCCGCCCGCGGGGATCGCGTTGATCGTCGTCCCGAGCCCCGCTGCCGTAGATGTCCATGTCCCAAGGGCGTTGGCGGTGGTGTCGCTGAAGGTCGTGATCCCGACCCGGTTTCCGGTCGGGCCGATGCCGCCGTTGCTCGCGAGGTCCGTGACCAGCTGGTTGGCCGCCTTCTTGGCCCAGAAGATGCGCGGACACCCCAACGGGCAGCTTGGGTCAGTGCCGGAGTTATCGCCGCCCATGCTGCCTGACTTGTCGATCACGAACTCGACGTCGTTGATGATCGGGGGCGCCGCGCCGCACGGCCCGCCGCAGGCGGCCGACGAGACAGCACCCGAGTTTCCGCTCCCGATCCCGACGACGTTAGCGAAGGCGTATTGGGTAGTGGAGCTGCCGCTCACGACGACGACGTTGCACCTGTCGCCCACGAATGGATTGCAGCTGGAGCTCCGCGTCGGCCCTGCGCCCGTGAAATAGGAGGCGAGGTTGGTCGTTCCGAGTGACTTGGTGGGATCGCAGGCCGCCGGGATGTCCCTGGCAATCAGGGGTCCGCTGGAGTCCGCGCCGATCAGGCACCGGAAGCTGATGGTGTAGTCGCAGGCCCCGGCCGCGATGTTCGCGTCGTCGACGCCGACCACGCATCGCGCGCCGATTGCCGCCCCTGAGTGGCGGAGGCTCGGGTAGTTGGTCTGGATCGTGCTGTTGACAAGGGTCGCGACGCCGGTCGCGGCCCCCGGTATTGAGCCGTCGACCGGCATCAGGGTGCCCCCCGCAAGGGCCGCACCGTCTGTCGTGTTGCGCAGGATCTGCCTGTTGTTCCTGAGCACGCCGAGGTCGACGGCGAGGGCGGCGAATGCGAGGACTACCACGATGACGAGCGCGAACAGGACAATGATCTGGCCCTGCTCCTGCTCGTTTCCGCTCCGTTGGCGGAGCATCTCAGCTCCGCGGGTTCGTCGGGTCTTCATCTCAACGCACCGCTACTCGTGAATCATCTGGACGGTTGCGGTGATGTCGATCGAGGTCGGCAGATCGATGATCGTGTTCCCGAGCAGGACGAGATGCAGCGGAATCGGATTTGCGAAGGGGTAGGTCACCGTCACATTGACCGCGTCGCCCGCGACGCAGGTCGAGCCCCAGGTGCAGGACGTGGTGGTGACCAGGTGGGTGGTCGGGTCGACCTTGAAGCCTTCGGTATCCGCATGGACGTCGGCTGGGTTCAGCCCGGCGCCTGCCGCTCCTTGAACCTGGTCGCTGACCTGGGTGTCGAACGCCGGATCGGCCGGGTCGAGGAGGATGCCGTAATGGGCTCCCTCACGAGCCGCGTTGATGATCGACATCTTGGAGTACAGCAGAAAGCCGAAGTAGAGAACGCTTCCCAGGACGATGAGGAAGAGTGGGAAGACGATGGCGAATTCGACCAGCGCCTGGCCCCGACTCCTGCGGCCCTTGTGGGTAGTACGTCGGCTGGGCTGCCGACGGGCGCCATCTGCGTGGTTCATTGGTGCCGGGACCTCTGTGCTGCTCGCACCTCGAGCGGAGCCACACTGTATGGCCGGGACCTGTCAAAAGTCCTTACATTGAGAGTACTTCTGGCGAAAGACGGTGCCGGGACACAACGGCCAGTGGGGTGTGGGCCACTGAGCTCTAGAGACGTCGGGTCCGCGCCGGATGTGCGCACAAGTCCTGCCGCCCGAAGTACGACTCTCCTGTTGCGCCGCCTCGCCTGGTGGACGAGGCTGGCGGCATGAAGTTGCGCATCGTCTCAGGTGTCCTCTGGTTCCTTGCTGGATGCGTCGTGGCCGGGGACATGGCCTACCTGCTCGGGGTCAACCAGTCCGTCGGGCTGGTCGTCGGAGCGGCTTGGGCCGCCTTCGTGACCATCGACCCGAAGAACCTCATCTGGCGCGTCGAGTCGCGGGGCACTCCCCCGCGAATCAGCGGACCACGTTCCTCGACCCCCAGGACTCAGGTGGGAACCGGCGCGTAGCGATCCCGACCGGCTCGAGCCGCCTGGCGGCGTTCTTGCCGCGCTTAGACGCAGGCCAGATGCGAGTTGGACACGAAGGGCTTACGGGACGATCAAATGGACCGGATTGCCCACGATGTGGGCGGTCCAGGTGGTGACGTCATTGGACGTGTCAGGCCCGGCCTGGGTGTCGACCATTGAGTACGAGATCTGCCACCACCCGTCCTGGTCGCCCGTGTAGCCGGCGGGGATCGGTGCATCGATCGTCAGCCAGCAGCCGTTGAATTCTCCGGCGCCACCGCCCGTCGAGGTCAGGACGGAGTTGTTCGTCGGCGAATTGCTGGAGTTCGAGTCACAAGCCGCGGCCCGGGCGGAGTTCGTTGTGCCGGTGGCGGCCGAATACGTGAATGGCGTCGCCGCATAGGTCGTCGGTGAGGTGGGGATGAGGACCTGGAGGGTCGCCTTCAACGGCGACGTATCACCCGGATCCCAGAGGTTGAGCTCGAGCGTCTTGCCCGCATAGAACCTGGGAACCTGGGCAAGATAGAACGTCGAGACAGTCGTGGCGCTGCTGGTCGCGGTCAGGGGTGTAAACATCTGCATCGCCCCGAGGCCGTAGACGGTCGGCAAAAGGGCGCTGTTGGCGATTCCCTGGGCATCATTCGCGAAGATCGCGAAGGTCTGCTCGCCGTTGGCAGTCTTCTGGTTGACGGTCCCAGGAGACGTATTTGGCGGCAGTGTCGTGGTGGCGTGGAGTCGGTAGACGGTGCCATTCGGGCCGCCGCTCAATCCCGGGCCAGGGTTCAGCAAGTACCACGAGTCGTGGTAGTCACGGCCGTCCCTGTAGGCCGAGTCCCCTTGCTTGCATTCCTTCGTATCGCTCGGGAGCGTGCTCGACGAAGCCATCGTGGTGTCGTAGCCGCTCTGGTCCTCGAACAGGGATCCAGATGACGCGAGCCGCGTGTCATCGGAGTTGTCGTATGGGGTGTTGGCTGTGTCGAACAGCTCATACCACGAGCTGAGATCGGTTCGGGTGATGGCGTTGTTGGGCTCGTAGCCGAACCACCGGTCGCCGGTCCCGTTGGCGATGTTCGTCTCGCAAAAGGTGGGGTCAAAGATGTAGACATGGCCGCCGGTCGTGTTGGGCGGCATCGAGATGCCGTAGTTGTAGTAGTCGGTCGGGTCGTAGCAGGCCTGCAAACCCGCCGTCGAGCCGCACGTCGCGGCCGGCGTACCCGGCGCGGTGTCGTAGAACGGCTGGAAGGCGTCGCCATTGACGTTCTCGGCCCCTTCCGAGTTCATCGTCGCCCAAAAACCGTTGGGCTTCGTCAATACCTGGCCGCCGGTGTCCTGGAAGCAGTTCGAGGCGCCATTGGCGCAAGCCGATCCGGGTCCGCTGAGCGTCGTGAGACCGCCGGGGCTGGTCAGGACCCCGTTGAACGTCTGGTTGCGGACCGGGCCGAAGTCGCCGTAGTAGTTCTCCGGGCTGCCCATCGGAACGGGCAGCGTGAAGACCGCCTTGGAATTGCGGCTGGCCTGGATCGTCTGGATCCCGAAGATCCGCATGAAGAACGTGTTGACCGGAGCAGAGATGGTCACGTCCATCTGGTTCGTGTTGCCCCCGCTGACCGCGACCGAATCCTGCTGGGCGGTGATGGTCACGCCACCGCCCGCGATGTAGCCGTTCTTGCTTGCCTCGGCCAGGGCGTCCCCAATCCCGGTCCCCAATGGGTGGTTGCTCGTGGTACCCGGGTTACCGGGCAGGTCCACGGCACCGGCCAGCGCCGCGGCGTCGGCGGCCCGCTGGACTCGGAGCGAGTTGCTCCAATACCAGCTGACGTCGATGACCAGGGCGATGAAGCCGGTCAGGACGAAGATTGACAGGACGAAGATCACCAGCATCTGTCCACGCTGAGCGCGGCTCTTCGGATGCTTGGCAGCCGGTCGTGCGCTCGCGGCCCCGCCCGCGGAGGTCAATGGCATGCCGAAGCTCACGACCAATCTAGGACGTCGGGTTGAACTGCATGACCGTGTCGTCGGTCATGCTGATCGTCGAGGCCTGGCTGCCACTGATCAGCCTCAACGCGCCGGCCAGCGGGGTGGTCAAGCGGTAGGTATAGGAGATCGAGACCCCGATCGAATCCACCGCATTGGCGTACGTATTCCCGGCCCGGTTCGAACGGGAACAGGCATCCCAGGACGTCGCACCCGGCCGGAAGTTGACCTGGGTTCCGTCGGACAGGGTGAACGGCACGGCCGTGTAGGTCCAGTCATTGTCCAGGCCGAGGGTGTCCTTGCCGGTGGAGTCGGCCTTGAAGATCCGGATCCTCGAGACCTGGTCCAGCGGGATGGGCGAGCCAGTCGAGGTCAGGATGCGGTCAACCGCCTCGATGATGATCGGGTCGACGGTGCTTGCATTCGGCGAATCCTCGCCGCCGCAGCCGAGCGTGCCGCCGCCGTTGACCAGGTCGGCACCGATCCGGGCGCCTTCGCGGGTGGCGTATTGCAGGGTGAGCTGATGATTGAAGGCGAAGCCGAGCTCGACCATGCCCAGGAGCAAAACGAGGAAGAGTGGGACGAGGAGGGTGAACTCGACGATTCCCTGACCGCGGGCGCCCTGGCCGCGATGCGCGTCCCGGCCTCGCCCGATCGAGTGGCGACCGCCGCGCTGACCGGTCACAGGATCGGCTCCATCCGCATCTCGTTCGCCCGGGTGATCGTGAAGCTGCCCGACGTCAGCGGCACGAAGTTGGGCAGTGGCGTATGCCACGCATACGTGTACGAGACCTGGACCCCGATCGTGTCGCGCGTCCGCAGGGCATTGCTGGGACAGCCGTTGAGGTAGTCGCACCGCCCGCCGGCGCCTGTCGTGAGGTTCGGCAGACCCTCGGGATAGTTGGCCGTTGTCAACCTGAACGGCAGGCTGGACGACCCGCCGTAGGCGCTGCAGTCGGTGGTGCTGACCGGGTTATGGGTCCAGACGTTGCCGGATCCCGAGTAGCTCCCGCTGACCGGACCGCCCGAGGCATTGGCCCGGTAGATGATGATCTGGCTGATCCTGGAGGGGTCCACGGGCGGGGTCATGTCGCTCAGGACCTGCTTGATGATCTGGCAATCGGCCCCATTGTTGGAACCGGCTTCGGCGCCGATGAGCGAGGCATCACGGGTCGAATAGTTGGCACTCAGGACGGCGTTCAAGGCGAACGCGAATTCGATCGTGGCCAGGAGCAGGATCAGGAAGATCGGGAAGACAAGGGCGAATTCGACCAGCGCCTGGCCCGCTGCCCGGGAGCGGGGCGCGACCTGGCGAGGATTCGAGCGATCCATTGTCTCCAACGTTTGCCGTTGCCGGGGATGACGACTGAGCGCGGCCCCGGACAATGGGCCACGCGTGGGGACCGAGCCAATAGGTCGAACTGCGTAGTTGAGGCAGCCTGCGAATGGAAGAGCCGCCGGCAGTGCCGACGGCTCTTGTTGCGTTGCGACGCGGGTCAGACCCGCCCGGGGGTCACGGGACGACGAGGTGGACCGGGTTGCCCAGAAGATTCACCTGCCAAGTGGTCGTGTCGTTACCGCCTCCGACCGTGTACTGGATCTTCCACCAGCCGGCCGCCGGAGACCCGAATGGGGTCAGGCCGCCGAGTCCGTAGCCGGAGGGCAACGAAATGAGGATCTTGACCCAGCGACCGTCGAAGTGGCTACCCGATCCATCAAAAACAGCAGGGCAACCAGCGGGCAGGCCAAATGCCGGGGCACTTCCAGGAGAGTTTGTTTCGATGCAGGTGACACCAGAACCGGAGGGGCCGGCAGAGCCATTCGACTTGTCCACGCTCGAGTAGGAGAACGTTGCCGGCGTGTAGACATTGCCGTCCGGATCGAGGAACTGAAGCCACGCGCCGCCTCCGACATCGCCCGGGTCGTAGAGGTCGATCTCCATCGTCTTGCCAGCTCCAGACGGCCGGTCGATCTGAGCCAGGTACAACGCCTGGGTCCCGGACTGGGTGTTGGTATAGGTTGCCATTCGGCCCAGTCCGAAGATGTGAATGGCGCCGCCGCCAGTTGCCTCGAGCGACCACCGGTTGGCGGCCCCCACGCTGTCGCTGGGCTGCGATGCGGTGGGCTGGTTGCCGCCTCCGAAGCCAGCCGACCCGAGCGATGGCAGCTGCACCTTGGTTGTCGTGATCTGGAGACGATACGTTCCGGCCGCCAGCGCTCCCGTGGGCAGTGTCCACCACTTCAGATGATACGGATACGTGGCATCTCCGGCCTGATCGCAGTGCTGGATGGATGTGCCGTTCGACGCGTATTGCGGCGCACCGCTTCCATGCCCAGCGCTCTCGTCGACGTAGGAGACTCCGTCATTGTTGAGACCGTTCTCGAACAGTGAACCCGACGAGTACACCAGCTGTGTCAGCCGAATAGAGCCCTGGAATGACCACCTGCCACAGGTTGTAGTACGTCGTGACCGGACTTGGGTCGGACGCCCCCGGGGCGGCTCCCGTCCATTCGTCGCCGGTACCGGCCCGACCTGACCCGAGGGTCGGCATTCCGCAGAAGATCGGNNTAGCCACCGTAGGGATCGAAGCCACCACCGGCGGGCCCGGCGTTGGGCACCCAGCTGCCTCCGCTGCTGATCTTGGCCGGTGAGAAGGCGTCACCGTTTCGGCTGTCTCCACCCCGCGTAAACACCACACCCCAGGCGCCCTGACTGCTGAGCTGGTTTGGCGCACCAGCACCAGTCAAGTTGCTGCCCGCGGTCGCATCCGGCACACCGCTCAGGCCGTTCGAGTTACCAGCCGTCTTGCAGGCCGGTTCACCGGTGGAATCAGGCGCCGTGGCGACACCAGTGTTCGTGTCGAGGCAGCCAACTCCATAGTAGGCCAGGGGACTACCCATCGGCACCGGTTGGACGTAGATCGCTTTGGCGGTGCGAGTTGCGTTAAACGAGTTGATGCCGAGTACTCGCGCGAAGAACGTCTGGACCGGCGTTGAGATGGTGACGTCGAGCTGGCGCGGGTCGGTCCCGCCATTGGCCGTATCCTGGATCGGGGTCACGGTTGTGCCCGCACCCGCCGTGTATCCGTTCTTGGTGGCTTCGTCGCGAGCGTAGAGATAGGCACTGGTCGTGTCGCTGGGCAGGTAGACGGCGCCGGCCAAGGCGGCTGCGTCGGCTGCGCGCTGGACCCGCAGGCTGCTGGCCCAGTACCACGAAACATCCACCACCACGGCAACAACGCCGATCAATGCGATGAGCGCCCCGACAAAGATCACGAGGACCTGGCCGTTCTTGCGTCGCCGCGACGGGCGGGCCTGTGGCTCAAGTGAGGGTGGAATTGAAGCGCGCATTGGTCAGCCTTCAGTTAGTCGGATTGAGCGACATGACGGTTTTGTCGGTCATCAGCAGCGTTGCGGGACCGGATGGACCGAAGAATTTCTCGATGGCACCTAGGGGCGTCACCATCGTGTACGTGTAACTCAGGCTGACGCCGATCGAATCGGAGGGGGGAATGGCATTGCGGGAGGTGCATGGCCAGACCGGTGAGGCCGGCGGGTTAAACGTCAGCGAGCCGTCGCCCTTGTTCAGCCAGGTGTTGATGGTGCCGGCGACCGGGTTGCCGCTCGCATCCGACTGCCAGATCTTGATCCAGGCAACCGAGTTGGGATAGCCCAGGATCGGCGAGCCCGGGCTCTTCAGGACTTTCGTGACCGCGTCGATGATGTCCTGGTCGATCGCGGTGCAGGTGGCCGCCGTCGCGCCCGAGCCGCCATCCGAAAGGGTCGATGCGACTCGAGCGCCCTCGCGGGTGGCGTACTCGAGGCTGAGGTTATGGGTGAAGACAAAACCGAACTCGAGCATGCCCATCAGGAGGAGCAGGAAGACAGGCACGATAATCGCGAACTCGATCATCCCCTGGCCGCGCTGGCCATCGCGGGATCGACCCACGCGCGACCGAGTGGCCAAACGAGTCAGGCTCACAGGATGGGCTCCATTTCCATTGCGTTGGCCTTGACGATCGTCCAGCCCGAGCCCGCGAAGCCGAGCAGGCCCTTGAGCGGCGTGTGCCACTGGTAGCCGTAGGTGATCTGGACGCCGATCGTGTCGAGACCGGGGTGGCCTGGGCACCCATTGATCACGTTGCAGCGGCTCGTCTCGAGATACGGCTTCAACACAGGGTCGATGTACGGCAACGTGAACGCGACGCCGCCTACCAGGCACGACACCGTCTGGGTCGTGCTTCGAACGTACGTATTGATGAAGCCGGCCTTAGCCGCGCCGGTCACCGGATCGGCCCAGTAGATCTGGACGTCGGTGATGTAGCGGGGGTCGGAAGGGCCGTTGATGTCGTCCTCGATCTTCTTGAGGATCGCGCAGTCCGACCCGGTGGCATTGCCGGCTTCGGCTGCGATGAGCGAGGCATCACGGGTCGCGTAGCTCGAGGCGAGGGTGGCGTTCATCAGGAAGCCGTACTCGATCACGGCCACGAGCAGGACCATGAACAGGGGGAAGACGAAGGCGAACTCGACAAGGGCCTGGCCCTTGCTGTTCGGCTTCCGAGTCAGTCTGCGGAGGAGCGAGCGGATCATGTTCTCCGACTTCTGTGTGGTTGCGTCCCTGAACTGGTGCGCCATGTCCAACGATGCTGTGGCGGCCGACCCCTGTGCCATGGGCTGAAGGTCCTAGTCGGGCAGCCATTGCCCCGTTGACCCGTCGAATATTGGGAACTCGACCTTTCGGCGGACCTTGACATTCGGGCATCCATATGGGCTATGCCGTGCGTGATTTCGGGGCAAGTGGTGCGCCGACGCGCCACGTGGCCCCGTCCCCGGTCGCGCAACCGGGCCGCAACCCGGGCCCGGCCACGGGCCTGCGCGGGCCCGGGTATCCTGTCCAGCGTCAGCTCTCCAATCGCGACCCGTCGCTCACAGGTGGTGCTCATGAAGGTCGGTGTCGCCAGGGAAACAACGCCTGGTGAACGGCGCGTCGCCCTGGTACCCGAGGTGCTCGGCAAGCTGACGGCNNGCCTCCATCGTTTCGACGGCCGACCTGTACGGCCAGGCAGACGTGGTCCTCAAGGTCCAGAAGCCGTCCGAGGCGGAGGTCGCCCGGCTGCGCCAGGGCCAGGCCGTCGTCGGCTTCCTGCAGCCGCTCATCGATCCGCAGCTGGCCGCCGCGCTAGCGGCCCGGGGCGTGACCGCGATCAGCCTCGACGCCCTGCCCCGGACGCTCTCGCGCGCGCAGTCGATGGACGCGCTTAGCTCGCAGGCCAACGTCGGCGGCTACAAGGCGGTCCTGATCGCCGCCAACGCGTTCGGCCGCTACTTCCCGCTGCTGACCACCGCNNATCGGCACGGCCCGCCGGCTGGGCGCCGTGGTCAAGGCCTACGACGTCCGCTCGGAGACGAAGGAGCAGGCCCAGTCACTGGGCGCCCAGTTCCTGGTCCTCAAGTCCCTCGGCGACGCGTCGGGCAGCGGCGGCTATGCCCGCGAGCTGACGGCCGAGGAACGGGCGGCGCAACAGAACGAGCTGAACGGCTACATCGGCGGGATGGACGTCGTGATCACCACGGCCCAGGTGCCCGGCCGGCGGCCGCCCGTCCTGGTGACCGCCGAGGCGGTCAGCCTGATGAAGTCGGGCTCGGTGATCGTGGATATGGCTGCGTCGGCCCTGGGCGGCAACTGCGAGCTGTCGAAGGTGGGCGAGACGATCGTGACCGACAACGGGGTGACGATTATCGCCCCGGACAACCTGCCGGCCACGATGCCGGCCGGCTCGTCGGCCTTCTACGCCCGGAACATCTCGGCCCTGCTCCTCCACTTCGTCAAGGATGGCGCGATGCACTACGACTTCGACGAGGAGATCACGGCCGGCACGGTCATCACTCACGACGGCGCCGTGGTCCAGGCCGCGACGAAGAAGCTGCTGGAGCCAGCGGCTCCGTCGGCCGCGTCGCCCGCGTCGGCCGCGTCGCCCGCGTCGCCCGCGCCTGCCGCGCCGCCCGCACCTGCCGCGCCGCCACCCCCACCGGCTGCGCCGTCGAGCGGGGGAACCGGCGCATGAGCACCGATCTGCTCAACGCGCTGGCGCTCTTCGTGCTGGCGATCCTGGTCGGCTTCGAGGTGATCAGCAAGGTCCCGGCCACCCTCCACACNNTGATCGCGGCCGAGGCGGACAACCCCTTGAGCTACCTGCTGGCCTTCGTGGCGATGACGTTTGGGGCGATGAATGTCGTCGGCGGCTACGTGGTCACCGACCGGATGCTCCAGATGTTCCGCAAGAAACCGGCCGCCAAGCCCGCCCCATCCGCCGAGTCGACGGAGGGCAAGGCCTGATGTCGCAGGCCTGGATCTACACCATCGTCTATTTCGCCTGGCTGATCGGGGCGGCCTGCTTCGTGCTCGGCCTGCACCTGATGAACTCGCCGGCCACCGGCCGCAACGGCAACCGGCTGAGCGCCTCGGGCATGGTCATCGCCGTCGGTGCGACGCTGGTCGACCTGATCGTCCGGCCCGAGGGCCTGAGCACGATCGCCCTCGTCATCATCGTCGTCGGCTTCCTGCTCGGTGGCGGGGCGGGCCTGTACACCGCGCGGACCGTGAAGATGACCGCGATGCCCCAGCTGGTGTCGCTGTTCAATGCGGTCGGCGGCGGGGCGGCCGCTCTCGTCGCGATCGACGACTTCATCAAGCTGGCCGGCCTCGGTGGCGGCGGCGCGGACCTGTCGACGACCGTCTTCGTCGTCCTTGGCGCGGTCTTCGGGTCGGTCACCTTCACCGGCTCGCTGATCGCCGGCGGCAAGCTCCAGGGCCTGATCCCGGGCAAGCCGATCGTGGTCCCCGGTGGCCAGATCCTCACGATCGCCGTCGCCGCACTGGCCATCATCGGGACGGTTGTCCTGATCCTCGGCGCCGCAGGCACCTTCGCGTTGAGCTCGTCGGTGACCCTCGTCGTCCTTGCCCTGATCGTGGCAGCCGGCCTGGTCTTCGGGGTCACGATGGTCCTGCCGATCGGCGGGGCGGACATGCCGGTCGTCATCAGCCTGCTAAACGCCCTGACCGGAACGGCCGCAGCAATGGCCGGCTTCGTGATCGGCAACCCGGTCCTGATCATCGCCGGCGCGCTGGTCGGCGCCTCGGGCACGATCCTGACCAACCTGATGGCGACGGCGATGAACCGGTCCGTCCTGAACATCCTGGCCGGCGGCTTCGGCACCGGCGACTCGGCCGCTGGGGCGATGGTTACCGGCGCGGGCGGCTCAGTCCGCGAGATCTCTCCCGACGATGCCGCAATCCAGCTGGCCTATGCCCAGAGCGTGATCATCGTGCCCGGCTACGGGCTGGCCGTGGCCCAGGCCCAGCACCAGGTCCGCGAGCTGGCCGAGCTGCTCGAGTCCAAGGGCGTCGACGTGAAGTACGCGATCCACCCGGTCGCCGGCCGGATGCCGGGCCACATGAACGTCCTGCTGGCCGAGGCCAACGTGCCCTATCCCCAGCTCAAGGAGATGGACGAGATCAACCCCGACTTCGAACGTTGCGACGTGGCCCTGGTCGTCGGCGCCAACGACGTGACCAACCCGGCCGCGCGCAATCCCGGCTCGCCCGTGTCGGGGATGCCGATCCTCGACGTGGACCACGCCAAGTCGATCATCGTGATCAAGCGCTCAATGGGCCGCGGCTATGCCGGCATTGACAACGAGCTGTATTCGAACCCCAAGACCGGAATGCTCTTCGCCGATGCGAAGGAAGGCCTCTCCGCGCTGACCGCGGCAGTCAAGGCGGTCTAGCCGGGAGCAGCCATGGGTTGGCAAACACCGCCGCCGGTCAGCCGCCGGCTCCGGTACGCGGTCTTCACGCTGATTCTGCTGTTTGTGGCGTTCTTCCTCGTAGTGACCTACTTTGCTGTGGCGGGCCTCTTGCCACCCGATGCAGTTCAAGGCTGACCGCTCTCGGTGGCCTGCTAGGCGGCCTCGATTGGCCCTAGCCCGACCTAAATCGACGGGTCCGAGGCCTCGATTCCCTTGATCTGTTCGCCCCAGGCGACGCCGGGGGCTCGGGCTCCTCGCGCGGAGGCTGCTACGAGCCGATGTCGGCGTAGAGATCCCAGATCGGGGAGCGGCCTTCGGGCACGGCCACGGCCTCGGTCACCAGGACTTCCTGGGTCGTTGACATCGGGAACAGGCAGCTGGCGCAAGTCCACTCGACACCCGCCGACTCCGGATCCGAGGGGTCATCGAGTCCGGTCGTCCGGCCACAAACGGTGACTGGCTGGTCGGCGGACTCGAAGATGCCCAGATCGGTCGACGTCTCCTGGCACGGACCGTCATAGGTCGTGTCGGGCCAGCCGGCTCGGAACTCGAACGGATCGCTGGCCGGATCGGGACCTGCTCGGACGACGGCCCAGCGCAGGCCGGACGGAGCGGGATTGCCGCTGAGGGTGCCCCACACCCGGAGCACGTAGTAGTCCTCGGCGGGATCGACCTCGTTCATCTGGCGGATCACAGCCCAGCACAAGTCGAGCCAGCCGCCCGGGCGGGTGATCCGGTCCAGGCAGGCGTTCGCCGGGACCGTGCCCGCGTCGAACGCCGCGTCGGCGGCTGGGTCGGGAAGGGCGGCCGCGTCCAGGTTCTCGGCGATCGCGATGCGCATCGATGCCGCGCCCGGCGGGATCGTCGGCGAGCTGATCGCAGCGTAGGCAACCCCAGCACCGATCAGGGCAATCGCGACGGCAACGACCAGTCCCGAGGTCAACAGGCGATGGGTATTGCCCACGGGTTCTCCCCCTGCCCTCGTCGTGGCGGCTCAGTGACGATGGGCCGAGTCTAGCCTCGCCGGCAAGCTGGCAAGGAGCCAATCCCCGAGTTGGGAGCTGGACGCCGAGCCCGAGGCGGGCCGATCACGGCGCGCCGCTCGAGCGGCCGAAGGCAACGCCGCGCTCCCGGAGCGAGACGAAGGCGTCGTGGCCGATCACGAGGTGGTCGAGCAGCTCGATGTCGAGCAGGCGGCCGGCGGCGAGCGCTTCCGCGGTAAGGTGCAGGTCGTCCGGGGACGGGGTCGGGTCGCCTGATGGGTGGTTGTGGACGAGGATGATCCCCGAGGCGTTCAGCCGAACCGCGTCACGGTACAGCTCGCCGACCCGGACCAGGCTCGAGCTGACGTTGCCCTGGTAGACCGTCGAGACGCGGAGCACGGCATTCTTCGTGTTGAGCAGGACCACCCGAAGCTCCTCTCGCTCGAGGCGGCCCATCTGGAGGATCAGCCGCTCGGCGACGTCGCGCGGCGCCCGGATCGTCCAGCGCCCCGTTGGCCAGTCGGCGAGGAGCCGCCGGCCGAGCTCGAACGCGGCGCTCAGCTGGGCGGCCCGAGCCGGGCCGATCCCGGGGATCGCCGCCAGCTCGGTGTCGGAGGCGCGGGCCAGGCCGGTCAGCCCGTCGTGTCGGACGAGTGCCTCCTCGGCCAGGTCGACGACGTTCATCCCGCGAGCGCCGGTGCCCCACACGAGGGCGATCAGCTCGGCGGCGTTCAGCCCGCCCGGGCCTCGGAGGGCGAGTCGCTCGCGCGGCCGCTCAGCCTGGGGCACCTCGCGGAGCGCTCGACCAGCACGACCGGGCGCGGCCGGATCGAAGACGAGCGGCGTGAACGGGTTGGTCATCGAGGATCCTCGGTCAGTCCGGGAGGGATGGTGTCCCCGACTCCGAACGACGGAGCCCGCCGATTCCTCCGCCATCCGGAGCCGGGAACAGGACGAACCCTACCGAGCAGCCCTCACCGGCCGATCACCGCCCGCTGCACCAGGGGCTCCGGCTCGGACGGGCAGTTGTGGCCCGGATCAGCCGCCGACCGACAGGCCGACCAGGATCAACGGAATCGCGTTGAACATCGCATGGAGCCCGAAGGAGGAGGCCAGCGAGCCGCGCCGGATGAAGATCCAGCCCAGCGCAATCGCCACCGGCAGGCGGGCCACGAACGCGATCAGCGCCTCCGACGGCGAGCCGCTCAGGGTCAGCACGTGGGCGACGCAGAAGAGCAATGCCGCCCGCAGGATCCCGGCCCGGACGCCCATCCCCCGGACCCAGGCGGTCGTCGCGAAGCCGCGGTAGAAGAGCTCTTCGCCGAACGGCGCGATCAGGATCCCGGAGACCAGGTTGATTGCGGCATCGGCCGGCGTCAGGGCGACCGGCAGCGGACCCGGCGGTGCACTGCCCAGGAGTCGGATCAGGAGGCTGTTCAAGCCGATCGTCACGAACAGGACCGGGACCGCGACGATCATCCCTTCGACCAGGTCGCGCAGCACGATCGCCAGTTGCAGCCGGCTGAAGGGCCGCCCGGGCAGGCCCAGCTCCCGCCAGCTGAGCGACCCCGATCCGACGACCAGGACGGCGACCATCAGGACCGCACTGGCGTTGATGATCAGCAGGCCCACGAGAGCCTCGGCCGCCGTGCCGGCCTGCAGCCCGAGCGCCTTGAGCGGCACGAGAATGATCAGCTCGAGAAAGATGGTCAGGGCGACGTACGCCCCGAAGACGATGACCGGCGACGGCCCGCGATAGCCAAGGGCTCCGGCAGCCTGGCGCTCCATCGCCTGCGACCCTGCCGCTCCGGCGAGGCCGGTCGACAGAAGCAGGGTTCCGACCCCGAGGAGCACGGCGCCCGCCAGGTCCGATGGCTGGGCCAGCAGGACGACGAAGATCGTCGCGAGCCCCAGCAGGCTGGCGAGCCAGCCGACGAGGTAGAGGCCGGGTGCACGGCGCCCGTCGAGCGAGAAGGTGTGGATGCCGGGGCGACCCGATGGGGGCGGATCGGTGGTCGCCGAGTCCACCGCGCTGGGCTCGGGCGGGCCGAGGCCGCCCGAGCCGGTCAACGCTCGGGCAGCGGGTCGGGTGCCGGCCGGGCCGGCCGTGGGCCGCTCGCCCGGGGCGACCTCCGCGTTCGGGTCGTCTCGTCCTCGATGTCGGTCGAGATCACCGGCGATTCGACGGAACTGGCCACGCTGGCCGCCGCCGCGGCGGCTGCGGCCGCGACCGGATACGGCGCCGGAGTGGCCCCGACCATCGCGCCGATCGGCTCACGGCGTTCGAAGTCCTTGCCGCACCAGGCGCACAGGGACCAGTCGAGGCCGACCAGCCGGTTGCAGTTCGGGCAGACCCGGTTGAGCCGGGTCCGACAGGTGGGGCAGATCAGCCATTGCTCGCCAACCCGCCGGGCGCAGGTCGGGCAATGAGCCACGGCGTCGACCTCGTTGAGGAGCGCCTCCTCGGCCAGCGAGCGCTCGGTCGCCTCGGCAATCTTCTCGTGGGGCCGGATCAGCCGGTAGATCAGGGCCGCGAAGAGGAACAGGACGGGCGTGAACAGGATGATCAGGCTGGCCGCGACATAGGGCAGGACCGGGTTGTCGGACCGCGTCTGCATGTCCCGAAACGCCCAGTAGGCGGTCGCGATCCAGATGACCACGATGTAGGCGGCGATGGCCCGCAGGCCGAACTGGATGACCGGTGCATCGAAGAAGCCGCCGAGGGCGCTTCCAATCGTGCTGAGAACCTGGTCCATCGGCTGGGCCCCGTGCCTCCTGAGCCTGGAGACGACCTGCGTCTGCCGTTTGGCAGTGTATCAGGGGTCTCGCGGGGCCTAGACGAGCGGCGGCTCGGCCGAGTGACGACCGGCTCGGACGCCGATCAGGCCGCCGATCATCAACACGAGCGCGCTCACGAGCAGCAGGGTGACCCCCAGGCCGTCACTGTACGGCCGGGTCTGGTAGGCCCAGTCGAGCCCGAACAGGATGCCGCCGATCGCCAGTGGCGCCAGTCCCGCCCGGATCCAGCTTGGGATCCGGGTCGGTACGCCGTTGACCGCGAGCAGGACCAGAGCGATCACGACGAGGGGCAGGTAGCCCGGGTTGGCGAGGCCCCAGCGATCGAAATAGCCGCTGCCGGCGGCGCCGATCACCCCGTCGCGCGACCAGGGCATCAGGAAGCTGACCGCGGCAATCGCCGAGCCGGCGATCGCCAGCCAACCCGGCAGCTCGGTCGGTGCCTGAATCGAGACACCGGCTGCCTTTGCCGTCAGGCCCGGGCTCTTGGCTGGAGTCGACGACGGAGCGGTGCTGGTGGCAAACGCGACAGGGGAGACGGCGCCCGTCGCGCTCGTCGCGTAGGCCGACGGCCGAGGGTTCAGGACGGGTGCGCTGAACGCGGCCGACGGGGCGAGATAGGCGCCCGGGATCGCCAGCGGCGGGCCGTTCAGCGCCGGCTCGTCGTATTCCTCCGCCTGGCTGTTCAGCCAATTCGTGACCGGGCGCGTCTCGACCTGCCGCAGGATCGAGCCCGGCCGGCCACCGGCGCCGGCGGTGGCCGCGTTCACGGGCGAGGTCGATTGGGCGGACCACGGGATCCGCGCCGCGGTCGGAGCCGGAGCTGGCTCGGCTGCGGGGGCGGCGGCCGGTGTGGCCGCCCGACGTGGCGCCGGGCGGGCCTTCGTGTTCGCGGCAGCGACGGGCGTGCCAGGCGCAGGCGTGGCGGGGGTCGGTGTGGGTGTCGCGGTGGCGGGCTTGGCCGGGCCGGTAACGGCCGCAACGAGCGTGCCACAGGCTGGACACGAAAGCCGCCCACCGGAGACCAGGGCTCCGCACGATGGGCAGGCGATCGGCTTCCTCGGCAAGACAGGCTCCCTCTGGGACCGACCGACGGCGTGATCCGGCGGCTCGGGCGTTACAGGGTGGCACCCTCCGGGACTGTTCCACCACTCCCCCGATGGTCCTGTCCAACGACCAGCGTCCAGGCCACACCGCGCCCCGCCGCGAGTGCGCCGGCGATGGTCAGGCCGCTCAGCCAGCAGGCGATGAACAGGACCGTCGAGCCGGCCAGGGCGAGCAGATCGCCGCTGCCGCCCGGCGCCAGCAAGGCGGCCCGGACGAAGTCCCATGACCAGCCGATCAGGCCAATGACCAGGCCCAGGACCCCGGCCGCCAGAAGGACCGACAGGATCGCCAGGGGCACGACCGTGGTCGCTCGCCGGATCACCACGCCGAAGGCCCCGGTGAGCGCACGGCCCACGCCCGCTCCGCGCAGGACCGCCAGACGGGTAGCCAGCCCAGCCCACGTCTCGCCGGCCAGCCAGGCCACGAGGATTGCCCCGACGATCGCGGGGGCACGGACCGCAACCCGGATCACCATCGGGCTGACCAGGTCCGTCGGCAGGGTCAGCTCCTGGTAGACGATCTGCCCAAGTTCCTGGATCCCGAGGCCCAGCACGACCGCGACCGGCAGCAGGCCGATCAGCCGGATCAGCACGATCCGCCGAAGGAGCCCGGGCACCGCTTCGCCGCTCGATCCCCCGGATTGCTCGATCAGCGCGAGCTCGGCTGCCGAGCCCGCGATCGTGCCCAGCAGGATGGCGCCGCCCAGGACGCCCGCGGTCACCGCGATCCGCAGGATCAGGCCGCTGGTCGGCCCGCTCGGGGTGATCGAGGCCGGACCGATGAAGGTCGCCAGGCCGACCAGGCTGGGCGGGCTGACGATCGGGGCGACGAACAGGACGATTCCGCCCCGGGCCAGGAAGCCGGCCAGGGCGATGGGCCACAAATCAGGCCGGCCAATTGCAGCGGGCACGGCTGCCCAGGGCGACCGCCAGCGAGCCACCCGAGCTACGGGGTGGGGCTCGCCGCGACCAGTTGGCTCAGCTCACGCAGCGCTTCCTGGACCTTCGCGATCTCCGCTCCGTACGTCGCGAAGTCACCGTTGCGGAGGGCCGTCTGGGCCAGCTCGAAATGCTGGTTGGCGTAGGCCACCAGGGCCGCCACGTTGCCGGCGGGCGGACTCCCGCCCGGCCCGGAGCTCGGGCTGGCAGTCGGGCCCGCGCTCGGCGTGGGCGACGGCGACGGCGCGCTGCTGGGTGGCGGTGATCCGCCGGCCCCGATCTTCGCCAGCAGCTGGTTCAGCGCCCCGGACAGGGTCGTATCCCAGACGACCAGGTTGGGGGTGGCGACAATGATCCGTTCGAAGGCCGGGAAGGCGCTGTTCGCCGACTGGAGGTAGACCGGTTGGAGGTAGATCAGCGAATTCTGGACCGGGACCACGATCAGGTTGCCCTTGATCACATGGCTGCCGGCCTGGTCCCACAAGGTGACCTGGGCGCTGATCGTCGGATCGGCGTCGATCTTGGCCGAGATCTGATTCGGGCCGAGGACCGAGGTGTCCTGGGGGAACTTGTAGACCCGGACCTGGCCGTAGTTGGCCTGGTCATTCCGGGCAGCGATCCAGGCGATCATGTTCGGCCGGCTGGCCGGGACCATCGGCTGGAGCAGCAGGAACTCGGGCGCCGACTCGTCGGGCAGGCGCATCTCGACGTAGTAGGCGACGTTCGGCAGGTTCTGGGTGCCGCCTGGATTGGGGGGCACAGTCCACAGGTCCTCGTTGTTATAGAACGCGGACGGGTCGGTCACGTGGTAGCGGGCGTACATCCGGGTGTCGGCGTCGAAGAGGTCCTCGGGGACCCGCAGGTGGGCTTTCAGGTCAGCCGGCATCGCGTCCATCGACGTGAACATCTGGGGGAAGACGTTCTCATACGTTCGAATGATCGGATCGGTTGGATCGCTGACGTAGAACGTCATCTGGCCGGTGTAGGCGTCGACGACCACCTTGACGCTGTTCCGGATGTAGTTGAAGTCGAGCCCGGCCAGGTTCGAACCGGACGCCAGCTGGCTGGTGTCGACCGGCTGGGCATTGGGGAACCGGTCGCTCGTGGTGTAGGCATCCTGGATGTAGTCGAGCCCACCACTGCTGTTGATCACCAGGTATGGATCGCTGTCGAAGGTCAGGAACGGGGCGACCATCGAGATCCGATCGGAGATCGAGCGATGGATCAGGAGCTGGCTCTGGTCGGTGACCTGGTCGCTGATCAGCAGGTTCAGGTCCTTGTATTCGAGCGCCCACAGCAGGCGTGAGAAGACCGTGTCGAGCTTGATCCCACTGGTCCCCGTCCAGCGGGTCGTGGCGTTCGAGCTCACGCTGCTGGTCGCGTCGCTGCCGACCGGGTAGTCGAACTCATCCTGCCGGGCATCGACGACGATCCAGTCGCTCGGCCGCTCACCGAAGTAGATCCGGGGCTGGGTGACGGTTGGCGCGCCGCTGCTGGAGACCGGCGGCAGGCCCTGGATGAACAGGTCGGGCTGACCCTCGGGCGTCGCCGCGTTGACCGGGACCATGGCAACCCCGATGCCATGGGTGAACGTGATCCGCTGGTTGACCCACGAGTTCGCCAGGGGATTCTTCTCGGGCGCCAGCTCGCGGCCGGCGAGCATCACCTGCCGGGCGCTGCCGTTGATCTGGTAGCGGTCGGTATCGACGTTCGTGAAGTCGAAGTACTGGCGCACGGTCTGCAGCTGGTCGAGCGAATCGCGGAGGGGGGCGGCATCCCACAGGCGGGCGTTCTGGAACGTGCCCTGTTCATTGGTCACCGCCGCCTGGGTCAGCTGGTCCTGGCCGGAGTAGTCGCTCACCGTCCAGCTGTTGAGCCCGTAGGCGATCCTGGTCATCGCGATGTTGTTCTGGATGTAGGTCGTCTCCTTGCCCAGCTGGTCCGGCTCGACCGACAGCCGCTGGATCACGGCCGGGTAGATCTGGCCCAGGACGACGGAGGCGCTCAGCCAGAAGATGATCACCGCGCCGAGCGGCCAGAGCATCTTCGTGAACGCCCCGCCGACGAGCAGCGCGCCGGCAAAGGCGGCGACCACGGTGAGCACGTCGAAGGCGAAGAAGCGGGCGTTCTGGTCGGTGAAGCTGACGCCCGCGGCCACCCCGTTCGTGCTGTACACCAGCTCGAGCTTGTCGAGCTGGTAGCCGATCGCGATGGAGGCCAGCCACAGCCCGGCGAGGACCGCCAGGTGGACCCGCATCTGGGTGGTGAACGTGAGCCCGCCCCGCAGTCCGCCGATCAGGTAGCGCCCGGCGCTGACCGCCAGGGCGGCCAGCAGCAGGCCGTTGGCCCCCGACTGCAGCCAGCGCACGAAGGGCAGCTGGAAGAGGTAGAAGCTGATGTCGCGGTGGAAGATCGGGTCATTGACGCCGTAGGGCACCTGGTTGAGCCAGAGCAGGATCGTCTCCCAGTGGCTCGCGGCGGAGCCGGCGACGCCGAGCGCGATCAGGACCACCAGGCCGATCAGGCTCCAGCGGGCGATCGGGGCGAAGTCGGGCAGATCGTCGACACTGAGGGCGATCCCCTCGCCTGGTCGGGGACCCATCCGGTTGCCCCCTGGTCGGGTCGCCCGGCGATTCTCCCAGGGCGCTCCCGGACGGTCGGTGCCGCCCTGATCCTCGCCGGCGAGCCGTTCGAACCAACCCGCGAACGGACTCGGCCGATCGGGGTCCGGTGGCGGCAGCAGTCGGCCGGCCAGCCAGATGTTGAGCAGCAGAAAGACCAGGGCCACGATGCCGCCACCGGCGAAGAGGCCGATCTGGGTCGTGACCCGGGTCCAGAAGACGCTCTCGAAGCCGACGCTCTTGAACCAGATCGCGTCGGTCAGGAAGCTGACCCCGACGCTCAGGAGGATGATCACGACCAGGATCGCCAGGGCGATGAAGCCGATCCCGAAGCGTCGGGCCCGGCCCGTGCTCGAACCGTCGTTTGGCCCACCAGCCACGATTCGCGGACGCGGTGGCCGGCCGCCGCCTCCGCGGCCGCCGCCACGGATCACCCTCGGCCCACCGGGCGGCCGGCGATCCTGATCGTGGTCGGGCTCCGCGTCGTGATCGTCGGGCTCGGGCCCGCCCGGCTCGTCCTTGGCCGCCTCGTCGGAATCAGAGGCGGGCTCGTCGGAATCAGAGGCGGGCTCATCGGGCGAGTCGCCCTCGGCCCGGGCGGAGTCGCCGGCCACGGCGTCCGGATCGGGGGCAGCCTCGTCATCGGTGGGAGCCGGCGCGGTCCCCTGGGGGTTCGCGGCTGCCGCCTCGGCCTGACGGCGGCGGAGCTCATCAAGGAACTCGTCGAAGAGGTCGCGCACTGTCCGCGGAGTTTACTCCGCGCCGTGCGAACGGGCCGTGCGGCGGGCCCTCAGGAGCGGGCCAGGCCCTCGACGCTCCGGACGAAGGCTGCCAGGACCGTTTCGGCCAGCTCATTGGGCCGCATCCCGAGCGCTCTCGCGGGCTCCCACTTGAAGGCTGCCCGGATCGCGATCGGCGACTGCCATGGACTCCGCTCGTCGCTGGCTGGAGCCACTGGAGCGAGGCGGACGCACAGCCGGCCGTCCTCCTCCAGGATCAGGCCGGACAGTGCGCCGGACAGCGCCGGACCCAGGCGAACGACCGGCGGATCGGGGGGCGGACCTGCCCGCGGCGCGGCATCGCGGAATGCGACCACGCCGTCGTCATCGGCCACCCACAGGAGGGTCAGCCACCAGCCGTCGGCGAGCGTCGTCGGACGGCTCATTCCGGCTCGTGCCAGGCCATCGCCCAGCCGGACCGGCTGTTCGCGCAGGAAGGAGAGCCCGGGCGGTGGCAGGCGGGCCGGCACGGGTAGCCGGGTCAGGCCCCGAGCGCTCCCGACGGCGGGTCACTCGCGCCGGGCTCGGCCGGCTGGGCCTCGGTCACGGCCGCGGCCTCGGCCACGGCTGCATCCTCGTCGGCGCCCGACGGCTCGGCGTCATGGGGCAGACTGATCCCCTCGGCCTCGAGCTCCAGTCGGAGCATCTCCCGGCGGACCGCCATGGACGGTCGCTCGACCGCGGCCGACGATGTGCCCGAGGTGTCCGGTAGCGGCGTGTCGTCGTCGCCCGAGATCCAGGACAGGAGCCGGTTCCGGCGGGGCGGCGCGCCGGCCTTCCAGGCCAGGGCGGCGACGTCAATCGTGGTCACACCGGGCACATCAGCGTCGGCCGGCGAGTTGAGCTGGGCCCCGCAGCTTGGGCAGGTGGTCAGCTCGCTGCTTGCCAGCGGCGCCGAGCACCACGGGCAATGCGGCGCGGACGGCTCGTTCGAGACGTCCGGCCAGGCGCCGGGCGTCGGCGCCGGCGATCCTGCCTCGGCAACCGCGGCCGAGGCGATGCCCGAGGGCGGGGGTGCCCCGGCGGCGGGCGCAATGTCCGGAGCTGGGTCTGGAGCAGGGGCGGCCGGGGCGGGGCTCGGCTCGGTCATCGCGGAGCCGGGGGGCGGCTCGGGCTGGGCCGCGCCGGACGCGCCGCCGGGTCGGGTGGTTCGCTTGGCCATGGCCGAAACTCTAGCGCCTCCCGCGGGGCGTCGAACCACCCGTTGGTACGTCCGGCTCATCCAGCCGGGCTATCCGGGGCTCGGTCCGGAGTGCTATTCCCACTCAATCGTGGCCGGCGGCTTCGAGCTGATGTCGTACACGACCCGGTTGACGCCGGGCACCTCGTTGACGATTCGCGCGCTGATCTTGCCCAGCACGTCGTACGGCAGCTTCGCCCAGTCGGCGGTCATCCCGTCATCGGAGGTGACGGCCCGGATGGCGACCACGTTGGCGTAGGTCCGGCCGTCGCCCATCACGCCCACGCTGCGGACCGGGGTCAGGATCGCGAACGACTGCCAGACGCTCCGGTACAGCCCGGCGGCCTTGATCTCGTCGATCACGATCCAGTCCGCCTCGCGCAGGGTGTCGAGCCGCTCGGCGGTGACCTCGCCGATGATCCTGATCGCGAGGCCCGGTCCAGGGAATGGCTGGCGCTGGACCATCGCCTCGGGCAGGCCGAGCTCCTGGCCCACCGCCCGCACCTCGTCCTTGAACAGGTAGCGCAGGGGTTCGATCAGCTTGAAGCGCAGGTCGGCCGGCAGGCCACCCACGTTGTGGTGGGTCTTGATCTTCTGGGCGGCCTTCGTCTCGGACGTCGCGCTCTCGATCACGTCGGGGTACAGCGTGCCCTGGGTCAGGAAGTCGATCCGGCCCAGCTTGGTGGCCTCCTCCTCGAAGACCCGGATGAACTCGTCGCCGATGATCTTGCGCTTCTGCTCGGGGTCCTCGACTCCGGCCAGCCGGTCGAGGAAGCGCTGGCGGGCGTCGACCATCACCAGGCGCATCCCGAGGTTCGCCTCAAAGGTGGTCCTGAGCAGCTCCGACTCGCGCTTGCGCATCAACCCGTGGTCGACGTAGATGCAGGTCAGCCGGTCGCCAACGGCCCGCTGGACGAGGGCCGCCGCCACGGCCGAATCCACCCCGCCACTCAGGGCGCAGATCACCAGGCCGTCCGAGTCGGTTGCCCGGGCATGGCCGTCCACCCGGGCCCGGATCTCGGCCACGGTCGACTCGATGAAGTTGGCCGGCGTCCAGGTGGCCCGGGCACCGGCGATCCCGATCACGAAGTTGCGCAGGATGTCCCGGCCGCGAGGCGTGTGGGCAACCTCGGGATGGAACTGGATCGCGTACAGGCCGCGGGCCGGATCGGCAAAGCCGGCCAGCGGCGACGAGTCGGTCTGGGCGGTCGCCTCGAAGCCCTCGGGCAGCCTGGTGATCGAGTCACCGTGGCTCATCCAGACCGGCTGCTCGCGATCGAGGCCGTTGAACAGGCCGTCCTCGTGGGTGATCGTGACGCTGGCCGGTCCGTATTCGCGCTTGCCAGCCGCCAGGACGTCGCCGCCCAGCTCGTGGGCCATCAGCTGCGCGCCGTAGCAGATCCCGAGGACGGGAATTCGCCCGCTCCACACGCCGCTGTCGGGCATTGGCGCGTCCGTGTCGTAGACCGAGTTCGGGCCGCCCGACAGGATCACTGCCTTGGGCCGCCGCCGCTCGATCTCGGCCCACGGCGTGTCGTGCGGAACAAGCTCGGAGTAGACGTTCAGCTCGCGGACGCGGCGGGCGATCAGCTGGGCGAACTGGCTGCCGAAATCGAGGATGACGACGGTGTCCGGGCCTTCGTCGTCGGCAGCCGCATGGGGCAGTCCACCGCCCGGCCGATCATCGGGCGAGCGATCCGGGCCGGGCGCCTTGAGGGCGGTCTCGAGATAGGCCTCGACCTCGGCGTCGTCGGGGGCCAGGACCCGGTGGCCGGCGTTCGCAGCGTCGCCATGGACGGTCTTGCCGCGCTTCGGTTGATCTGGACGCGCACGCCCGTCCTCGACTGCGTTCGCGTCGCTCAATCCTGCCCTCCGCTCGCCGTGCCGCCCGTCCGCCAAGTCTAGTCGCCCGATCGCCCGGGCTTCAGGGACGGTTGCGCATCCCTTCGGCGGTCGTCTCGAAGTACGCCGAGAGGCGCTCCGCCACGATCGCCGGCGGGTTCAACGCCGCCAGGGCCGCGTGCATGTGCCGGAGCCACGCGTCGCGCTCGGCCGGCCCGATCGGAAACGGGGCGTGACGCATCCGCAGGCGTGGGTGGCCACGCTCGTCGTCGTACGTCCGCGGGCCGCCCCAGTACTGGGCCAGGAAGAGGCTCAGCCGATGGCGGGCGCCGGCCAGGTCATCAGGTTCGGGGTAGATCGCGAGGAGGACGGAATCACCGGCGACGCCGGCATAGAAGTGGTCGACGAGAGCCACGAAGAAGGGCATCCCGCCCGCCGCCTCGTAGACCGTCATCGATTCCCGGACCGGGGTCGCGCCCTCGTCGAGGACGTTGAGCCCGCGGCCGGGCTCGGCCGGGGTCGAACGTTGGTCGCTCAGCGGGACCGCTGCCAGGACTTTCCCTCGGTCTGGGTCGATGGGGCGTAGACCATCTCGACGGCCTGCATCTCGCGGATCGTCCGGGCCCCCAGGGCGGCCATCGACTGGCGCAGGGCGCCAACCAGGTTCTCGGACCCGTCGGTGACGCTGGCCGGGCCGAACAGGATCCGCTCGAGCGAACCGCGCGTGCCGACCTTGATCCGGGTGCCCCGGGGCAGGGTGGCCGACGGGGCGGCCATGCCCCAGTTCGTGCCCCGGCCGGGGGCCTCCTCGGCGCGGGCCAGCGGCGAGCCGATCATCAGGGCGTCGGCGCCGGCGGCAATCGCCTTGGCCAGCTCGCCGCCCTGGCGCATGCCGCCATCGGCGATCACCGGCACGTAGCGACCGGATTCGAGGAAGTAGGCATCCCGGGCGGCGGCGACGTCGCTGACCGCGGTGACCTGGGGGATGCCGATCCCGAGCACCTCGCGGGTCGTGCAGGCCGCACCCGGACCGACGCCGACGAAGACCGCCGCGGCACCCTGCTCCATCAACGCGAAGGCGGCCTCGGCGTTGGTCGTGTTGCCGACGGCGACGGGGATCGGCATGAACCGGGTGAAGTCCTCGAGCGACAGCGGCTCGTAGTCGGAGGCCAGGTGGCGGGCGCTGCTGACCTGGCTCTGGACCAGGAACAAGTCGGCGCCATGCTCGGCGCACAGCGCGCCGAAGCGGCGAGCCGCGCCCGGCGTCGCGGCGACCGCGGCCTTCGAGCCGGCGGCGTGGAGCTCATCGATCCGACGGGCGACCAGGTCGTCGCGGATCGGCGCGGCATACGCCTCGGCGAGCAGGTGATGGACGTTCTCGTCGGCTGCGGCGGCGATCGTCGCCAGGACGGCGTCGGGATCCTCGTAGCGCGTCTGGACGCCCTCAAGGTTGAGGATTGCCAGGCCGCCCAGGCGGGCCAGCTCGCCGGCCAGCCGGACGTCGACCACGGCGTCCATCGCCGAGGCGATGATCGGGATGGCCAGGTCGATCCCGCACAGGACCTGCTCGAGGCTGACGTCGTTGGGCTCGATCGTGCTCGTACCGGGAGCCAGCGAGACGTCCTCGAAGCCGTAGGTCGGACGGATCGTGTCGACCTTGGAGTGGAAGATCCGGCGCTGGGCCGACTCGCTGGAGGTTGCGATCGCCAGGGGATCGATGGGTGTACGCAATCTCGCCTCCGGCAAACCCCACGCCGCTCTCGCGCCGCCGTCGACGCGCTGGGGCAGGTCCCCGTACGAGTCTACCAGCCGGCCGGCCGCGATCAGCCGGTCCGGCGCCGACCCTCGAGGCCGAGTTCGAACCAGGCCGCGCGATCCGGGTCGACCAGGTCGCGCGCGATCCGCTCGATCGACTCGCGATAGGCCGGCCAGACGACCGTCTCGAGGGCGGTCGCGGGGGAAACCCAGCGCAGGGCGTCGTGCTCGTGGGACAGGGTGGGCTCGCTGCCCGGTCGAACCCGGACGGCAAAGATCGCCGCGCTCAGGATGCCCTCCACGCTCGGCTCGTAGAACTGGTTGACCTGGTCGAGGTTGAAGAAGCCATCGATCACCTTGCCGTCGAAGCCCGTCTCCTCGCCCAGCTCGCGCAGGGCGCCGGCAACGACCGTCTCGCCCGCCTCGAGCGAGCCCGAGACGCACTGCCACAGCCCGGCCAGGATCCGACCCTTCGAGCGGCGCATCAGCAGGATCTCGATCGCTTCGGGCTGTGCCTCGGCTCCGAGGCCCCGGAAGATCCAGACGTCGACCAGGTCCGGCCGGATCAGAGCCGCTCGAACCGTTCAACGGGGAGGACGAAGACGGTCGCGCCACCGACCTCGACCTCGAGGGGATAGGGCATGAAGAACTCGCCCGGCTCCATGATCGGCGGCATCGGATTGACGATCTGGGTCCGGGCCGTGCAGGTGCGCCGGGTGATCGCCAGGACCTCCTCGATCTGGGCCTCTTCGACGCCGACCAGGATCGTGGCATTCGATTGCTTGAGGAAGCCGCCTGACGAATGAAGCCGGGTGGCCCGGTAGTCCTTCTCGAGGAGCGCGTCGACCAGGGCGCCGGCGTCCTCGTTGTGGACTACGGCAACGATCAGCTTCATGGTCCCGAGGATACGAGCCTGATCGACAGCCGTCGAGAGCCCACGCTCGATCGCCGGTCGTACAATGGCCTGGCCGACCCGTCCGGCGCCCCCACCCGGCACGAGGGAGATCGCAACTCGATGGATTCACTCACCCAGGCGCTCGCCACGAGCGCGACTGCCCTCGCCCACGCCGGCGACGTCGACCAGACCCTGTCGGCGCTGCTCGGCGCCGCGGCGGGCGCGACCGGCGCTCCGCTTGGCGTCGCGTTCCTGGAAGACCCGGACCGGCCCGGCCTGCAGCTGAGCGCCTCGTTCGGGATGAGCCCCGAGGCCGACAAGACGTTCGAGGCGGCGGTCAACGGCGAGGGCCATCCGGTCGCGGTCGCCGCGCGCGAGCTGACGACCTCCTTCGGGTCCGATATCCCGGGCGCCGGTGGCGCCAAGATGGTCGATGCCCTGCTGCCTCTTGTCGTCCGACACGATGGGGTCGACATGGGCGTGGGCGTCCTCGCGTTTGCCTGGCCGGCGCCGCATGACTTCAGCGAAGACGACCGCCTCTTCCTGCAGGCGATCGCCGACCTGGCCGCGGTCGCCGTCGACCGGGCCCGCCTCAGCTCGCTCGCCGCCGAGCGGTCCGAGTGGTTCGAGCGGATGGCCCACACCGACCCGTTGACCGGCCTGGCCAACACCCGAACACTGGGTCGGGTCCTCGAGCTCGAGCTGGCCCGGGCGGCGCGTCAGGGCGGCGAGGTGTCGGTGGCCCTGATCGACATCGACGGGCTGACCAGCGTGAACGAGGCCTCCGGCCACGAGGCTGGCGACGATGTCCTGCGTGCGGTGGCCAGCGTCCTGGCCGAGTCGGTCCGACTGGTTGACACGGTCGCCCGCTACGGCGGCGACGAGTTCGTCCTGATCGCACCCGGCGCCGCCGGGATGACGGTCGCCCAGCGGGTCCTCGACGGCGTCGCCGGGCTGGCCGAGCAGCACGGCCGGCAGATCAGCGTCTCGGTCGGCCTGGCCCGCTTCCCGTCGGACGGGGCCAGCTCGGAAGAGCTGCTGGCGGCCGCCGAGGCGGCACTCATCGCGGCCCGGGAGGCCGGCCCCGGCAAGCTCGCATCGAGCCCGCTCAAGACCGGCTAGCTGCCCTGGGCGCTGACCCCGCTGACGACCATCGGCAGAGTCGGCGTGGTGGCACCGGCATTCGCCTCGCGGGTCAGGCCGACCGTCAGGCCCGAGGCAACTGGTACCCCGGCGGCGGTCAGTGTGCCGGTCCCGTCGGATCCAACGGCGAATGAGCCGATCGGCACGGGCGTTCCCGATGGGGCGATGAGCCAGGCCTCGTAGACCTGGCTACCGCTCGTCGCCGGGAGGCCGTGCATGGCCAGCGCGAACGAGCCATCGGCTGCGACCGCGGCCAGGCCCGCCGGCCCGCCCGCCGCGCCGGGCACGAGGATCGCCGCCTGGCCACCGGGGCCCTGGGCGATCACGAGGACTCGGTCGACCGCAGCCTGCTGCTGCTGCGCCGTCGTGAGCTGGCCCGAGAGGCCGATGTTCCAGGCGCCGAGCGCGGCGATGATCACTACGGCGGCGATCGCCGCCAGCCAGCGCACCGGTGAGCGGCGGGCTCGTTCGGCGGCCAGGTCGATCGGCGCCGGGTTCGCCGTCACGGCGCTCGGTGCGGCCGGCACATCCTGTGCGGCCTCCACCTCGACCGCCGGCCGAATCGAGCCGGCACCGAGCGAGGAGATCAGGCGATCGGCGGCTGCATCCGCCCGCTGGCCGGCGCGCAGCTCGGCGTCGATCGCGGCCATGATCCGGCCCTTGAGCTCGACCGGCGGCTCGACCGGCTCGACCGAGTCGGCCAGGTACGGGACGGCCCCGCCCAGCTCGTCCATCTCGGGATGGGGCTGGTCGCAGCTCGCCAGGTGGTCGCGGACGTCGTGGGTCTGGACCGGATCGAGAGCACCCAGCACGAAGCCCTCGGCCAGGTCGCGGACCTGATCGCAGCTGAGGGTGCTCATGCCGTCTCGCCCTGGTCGGGTGGCGTGCCGAGCATGGTTCGCCGCATCTGGAGGAGGCCGAGCCGCATCCGGCTCTTGACCGTGCCCAGGGGCGCGTTCGTCCGGATGGCGATCTCCTGCTGGGTCAGGCCGCTGAAGTAGCCGAGCTCGAGGGCCTCGCGCTGGACCGTCGAGAGGGTCGCCAGCGCAACAAGGATCTCGGCGCGGTCGAGCCGGCCGGCCACCTCGGACCAGACGTCGGGCAGGGTCAGGCTGGGCGGCGGAGCTTCTTCGTGCTCGGGCAGCTCGGTCGTCGGCCGGCGGCGGCGGATCGCGTCAATGGCCCGATGGTGGACGATCGCAAGCAGCCACGTCTTCACGCTGCCGCGCTCGGTGGCATAGCGGCCGGCATTGCGCCATGCGCCGACAAACGCTTCCTGGACGACATCGTCGGCCAGGCTGGCGTCTCCGGTAATGCGCAGGGCGAGTCCGTAGGCCATCGTCTTATACCGCTCGTAAAGGACCTCGATTGCAGCATGATCTCCGCCGGCGATCGCCTCGAGGACGGCTCGATCGGCATCGTCGGCGGCCGTGTTGAGGCGACCCGCCACCCGGGCGGCGGGGTCGCTCATCGGGTCATGCGCAGAGCGGGCGAATCCGGTTCACCGGCAGCGTCGCCTCCAGGCACCGCACCGATCGCCGCGAGGCCGGCCAGGCCGCTTACCGCGCGGCGGACCTGGGCCTCGACCTCCGCCTCGTCGGCGGTTGCATCGATGCTCACGAACCGCTCCGGCTCGGCCGCGGCCATCAGCCGGAAGCCCTCGCGGACGCGCTCATGGTAGGCATGGTCGAAGCCCGCCTCGAAGCGCTGCTGCTCGTCGGAGCCCTTCCGGCCCAGGCCAATCTCGACCGGCACGTCGAGCAGGATCGTGAGGTCCGGTTTGAGGCCGCCCGTCGCCAGGCGTTCCAGGTCGCGCAGGTCGGCGATCGGCAGGCCGCTGCCATAACCCTGGTAAGCGATGGTCGAGTCGGCGTAGCGGGCGCAGATCAGGAGCTCGCCGCGGGCGATCGCCGGCCCGATCACGTCGTCGACGTGCTGGGCCCGGGCGGCATTGAACAGGAGCGCGTCGGCTCGCGCCCCGAGCGGCACCGAGTCATGGCTGGCGTCCATCAGGATGTGACGGATCCGATCGCCGACCGGCGTGCCGCCCGGCTCCCGGGTCAGGAGGGTCGGGATCCCGCTGGCCGCTGCACGGTCGCGCAGGCGCGCGGCCTGGATCGTCTTGCCGGAGCCCTCCGGGCCCTCGAACGTGACGAACCAGCCACGCCCGGTGTGCGCTCGCGCAGACCCCCGCTGCCCATCCAGGTTCACGCGATGGAGTGTAGCGGAGCCAATCCGGCCGCCCGACCGCGGGTCGCCGCTACGATGCCGGGATGATCCGCCGGACCGTCCCGCTCCGCCGCCGGATCGGGTCGGCCGTGGCCCTGGCCGGCGGCCTGATCGTGGTCCTGCCGGGGATCGCCCTGGCCCATCCCCTGGGCAACTTCACCGTCAACCACTACGCCGGGATCCGGGTCGAGCCGGACCGGATCGTGGTCGACCTGGTGATCGACGAAGCCGAGATCCCGACCTTCCAGGACCGGCTCCGGATCGACACCGACGGTGATGGCGTGATCTCGGACGACGAGGCCAACGTCGAACGCCTGGCGGCCTGCCCACGCCTGATCCCGGACCTGGCCCTCGGTGTCGACGGCCAGCGGCTCGCAGTGGCGGTCTTCGAAGCGGGGCTGAGCTTCCCGCCGGGGACGGCCGGCCTGAGCACGATGCGCCTGGTCTGCGAGTTCAGCGCCGCCTTGCCCGAGACGGCGGCGTGGCCCGTCCGAATCACGTTCGACGACGCCTCCCACGCCGGGCGGATCGGCTGGCACGAGGTGGTCGTGACCGGCAGCGGGGTGACGCTGCACCTGGGTTCGCTGCCCGGGCGGTCGGTTTCCGATCGCCTGCGCAACTACCCGGCCAACCTGATCGCCCACCCGCTGGCCGTCCAGAACGTGGCCCTCAGCGCCGATCTCGGCGGTCCCGACACGTCGTACACCCCGCCAGCCGACGCGTTCCTGCTTACGGCCAGCGCCGCCGAGGCCGCCGGCGACGCCCCCCCGGAATCCGAGCCGGCCCCGAGCCCGGCATCAACCGCCACAAGTGGCCAGGCACTCGGCGCGAGCTCGCCGGGGGCAGGGCCGCCATCCCCGTCCGCAGCTGGGCAAGCGAGCGGATCCGGCGATCAGGCGGCGGTGCCCGGTGGTGTCGTGGGCGTGGACATCGGCGGCCTGATCGAGTCCGAGGCGATCACCCCGCTGGTCCTCTTCGGGGCATTGGCCGCGGCATTCCTGCTGGGGGCTGGCCACGCCCTCACCCCGGGCCATGGCAAGACCCTGATGGGCGCCTACCTCGTCGGCTCGCGGGGCACCGCGCTCCACGCGATCGCCCTCGGCCTGGCGGTGACCGTCTCGCACACCTTGGGGATCGTCCTCCTCGCCGCGATCATCCTGCAGGCCCGGACGGTGGCGCCCGAGCTGTTCAANNTACCGACATCGGCGGAAGAACCGCCCGGCCGGGCATCCCTCCCCACCGGAAGCTGAGCCGGCGGCCGGGTCCCACGTCCATCGCCACGACGCATTCGGCCGGCACATCGGAGAGGACGCCGATCCGGCGGCCGCCCCGATCGGCTGGCGAAGCCTGTTCGTCCTGGGCCTGGCCGGCGGCCTGATCCCCTCGACCAACGCCCTGATCATCCTGCTCGCCGCGATCAACGTCGACCGGCCGGCCTACGGCCTCGTCCTGGTCGTGGCCTTCGGGCTGGGGATGGCCACGATCCTGGCCGGGGTTGGCCTGGTCCTCGTCTTCGCCCGCGATCGGCTCGAGCGGCTGCCATCCGCCTCGAGCCTCGGCCGCCTGGCAACCTACGCGCCGCTCGGTGCCGCCTGCCTCATCTTCAGCCTCGGGATCTGGCTGACCAGCCAGGCGATCGGAAGCGGTCCGGCCTTCTGAGCCACGGCCGAACGGTTTGAGCCACGGCCCGGCGGTCAAGCCTGCTATCGTGCCGGCGATGCGAGACCTGACCGACCGCGCCCTGTCGACGGCAACCGTCCAGGGCGCGACGTATGCCGACGTCCGGATCGTCCACCAGGTCGACGAGTCGATCACCGTCAAATCGGGTCGGGTCGAGGGCGTCGCCGCGGGCGAGAGCGAAGGCTTCGGGATCCGCGTCCTGGTCGACGGCGCGTGGGGCTTCGCCAGCAGCAACAGGCTCGAGGCCGGCGAGATCGACCGGGTCGCCGCGCAGGCTGTCCGGATCGCCAGGGCCTCGGCCACCGCCCTCCGCCACCGGGTCCAGCTCGACGACCGGCCGCCCGCCCACGGGACCTACGCGACCCCGGTTGGCGAGGACCCGTTCAAGGTATCGCTCGAGACGAAGATCGGCGACCTGCTGGCCGCCGACCAGCTGGCTTCGTCGGTCAAGGGCATCGCCTTCACCGAGTCGACCTACGCGGCGCTCCGCAGCCATACGATCTTCGCGGCGAGCGACGGCAGCTACACGGACCAGACGATCACCCACGTCGGATCGGGTGTCGAGACGAACGCGATCGAGGGCGATGAGCACCAGCGCCGGAGCTATCCCGACGCCGGCGGCGGCTGGCAGTCGGCCGGCTATGAGTACATCCGCGGCCTGCACCTGGCCGATCACGTCGAGGCGCTGTCGAACGAGGCGGTTGCCCTGCTCAGCGCGCCGCAATGCCCGTCGGGCAACATGACGATCGTCCTCGATCCGTCGCAGCTCTACCTGCAGGTCCACGAGAGCTGCGGCCATCCGACCGAGCTCGATCGCGTCTTCGGGACCGAGGCCTCGTACGCCGGGACAAGCTTCCTGACCACCGACAAGCTCGATGCCGGCTTTCGCTACGGCTCGGACCTGATCGACATCGTGGCCGATGCCACGGCCCCGGGCGGCCTGGGCACGTTCGGCTGGGACGACGAGGGCGTGGCCGCCCAGTCCGTGCCCCTGATCAAGGAGGGCATCTTCGTCGGCTACCTGAGCAGCCGCGAGACGGCGCCCCGGATCGGCCGCCAGTCGGGCGGTGCGATGCGGGCCGATGGCTGGAACCGGATCCCGCTGATCCGGATGACGAACATCAACCTGCTGCCCAAGCCGGGGATGAACCTCGACGAGATCGTGGCCGACACCGACGACGGGCTCTACCTGCGCTCGAACCGGAGCTGGTCGATCGATGATCGGCGCCTGAACTTCCAGTTCGCGACCGAGGTCGCCTACGAGATCAAGGGCGGCAAGCTCGGTCGCCTGTTCAAGAACCCGACCTACACCGGGATCACCTACGAGTTCTGGCGGTCGTGCGACGCGGTCGGCGACGAGCGCAGCTACGTGATGCTGGGGACCCCCAACTGCGGCAAGGGCGAGCCGGGCCAGACCGGCCACGTCGGTCATGCGGTCCCCGGGGCGCGCTTCCGGAACGTCCAGGTGGGCGTCGGCAAGTGGTGATCGGCGGATACGTTCCGATGAGCGAGCGGTTCCGTTGAGCCAGCCGAGCAGCGCGGCCGGCTGGCTGTCGCTGGCCGAGCAGGTCCTCGAGCTCGCCGCCACGGCCGGTGCGTCGCAGGCCGAGGTGATCGTCCAGGCCGACGACGCCGCCCTGACCCGCTTTGCCAACAGCGAGATCCACCAGAACGTGGCCGAGGCGAACGCCCGCCTGAGCCTGCGCTTCGTCGACGGCCAGCGGATCGGGGTGGCGGCCACCGGCCGCTTCGACACGGCGGCCCTCGAGGCGATGGCCCAGACCGCGGCCCGGATTGCCCGCAATGTCGAGCCGAATCCGGCCTTCATCACCCTGCCCAGCCCGGGTCCCGAGCCGATCCCCGAGCTGCCGGCGGCCTATAGCGCGGCGACCGCCGAAGCTACGCCCGAGCTTCGGGCCGAAGGCGCCCGGGCTGTGATCGCCGCAGCTGACGCCGCCGGAGTCACGGCCTACGGCTCGTTCGCCACCACCACCGAGACGATCATCGTGGCCAACTCGCTTGGCGTGCGGGCAAGCGGGGAGCGGACCACGTCGCAGCTGATCACCGTCTCGATGGGTCCCGCGGGCGGCTCCGGCTACGCCGAGATGGCAGCCGTCGACGCGACCCGGATCGACGCCGGGGCGATCGGCCGGGAAGCGTCCGAGCGTGCGAGGGCGACCGCCAATGCGACGTCGATCGAGCCCGGCGACTACCCCGTCGTGCTCGAGGCATACGCCGTGGTCGACATCCTGGACATGCTCGGCTATCTGGGCTTCTCGGCGCTGGCGGTCCAGGAGGGCCGCTCGTTCGTGGAGCTCGGCAAGCGGGTCGGCAGCGAGCTGGTCACGATCCGCGACGACGGCGCGGATCCGGCCGGACTGCCGATGGCCTTCGACTACGAGGGCGTGGCGAAGCAGCGGGTGGAGCTCCTGACGAAGGGCGTCTGTACCGGCGTCGTGTACGACGGCCAGACGGCGGCGCGCGACGGGGTCCGCTCGACCGGCCACGGCCTGCCCGCTCCGAACACGTACGGGCCGTTCCCGCTCAACATGGTGATGGAGGCCGGCACCTCGAGCCGCGACGAGCTGATCGGCGGCCTCGAGCGAGGCCTGCTCGTCACCCGCTTCCACTACACGAACCCGGTCCATCCCAAGCTCGCGATCGTGACCGGGATGACCCGCGACGGGACCTTCCTGGTCGAGGACGGCAAGATCGTCGGCCCGGTCAAGAACCTGCGCTTCACCCAGAGCTACCTCGACGCGATCGCCGCGATCAGCGCCGTCGGCCGCGACCGGCGCTGCCTGAAGGGCTTCCTCGGCGGATCGGTGGTCCCAGCGGTCCGGATCGACAGCTGGACCTTCACCGGAGCCACCGAGCACTAGGCTCGGGCGCTGGGCTGGCCAGCCGAAGCCTGATCAGCCAGGTCCCCCGGCGATCCACAGGATCCCGTCGCCCGGCCAATCGGTACCTTCCTGGAGCGCCCGCCGGAGCCGATCCGGCGACTCGGGAAACGCCGTATGGACGTACTCGCCGAGCTCGGCAACGAGGCGCCGGTGGTGGCGCGTCGGCGGGAGGCAGAGGACCGCGAAAACGCCAGACCCGGTGGGTGCGGCTTCTCGAACCCGCTCGCGGTTCTCGAAACAGCGACGCGCCGTCGCTTCCCAACGCCTGAGGTGCGTCTCGACCTCGATCAAGACAATCGTGCCGGTTGCCGATAGCCGAACGTCCGTCGAGGACCGACCAGGGCCGGGAACCCGAGCCTCGACCTCTGCCCGCCATCGACGGTGGCGACTCTTGAGGAGCCGATCGATCATCCGGGCGTGTGCCGCGTCGTGGAGCATCGGCGTCGCTCCTGGGTAAACGTTCACCCGAAGGTCCGCTCCGAGCGCGATCGCCGCGCGCCGCCGGATTTCGAGTCCTACGGTCGGGTCGCCCCGTTCAAGATCGCTGATGACGGACTGGCTGACCCCAACGACACGGGCGACGGCGGCCTGCGTGACGTTCAATCCGAGCCGGAGCTCGCGCAATTCCTGCGAGATGCGACTCGCATCGAGCCTGGCCAGACGCACGGCGTCGCGCTCGACCACCCGCCGTGAACGGGCGACGTCGTCTCGGACCACCTGAGTTCCTCCTGTTCCGCGCCGGTCGGCCATTCGGACCGCGCCGTGGGCAGCGCTATCGCCACAGGAGAACAAATCGACGTTATCTACGGCTCATCAGGGGAGGGCGGCAGACGATTCCGTTGGTTTCATCTTCTCGGGCGATGGAATCGCGGGAATCCCGGAGTCGACGCTCAGGCCTGCTCCCTGATTCGTGCGATTTGTTCGCCCCAGGCGATAACCGAGTCGGACAGGCCCACCGGCCAGGCACCGAGGTCCAGCGGCAAGGAGGCAAGGCGGAACGGCTAGCGCCAGACGCGGGCCTGGTCGGGGTAGAGGCGGACCCGGCGGTAGGGCTCCCGGCCGCGTGAGCGCGAGACGAGGTTGGCCCGCTCGGCCATCTGGTGCTGGAGCCGGCGGATGTAGGCGCTCTGGGGCGACAGCTCGACCGCCTCGGAGCGCTCGATCACCATCCCGATCGCCTCTTCGGTCTCGCGCAGGGCCGCCTCACGGGGATCCAGAGCGAGCGAGAAGATCGAGGTCAGGCTGGCGTGCATCTGGAGGATCGTGTTGCTCTTGAGGACGTAGACCGGCAGGCCGCGCTCCTCCGCGTCGCGGACGGTCGGCGGCTTCGAGCGGTACTCACTGCGGAGGGTCATCACGACGTCCGCTTCGTCGATGTTGCGGGCGATGATCACCGGCAGCTGGAGCTCCCGGATCGCCTGCTCGAGCCGCTTCCGGCTGACTCCGAAGGGCAGCACCCGGAGGGTTGGCAGGAGGCCGTCGGTCACCCGCAGGACCGGCGTCTCGGCGCCGGTGGCCTGATCGCCGCCGTCCTCCTCGACGTCGTCCTCGTCGTCGGCATCGAGCTCGGCGGCGACCGAGCTCAGGCTCACAGACGCGCGCGAATCGGCCGCCGGCAGCGGATCACTCGGAGCGATCAACTCGGTGGCATTGATCGGCGCGGTCCCCTCATCGGCCTTCAGCGCAGTCAGGGCACGAGCGGCCTGGTCCCGCCAGGCGGCCTGGCGCTCACGCTCGCGCTGCTCGCGGGCGCGCCGGTCGGGCAGCGCTGCGGCGCCGCGCTCGAGCGGGCCTCGGTCGGCGATCTCGCCGGCGACGAACGGATGGTCGGGCGAGGCCAGCGGAGGCACGGAACCGGGTCCCAGGCCGCGGCCGTCGACGCCCGACGGCTGGATGGCGAAGCGCTCGCCGGGCATCATCCCCGTGATCTGCTCACCCGGCCGGCCGGGCCCGTCTATCCGACCGCGAGGGCCGGTCTCCCTCGTCGTCCCGCCCCGGGTCTGGCGCCAGCCGCCGGTGGCCCCCGGCCGGTAGCCGGAGCGGTAGCCGCCAGGTGCGGCGCCGGGCGCCGCGTCACGATAGCCGCCGCTCCGATAGGCGCTCTCGCCCCGCCAGCCGGGCTCCATCCGCCACGGGCTGCCGGTCCCGATCAGGCCGGCGAAGCGCTCGCTGCCCAGGGTCTCGCGCGGCGACGGCCGCGGTCGCGACTGGGAGCGATGGATGCCCTCCTCGTCCCGCCAGCGCAGCTCGGGCGCCACCGGGTCGCCGCGGAGCATCTCGTCGATCGTCTCGGCCACGTCGGCATGGACCATCACCCGCTCGCGGTCCTGGATCTCGATGATCACGTCGAAGGTCGGCGGCTGCTTGCGCTCGAGGACGCTCTTCTGCGAACGCCGACGGCGGGCCTCCTCGTCGCCCAGAGTGACACTCTGGATCCCGCCGATCAGGTCGGACAGGGTCGGGTTGAGCATCAGGTTGTCGAGGTTGTTGCCGTGGGCCGTGCCGATCAGCTGCACGCCGCGCTCGGCGATCGTGCGCGCCGCCTGGGCCTCGAGCTCGGTCCCGATCTCGTCGATGACGATGACCTGGGGCATGTGGTTCTC
>PNAZ01000111.1:85194-94312 GCA_003169655.1 Chloroflexota bacterium
CCCGGCCGGCCCATGATCAGGATCGACTTTCCGCTCTCGACGAAGTCGTTGATGATCTCGATCGTGCCGAAGACGGCCTTGCCGATCCGGCAGGTCAGGCCGACGATCTTGCCGCTCCGGTTGCGGATCGCGCTGATCCGGTGGAGGGTCCGCTCGATCCCGGCCCGGTTGTCGTCGCCGAAGGTGCCGATGTGATCGACGACGTAGGCGATGTCGGACTCGCGGATCTCGCGCTCGAGGAGGGTCACCTCGCTGTTCGGAAAGCGCGCCTCCGGCCGGCGGCCGAGGTCGAGCACGACCTCGATCAGGGTGGTCTGGTCGGGCAGGGCATGAACGGCGTCGACGACCTCCGGCGGCAGGGCCGCCAGGAGCAGGTCGAGGTCGTCCATCGCTTCACGGTCGGAGTTGGCGGGGACTGCAGTCACGGGACCTCCGGGGTCGGCGGTGCAGGGACGTGGACGCGGGTCATCTGATCGCCGGCACGAGCGCCGGCTCGGCGACCCGGACGAGAGCTTCCTTGAGCAGCAGGGTGACCCTGGATTCGACCTCGAAACCGGCCTCCTCGAGCCGGCGGTCAATCGGCGATTCGTAGGTTCGAACCGACGAGATCACGCCATGCTGCGCTTCCCGCCGATTGCCGGTCCGGGCAGCGATCACGCCCAGACCGTACTCCACCAGGGGCCCGACGTCCGACTCGGGTCGGGCCAGGATCTTCAGGTAGTGGGGCTGGTCCTCCTTGGCGACGGCGATCTGGATGAAGGCCGCCAGACCGGTCGGGTCCAGCCCGCCGGCGGGCTGGTCCTGGACGAAGGCCTCGATGTCGGCGAAGCGGAGGATCGGGGTCAGGCTCGAGCGGGGCACCCGCCAGCCGGCGCCCTGGCGCTCCCAGTCGGGCAGCCGGTAGGCCTCCAGGCGCTGGACCGGCTGGGGCGTGACGAGGGCGTACAGCTGGGACAGGGCCAGGGCGTCGAGCGGGGCGACGGGCCGGATCCCGCAGCTGGCGGCGCGTTCGTCCGACCAGGCCTCGGGCAGCGATTCGGTGGAATCACGGAAGAGGATCTGCTCTTCGCCGTAGCGGGCAAAGCCGGCCTGCATGAACAGCTCGACGTTGCCGTCGGCGTCGGCACAGGCGACGTGGAAGCGGAGCGCTCCACGCTTCGCCCCGTCGCGCAGGAGGTGCTGGACCAGCCGGAAGCGGATGTCGCCGGCGTCGCCCTGGCCGATCGCATCGAGCTCGACCACGGTCCATTCGTCGCGATGACTCTCGCGCTCGACCCGGAGCAGGCCGCTGATCCGGCGATCCTCCTCGTAGACGAACAGGAGATCGTTCGGCTGGAAGGCACCGAGGGGCAGCCGGAACAGGCTGAAGACGCCCATCCGCGGGCGGGTGACGGGCAACCCGAGCGAGCGGGCGGCATCGGTCTGGGCCAGCCTTGACAGCTCGCCCAGCGCTGACAGGTCGGTCAGGCGAGCCATCCTGACCTTGCCCGACAGGGTCATCGCGCGGTCCTGTCGCGGCGCACCGGGTGGTGCCGCCGCCCTGAGCCCTCGCCGGGATCGTCATGCTCGGCGGCCATCGTCGCCACGAGCCGGTGGAAGCGGGTCTCGCCGGCGAGCTCCGGGTGGAACGCGGTGGCGATGATGTTCCGCTCGCGGACCGCGACGATCCGGCCGTCGTCGAGGCTGGCCATCACCTCCACGCCGGCACCGACGCGATCGATCACCGGCGCCCGGATGAAGATGCCGTGGACGGGCTCGTCACCGAGCATCGGCACCTGGAGGTCGGCCTCGAACGAATCGAGCTGGCGGCCGAACGCGTTGCGCTGGACGGTGACGTCGAGCAGGGGCAGGACGGGCGGCTCGCCGCCGACGATCTCGCGGGCGAGCAGGATCAGCCCGGCACATGTCCCGAAGATCGGCGCACCGGTCTCGGCCAGGTCGAGGATCGGCTGGCGGAGGCCCCAGCGGTTGATCAGGCGGCGCATCGTGGTGCTCTCGCCGCCGGGCAGGGTCAGGCCGCTCAGCCCGTCGAGGTCTTCGGGCAGCCGGACCTCGACCGCCTCGACGCCGATCGAACCGTACGTCCGGACGTGTTCGAGGAAATCGCCCTGGACGGCCAGGACTCCGATCTTCATCGGTGCGGCATGCTCGGGACTACCAGCCCCGGACGGCCAGGCGCTCCTGATCAGGGATCGATTCCATGCTGATCCCGCGCATCGCCGCGCCGAGGCCCTTGCTGACTTCGGCCAGCAACGCCGGGTTGTCGAAATGAGTCGTGGCCTGCACGATCGCATTCGCCATCCGGGCCGGGTCCTCGCTCTTGAAGATCCCCGAGCCGACGAAGACGCCTTCGGCCCCGAGCTGCATCGCGAGGGCCGCGTCGGCCGGCGTGGCGATCCCGCCGGCCACGAAGTTGACCACCGGCAGCTTGCCCTCCCGGGCGACATCGCGAACGAGCTCGAGCGGCGCACCCAGTTCCTTCGCGGCCGCGAACAGCTCGTCCTCGCGCAACCCGTGCAGCCGGCGCAGCTCCGCGTTGACGGCCCGGATGTGGCGAACCGCCTCGACGATGTTGCCGGTCCCCGCCTCGCCCTTCGTGCGCATCATCGCGGCACCCTCGCTGATCCGGCGAAGCGCCTCGCCCAGGTTGCGCGAGCCACACACGAAGGGGACCTTGAAGGCGTGCTTGTCGATGTGATTCGCCTCGTCGGCGGGCGTGAGCACCTCGGACTCGTCGATGTANNGTCAGCACCTCGGACTCGTCGATGTAGTCAACGCCGAGCGCCTCGAGGATCTGGGCCTCGACGAAATGCCCGATCCGGGCCTTGGCCATGACCGGGATCGACACCGCGTCCATGATCGCCACGATCATCGACGGGTCGCTCATCCGGGCCACCCCGCCGGTCGCCCGGATGTCCGACGGGACACGCTCGAGGGCCATCACGGCGACGGCGCCGGCCTCTTCGGCAATCTTGGCCTGATCGGGCGTGACGACGTCCATGATGACGCCGCCCTTGAGCATCTGGGCGAGACCCTTCTTGGTGGCCCAGGTGGATGATTCGACGGTCATGTTGTGGCTCCGGTTGACTCCTGCGTTCCGCGTCGGCCTGGGCTGGGCCCCGGGGTCATTCCCCGTTCGAGCGGGCCGGATCGTGTCGCGCACCCGGAATTATCGCATGAGCCGTGAAGCCGGCCGAGGGACGGCTCAGCGGCCGACGGTCTTGACCACTCCGGCCATCAGCTTGATCGACCGACGGGCCGCTCCGGGCGACAGGTTCGAGAGCGCNNCCGGGCGAGGAGGTCAAGGAGGTGCTCGAGCTCCGCCGGCTCGAGGACCGGCACCAGGCCGATCGCCCGATTGAAGAGGCGCACGAACCACAGGAAGGTGGCCAGCCAGTCACGCAGCTCGGCCAGCTCTCTGTCGTCCGGATACTGGGCGGCGGCGGTCGTGGCGTCGGCGGCGGTCCGCTCGAGGACGTCGATGATCGGATCACCCTCGAGGGCCTTGCGATGCTCGATCACCCGGCTGAACCAGCGGAAGTGATCGCCGACCGAGGCGTAGGCGGTGCCGGCCGGTCCGCGACGGCCCACCCGGCGGGGCTCTTCGACCCGTTCCACGACGCCCCACCGGATCGCCGCATCGAGGGCCAGGCTGGCGGCCCGATGGCTCAACCCGAGCGCCTCGCGGACCTCCCGTTCGGTGAGCGGCTCACCACGGGCCATCAGGTAGATGTGGACCCGGGCGATCGCCGGCGCGACACCCCACGAGGCGCCCATCGCCCCCCACGCCTCGGCCAGGCCGCGCCGGATTGACTCGGCCCGGATCGCCGGATCCGAGCTGCCGGCTGGCCCCGGGCCGGCTGCTGGGGCGGGAGCCTGGGTGATTGCCACTTGTCCTCGGACAGTAGCACGTTTATCGGGCGAGTTGGGCACGCAGCGAGCTGGCTGGGCACTCGCCTCCTGGTTCGAGTCGGCGGCCGTCGGTATCGCCCAAGGAGATCAAATCGAGGGTATCCCTGAGCCTGGCGGGCCTCTGAACGGGTGGTTTCGTCGATTTCATCGCGCCCAGCCATGATTCCGCGGGAATCCCCGGTTGGACGGCCACCGAACCCGTCGATTCGGCCGTTTTGATCTCCTGGGGCGATAACGGGCTTGGGCCTGGGCGCCCCGGCCGTTGATGGATCTTGGTCCGAGCCTGGCTCCAGGCTGAGGATTGGGCGGCCGAGCGTCGGCCGGTATCGGCGGGCGCTCGCTCGCCCCCGAGCAGCGCGGCTATGATCGGGGCATGTCCGTCCTGCGCAGCCGACTCGATCCGGCGAGCGCCGAGAGCCTGGCCAACCGGGCGGCGATGGATGCCCTGGTGGCGGACCTGCGGGCGCGCCAGGCGCGGGTCAGCGAGAACGGCGCCGGCGGCGATCCGGCGGCGATCGAGAAGCACCGGGCCCGGGGCAAGCTGCCGGTTCGCGAGCGGATCGACCGGCTGGTCGATCCCGGCTCGGCCTTCCTCGAGCTGAGCCCGCTGGCCGCCGACGGCGTCTACGGCGACGACGGGCAGGACGCCCCGAGCGCCGGGATCGTGACCGGGATCGGCCAGGTCGAGGGCGTCACCTGCGTGATCGTGGCCAACGACGCCACAGTCAAGGGCGGCACCTACTACCCGCTGACCGTGAAGAAGCACCTCCGGGCCCAGGAGATCGCCCTCGAGAACCACTTGCCCTGCATCTACCTCGTTGATTCGGGTGGCGCGTTCCTGCCCCTCCAGGCCGATGTCTTCCCGGATCGCGAGCATTTCGGCCGGATCTTCTACAACCAGGCTCGCCTGTCGGCGGCAGCCATCCCCCAGGTTGCCCTGGTGATGGGCAGCAGCACGGCCGGCGGCGCCTATGTCCCGGCGATGAGCGACGAGACGGTGATCGTGCGCGGCACGGGCACGATCTTCCTCGGAGGACCACCGCTCGTGAAGGCCGCCACCGGCGAGGATGTCAGCGCCGAGGACCTCGGCGGTGCCAGCGTCCATGCCCGGGTCAGCGGCGTCGTCGACCACGAGGCGCTCGACGACGAGCATGCCCTGGCGCTCGGGCGCTCGATCGTGGCCAACCTCAATCGCCCCCGGCCGGCGCTGCCCTGGGAGCGGCGTGCATCGGAGCCGCCGGCCATCCCGGCCGCCGGCGGCCCGGCGGCCGCCCACCTGTACGCCGCGATCCCCGCCGACCTGCGCCGGCCGCTGGCAATCCGGGAGGTGATCGGCCGGCTGGTCGACGGCAGTCGCTTCCACGAGTTCAAGCCGCTCTACGGCGAGACCCTGGTGTGCGGCTTCGCCCACCTCGACGGCTACCCGATCGGGATCATCGCCAACGACGGGATCCTGTTCAGCCAGTCGGCCCTCAAGGGCACCCACTTCATCGAGCTCGCTGCCCAGCGCCGGATCCCCCTCGTCTTCCTGCAGAACATCACTGGTTTCATGGTCGGCCGCGAGTACGAGGCCGGCGGGATTGCCAAGGACGGGGCCAAGATGGTGATGGCCGTCGCCTGCGCCGAGGTGCCCAAGTTCACGGTCATCGTCGGTGGCAGCTTCGGGGCTGGCAACTACGCGATGGCCGGGCGGGCCTATTCGCCCCGCTTCCTGTGGTCGTGGCCGAACAGCCGGATCAGCGTGATGGGTGGCCGGCAGGCGGCCCGGGTCCTGTCGACGGTTGGCGGGCCGTTCGATTCGGACGATGCGAGGGACGCCTTTGAGGCTCCGATCCTCGATCGCTATGAGGCCGAGGGCAGCCCCTATTTCGCGAGCGCCAGGCTGTGGGACGACGGGGTGATCGATCCGCTCGAGACCCGGCGCGTCCTGGCCCTCGGCCTGGCCGCAAGCCTCCACGCGCCGATCCCGGAGACGCGCTTCGGCGTCTTCCGGATGTAGCCGGATCGACCGGCGATCACGCTCAGCCCGCCCGGATGACCCAGTGGCAGCCGAGCAGCTCGAGATCGCGCACGACGGTGCCGTCGGGCTCGGCCGTCCCGCCAACCTTGAGTTGGATGGTGGCGACCGGCCAGCCATCCGCGTGGGACGGCGCGATTCGGATCGTATGCGGCCCGATCGTGGCGTCGCGAGCGCCCCGGCCGACCAGGGACGGTCGGAACGGCCCGATCCCCACCGTGCGCAGGTAGCGCCGTGTAACAAGCGGGACGTCCGGAGCAGGCAGCTCGAGCGTCTCGAAGCGAACCGGGCCGCCGATCGGGTGACGCTGGACGGCCCGCTCGGCCTGCTCGGCCTCGCTCCATTCGGCCGCGGTCATGTCGTGCTCGATCAGGAAGGGCGGCTCGAGGGGGCCCATCGCGGGCGCCTGGGCCAGCGTCCAGCGGACGATCCTGCCGTCCGGCCGGACCCGTTCCCCGGTCGTCGGATCGCCAAGATCGGAGCCGGCGGCGCGTAGCGCGGCAACCTCCTCGTGGATGCCCCTGGTCGCGGCGGCCCACATCGCGAAGCCACCACCGGCATCGGCCGCTTGGAGCACTGGCCGGCCGACCCAGCTCGCCTCGGCGAGCTTGCGCGCCTCGATTCCGATCAGCTCGATGAAGCTGTCGCCCAGCCAGATCAGCCGATTGAAGGTGCCGAGTGCCGTGTGGCGACCCGCGCCGGTCGCCAGCAACCCGAGCTGGGCTTCGAACTCGCCGGCAGCCTGATCAGGATCGGGGCAAGCGATGAGGACGTGGTCGATGGCATGCGCCATCGATCGAGCGTAGCAGCCGGCCGCTAGGATGGGCATCGTGAGCAACCAGGTGGGACCAGGCCTGCGGGTCGAGCATAGCGGGCCTAACGGCAGCGTCGCCAGGGTCAGCCTGGCCCGGCCCGAGCGCCACAACGCGTTCGACGCTGGGCTGATTGCCGAGTTGCGGGCCGCGTTCGCCGGCCTCGCCGGCGAACCGCCTGATCGCCTGCGGGCCGTGGTCCTGGCCGGCGACGGGCCGTCGTTCTGTGCCGGGGCGGACATCGGCTGGATGCGCGCCTCGCTCGAGCTCGACGCCGAGGCCAACGAGCAGGACGCGATGGCAATGGCTGAAATGTTCGACGCGATCGACACCTGCCCGGTCCCGGTGATCGCCCGGGTCCAGGGTTCGGTGCTCGGCGGCGGCACCGGCCTGTGTGCCGTGAGCGACCTGGTCATCGCCGAGTCCGGGACCCGCTTCGGGTTCACCGAGACGCGGCTGGGGATCCTGCCCGCGGTGATCTCGCCGTTCGTGATCGCCAAGATCGGCGAGACGAACGCCCGGGCGCTCTTCCCTGGCGGCCGGCGCTTCGACGCCTTGCGGGCACAGCGCATCGGCCTGGTCCACGAGCTGGTCGAGGGCCCCGAAGCGCTCGACGCGGCTGTCGAGGGTGCCCTGGCCGACGTCCTGGCCGCCGGACCGACGGCGGCCCGGGCGGCGAAGTCGATCGTGCGCGAGGTCCGCGGCCTGCCCCACGGCTCCTCGAAGTGGCATACGGCGCGGGTGATCGCCCGCCAGCGCCGCTCGCCCGAGGCCCAGGAGGGCCTCCGTGCATTCCTCGAGAAGCGCTCGCCGAGCTGGGCTCCGAACGGCAAGTAGCTCCCGAATCCACTGCCCAGGCCCGGGACGAAACGAGAATTGAGTCGCCCGGTCGGAACCGACTCCCATACTTGGTGAGCGTCCTCACCAGGGGGCGCCATGGCGGGTGGGACGTGGACACCGATCTCGTGGTTCGGGCCCAGCACGGCGACGAGGAGGCCTTCGCGAGCCTCGCCGTTGCCGTCGGCAACCGCCTCCATGCCGTGTCGTTCAGGATCCTGCGCGACACCTACCTCGCCGAGGATGCGACGCAGCAGGCGCTGCTGACCATCTGGCGAGATCTCCCATCGCTCCGCGACCCGGCGCGCTTTGACGCCTGGTCGTACCGGCTCCTCGTGCGCGCCTGCTACGCCGAGGGTCGCCGGACCCGGGACTGGGCACCCAACCTCTCGCTCCTGCCGGTCGATGAACCGGCAGTCGCCGAGGGCCTGAGCGTGGTCGTCGATCGCGACCAGCTCGAGCGCGGGTTCCAGCGCCTGTCCATCGAACATCGTGCGGTGGTGGTCCTCCACCACTACGTTGACCTGCCGCTCGACCAGGTCGCGGAGATCCTCGGCGTCCCGATCGGGACGGTCCGATCCCGTCTCTTTCACGCGATGCGCGGGCTTCGCGCGGCCCTCGAGGCCGACGCGCGGCCAGCTTTGCGGGAGGTTGCACAGTGAGCACCGATCGTGAGGTCACCCGCATCGTTCGGTCGTGGCTGGAGGAGGGCGTGAACGCGCTCCCGGATCGCGTCCTGGATGCCGTTCTCGACCAAATCCCCGCGACCCCACAGCGCCGTCCGTGGTGGCCGGCGTGGAGGTTGCCTCTCATGAACACCCAGATCCGGATTGTCATCGCGGCAGCCGCGGTGGTCGTCCTCGCCCTGATCGTCGTCAACGTCCTGCCCAAGTCCACCGGCGTCGGAGGACCAACCGCGGTGCCCAGTCCGACCCCGGAGTTGCTGACAGGTGTCATCGTTCCCATGAAGCCCGGAACCTACCTCGTGGCAGACCCATTCCTGGTGCGGGCCACCCTCACGTTGCCCGCAGGCTGGGAGGGGGGCATCCCGGGCCCGTACTTCGTGGCTCTGGACCAGCCCCAGGGTCCGGGCGCGGTCTACTTCTCGATCTTCACCGACGTGGACGCTGATCCGTGTCACGCGAAGGGCTTCCTCAGTCCGCCTCCGGGACCGACGGTGGACAACCTCGCAACCGCACTGGCGGGCATGCCGGACGTCACCGCCACCACTCCAACCGCCGCAACGTTAGGTGGCTACCAGGGGAAGCAACTGACGCTGACCGCGCCTGCCAGCTTCGCCGGCTGCACGTTGACCTCGGATGGGAGCTTCGAAATCTGGCATCTCCCGTTGGGTGCGACGAGTAACATGACCCCTGGTCAGATCGACCGTGTGTGGATCCTCGAGGTCGGCGGCCAACGGGTCGTGATCGACGCCCCCCAGACGCCGGGCGAGAACGCCACGGACATCGCAGCGGTTCAGGGAGTCCTGGACTCCATCCACCTCGCGCCGGGGTCACCGGCAGCCAGCGCAGCGGCAGCC
>PNAZ01000131.1 GCA_003169655.1 Chloroflexota bacterium
CCAGAGTTGACCGGGACACACAAGGGCCTGCCAATGGGGCGCAGGCGGACGTCCAGCACACGCAAATCCGAACCGTCGGCTTGCCCCGTGCGCACGATGCAGGGCGGTCCGGCGTCAACTGTCCACCCAGCCGATCTTGCCAGGCAACGAGCATCCACCGTCGTTCCGCGCCGCGCCTTGACTCGCCGCCAGTCGCCCTGCGACGGACGCTTTGTGAACGGGATTGGCTGGCGAGGAAGGATTCGAACCTTCGATCTCCTGATCCAGAGTCAACCGCCAGAATCAGGCCTCGCGAGCCATCCCGTGAGCGTGGCGGACAGGCATCTCTGTCCGATTCCGGGATGAGTCAAGCGCACATCCCGGCACTAGTTAGGCGCATATCGTAATCCGCCAGTGAGTCAAGCGCCATCGGCACCCTCCCAAGTGCCTAATGCCAGGCGGAGGCTCGACCCGCAGGGAGCGTCGTGGTGCAGTTGTCGTCAAAGTTCCAGATCTGAGACGGTTGTTGTGAGGCGTCTCGATTTGAGGGGCGTGCCCGGTGGCGGCCAGCGGGTGAATGCGGGCTCCCGATGGCCATGAGGGGCGCGCGGCCCGGCCACCACGGCCATCGTCGAGGAAGTCCCCAGCGGCGACTGGGCATCGCCGGGATCCGCTGACGACCGAAGACGTCAAGCCCTAGCCGCCGGCGCGTCGGTCGCCGTTTGGCAGTTTCGCGCATCACGAGACTCGCGAAAGAACCGAGCGGGCTAACGCCGCACCTCGCGCATCTGACCCTGGCGGGCTCCTGGGATCGGTCGAGCGCTCTCTCCCCCTCAAGGTCGCGCTGCGACTCTCTCCGTGCAACCACTTGACAACGTCACTATCGTTGCAAGCGGTTACATGAAAGCGGTTGCAGCGGAGGCTCTGTGACGAAACCGGCGACGATTCGCGACGTTGCTCGGCGCGCGGGGGTGAGTTCGGCGACCGCCTCGCGTGCTCTGAACAACAGCCCCCTCGTCAATCACGACACCAAGCGGCGGATCGTGGCGGTGGCCGAGGAGCTCGCATTTGCACCGAGCCTATCGGCCAGGCGACTCAGCCTTGGTAAGACTCAAACCATTACGGTCGTCGTTTCCTTCCTGACCCGGCCCCAGGCCGCCGAACGGCTTCGCGGCATTGATGCGGCACTCGCTGATAGCGAGTTCGACCTCAACATCTACAACGTCGAGACCGTCGAGAAGCGCGACCAGTACTTCCGGACGCTCCCGCTCCGCCAGCGCACCGACGGCCTTCTCGTCGTGTCGTTGCCGCCACCCGGTCACAACCTCTCGCGGCTCGAGCGATCCGATGTGCCGATCGTGTTCATCGACGCGCTCGAGAACACAGCGAACCTCCCACGGGTCCTCGGCGACGACGTGGCTGGCGGCGAACTCGCAACCCAGCATTTGCTCGACCTTGGCCATCGGCGGATTGGGTACGTCGGCGACGCCTTCGATAATCCATTCGGGTTCACCTCGAGTCGAGATCGCTTCGACGGATTCGAGCGAGCGCTCGCGTCGGCAGGGATCGAGGTCGGCGAGCAGGATGTCGCTCTCGGCGCCCACGGACGGTATGAGGCTCGCGATCTCGCCGCGCGCATGCTCTCGCACCCCGATCGCCCTACGGCGATCTTCGCCTCCAGCGATACGCAGGCCTTGGGCGTGCTCGCGGCGGCTCAAGACCTCGGCCTCCACGTCCCGGTCGACCTGTCGGTCATCGGCTACGACGACATCGAAGCCTGCGACTTCGTCGGCCTCACCACCGTCCGCCAGCACCTGTTTGAGTCGGGCCGGCAGGGGGCGGACCTGTTGATGGCCGAGATCGCCGAGCGTAGCGCCACCCCGCAGGCCGTCGTTCTCCAACCGAGCATCATCCAGCGTCGCACCACAGCGCCTCGGAAGGAGGTACCCCACCAAGACTGATTCGTCGGGCGTGGTTTTCGTCTTTCAATTCCAAGGAGGAGGACTGACATGATCAAGGCCAAGGCGGTCGGGTCGTCGACCCGGCGCCGATCGGTTCGTGGTCCCGGGATTCTCGTCGCGGCCCTGGCGATCGTTGCCAGCGCCTGTGCCCCTGGTGCAAGCGTGGCTCCATCCGCTACGACTGTATCGTCCGCTCCATCGAGCAGCAGCGCTCCATCCACCAGCAGTGCTCCGTCCGCGAGCGCCGTGGCTGCGGGCCCATCCTGCGGTACGGCCCCGGTCGTGCTCAATGGCTACTTCGAGACCGGCTTCGACCTGCCCTTCAAGCTGTCCGCGGAGTTCACGAAGCAGTTCCCGAACGTCACTTGGAACATCAGCCAGGACCAGTTCGCCAACCTGATGTCCTCAACGCCGCGGCTCCTTGCCGGTGACAATCCTCCCGACCTGATTCGGCTCCCGACCATCGTTTCGCTGGTCAAGGACAACCTGCTCAAGAACCTGGACAGCTACGCGACCGCGTTTGGCTGGGACAAGTGGCCGGCGTCTGAGCTCTCACAGGATCGTGTGGCCGCGGACGGCACCCGTGGATCCGGGTCCCTCTATGCGGCCGGGCTGAACTACAGTCTGACCGGTGTCTTCTACAACAAGAAGGAGGCGGCCCAGATCGGCATGACCCAGCCGCCGACGACACTCGCCGCCTTCGAGGACCTGCTGGCCAAGGCAAAGGCTGCGAACCTCCAGCCGATCATGGCCTGGAACGCGTCCGCCAGCGGCGGCGGGCTTGCCTTTCCGCTACAGCAGCTGATGGCGGCCCTTGGCTCGACGCAGCCGATCAACGACTGGATCTTCCAGAAGGCCGGTGCCACCATCGACACCCCAACCAACCTCGCGGCTGCCCAGCACCTCCAGCAGTGGATCTCGGCGGGCTACTTCAACAAGGACACGAACGCGACCGAGTACACCGATGCCAATGCCCGCTTCGGCAAGGGTGAGGGCGTGTTCATGTTCAACGGCGACTGGCAGGATGCGGCCTACGACACGGCTGCTCCGGGTAACGTCGGGTTCTTCATCTTTCCCTCGGCAACCGACGGTGGGCCCGTGGCCGCCATGTCCGCACCGCTGACCTACGGCATCCCGGCGAAGGCAAAGAACGCGGATTGCGCCGCGTTCTTTCTCAACTGGGTGGCAACCAACGCGGCGGCGCGCCAGGTCGATGTAACGGTCGGCGGCTCCAACCCTGGCGGCCCAACGGATCTCACGATCCCGCCAGCCGCTGCGGGTTCGATCATCAATGACACGCTCGCCGCTGGGGGCGCGGTCGCCAAATCGAATGGAGCGATGGACTTCATCGCGAACTCGACGGGCACGATCTTCGCCAAGGGCTGGACGCCCGAGCTGCAGAAGATGGTCGGCGGCAAGGAGACGCCCGATGGCCTCCTCAAGGCCGTCCAGGCGGAGTATTTGAAGGAGCTCGCTCCGTGACCAATGCCACGGTTTGATGCGATGGACGACAGTTCGCTCCTCCAGTCCAGCCATCGCACCAACGTGGCTACCGAACTGCGGACCCGGCCCTCACGCCGGGTCCGCAGTTCCAACGTTGTGGGCTGGCTGTTCGTCGTTCCAGCCCTTGTCATGTATGCGGCCTTTGTGCTGTTGCCCCTCGTCCTCACGGTCCAATACTCGCTGTACCACTGGGACGGGATTGGACCATCTCAGTGGGTCGGCCTCAAGAATTATGTGACCGTCCTCACGGATCCTGATCTCCTGGGCGTGATCCTCAACGCGTTCAAGCTGATCGTCTTTTTCACGCTGCTGCCGGTGAGTCTCGGCCTCGTCGTTGCTTCGATCATGCGGCGCGTCGCGACGGGGAGATTCGGGACCATGGCCCGGACCATCCTCTTTCTGCCCCAGATCATCCCGTTGGTTGCCGCTGGTATCGCCTGGAAGTGGGTCCTTTCAACTTCGGGTGTCGTCAACCAGATCCTGTCCGCGATCGGTCTCGGCGGAGTGACCCGAGCCTGGCTCGGCGACTTCGACTTCGCCTTGCCGGCGGTCGGGATCATCGGTGCCTGGGTGCTCATCGGACTGTGCACCATCCTCCTGCTGACGGGCATGAGCAAGATCGATCCCGCCTTGTACGAGTCCGCCCGGATTGACGGGGCAGGAGCCGTGCGGGAGTTTCGATCGATCACCCTGCCCGGCCTCCGCCAGGAGATTGGCGTGTGTATCACCGTGACGGTCATCGCAGCCTTGGCGAGCTTCGACATCGTGTATGTGGCCACTGGCGGTGGTCCTGGACTGGCGACGACCGTTCCCGGGCTCGATATCTACCAACTCGCCTTCGCGGGCCGGGAGGTTGGCCTTGCTTCGGCGTTGGCGGTGGTCCTGTTCATCCTCGTCCTCGCTTGTGTGCTTCCGATCCAGCGCCTGGCCCGCGGAGACGAGACGTGATCGTCGCGCGGCGGGAGGTCCTGACCGGCCGCCTGGTGCTCCTGGTCATCGTCGCCATTACCGTCCTGCCGTTCCTGAGCCTGCTGTCGGCCGCCTTGCAGCCGTCCAACTCCGATCCGCTTGGGATCCAATGGCCGTCGGATCCTCAGTGGAGCAACTTTGTCGATGCGTTCAATGTCGCCCAGATGCCCGCCCTGCTGTGGTCGAGCATCCTGATCGTCGTCGGTGTCGTGCCCATCGCCGTGGTGATTTCGACGATGGCCGGATTTGCAATCGGTCACCTGCGGATCATTGGTGGGCGGTTCATATTCCTGTTGTTCCTGCTGGGCCTGACGCTGCCATTCGAGGGGATCATCACCCCGCTCTACTACCTGGTTCGGGATCTTGGGATCCTCAATACCAAGTGGGCGATCATCCTGCCGCTCATCGGCTTGTATATGCCGTTTGCGGTGTTCTGGATGCGAGCGCACTTCATCAACATGCCCACCGAGCTCTCCGAGGCGGCCCGAGTGGACGGCGCCAGCACCCTGGACCTGTTCTGGCGGATCCACCTTCCGCTGGCGCGGCCCGCGCTGTCGGCGCTCGCGATCCTGCTGTCAGTCTGGACCTGGAACCAATTCCTGCTGGCCCTGGTCCTGGTCGACGATCCGTTGCAGCGGACCATGGCCGGTGCGCTCGGGGCCTACCAGGGCCACTACGCGACCAATATCCCACTGCTGTGCGCCGGCTCCCTGCTCATTCTGACCCCGACGCTAATCATCTTTCTCGTGTTCCAGCGACAGTTCATCTCAGCCCTCCTGCAGGGCTCGCTGAAGGGCTGACGCCNNTATCGGAGTGACGGATGGCGACGGAGATCCGCGGGGAAGCGGAGGAAGGATTCGGACCCGTTGCTGACGCCTTCGGCGTGAACTTCGCAAAGGGCGGAGAACGCGGTGCCGCGGTCGTTCTCTACGTTGGAGGACGAAAGGTCGTCGATCTTTGGGGGGGCGTCGCGGATCAGCGAAACGGCCGATCGTGGTTGCAGGACACACCGGCTATCGTCTTCTCCGTTACCAAAGGCGTCCTCGCAATCTGTGCCTACCAGCTCGTCGGGCAGGGTCGGCTCGATCTCGATGATCCGGTCGTCCACTACTGGCCCGAGTTCGCGGCGCACGGCAAGGCTGCCACCACGGTGCGTACGCTCCTCAGCCATCGGGCAGGCCTGGTCGCTCTTGATCGAGATCTGTCCTTCAGCGACGTGCTCGCCTGGGATCCCGTCATCCGGGCGATCGAAGCGCAAGCGCCGCTGTGGAGCCCTGGCATGGCGCACTCGTACCACACGATCACCTACGGCTGGCTCGTCGGTGAGGTGATCCGACGCATCTCCCACAAGAGCCCTGGTGAGTTCCTCCGCACCGAACTCTCGGGCCCTCTCGGGCTAGATCTGTGGATCGGGGCTCCGGAGTCGGTGATCAAACGGGCCGCGTGGCTCGAGCCGCCGATGCCCGACAGCGATCCAGTCCTGGGCGCCGTCGTCGCCGAGTGGTTCGCGAGCGAACCCGTAGCCGATCGCGCCGGATCGATGGGAGGGGCATTCGGGTTCCCGCTCACCGATGGACAGGTCACCTTCAATGACCCTGCGATCCAGAGAGCCGAGATTCCAGGCGCGAACGGGATGGGCACCGCGGAGAGCTTCGCCCGGTTGTACGCCGCCTGTGTCTCCGAGATCGATGGGCGTCGGATCATGACGTCCGCGCAGATCGACGACGCCCTGGTCGTCCAGTCGTTCGGCCAGCAGGTCTTTGGCCCGCCCGATCGCGGGGAACGATGGGGCACGGGCTTCGCTCTAGACTCGCCACCGGCGCAGCCACTCGTCGGGCCGCGCAGCTTCGGACACGGTGGAGCGGGCGGAGAGCTTGCGTTCGCCGATGACACCTACGGCGTCGGATTCGGCTACATCAACAACCGGATGGGCGGCATCGGCGATGCTCGCGCTACCCTGTTGACCGCCGCCGTTCGATCGTGCCTTCGTGATTGATTCGACGTGCATCGAAGTACTGAAAGGGACCGAGTGCGAATCGCGCCCCAGTTGATGACGTACCCGGATTCGCTGGGCGGCGATCTCACAGCCCTTGACAGCCTGCTACGCGGTCCGCTCGATGGACTCTTCGGCGGGATCCACATCCTGCCGCCATTCCCGTCGTCCGGCGACCGTGGATTCGCGCCGCTGACGTATGGCGAGATCGATCCACGGTTCGGCAGCTGGGTTGACGTCGAGCACATCGCAGAGCGCCACGATGTCCTCCTCGATCTGATGGTCAATCACATCTCGCGGCGGTCTGTCGAGTTTGAGGATTTCCTCCAGCTGGGTCGCCGGTCGAGATATGCCGATCTGTTCATCACGGTCGACAAAGTCTGGCCGAGTGGAGACCCCCCGGCTGACGACGTCGCCAAGATCTTCCTGCGGAAACCTGACTCGCCATTGTCGGCCGTGACGATCTCAGCCTCCGGTGAGACCGAACGCGTGTGGACTTCCTTCGGAACCAGGGAGTGGTCCGAGCAGATCGACCTTGACGTCACGTCGACGAAGACGCGCACGCTGATCACGGGCTGGCTTCGATCCTTCGCGGGCCACGGGGCCCGGATCGTCCGCCTCGACGCCGTCGGGTATGTCATCAAGAAGGCGGGCACCAGCTGCTTCATGGTTGAGCCCGAGATCTACGGCTTCCTCGACTGGATCATCGGCGTCGCCGATTCCCTTGGGCTCGTCGTCCTGCCCGAGGTACACGATCGGTACGCGACACACGAGGCGCTCGCAGCGCGCGGCTACTGGACATACGACTTCGTGCTTCCGGGTCTTGTCCTTCACGCGCTCGAGACCCGCTCCGCCGGGCACCTGGCGGACCACCTTGCCAGATCCCCAGAACGCCAATTCACGATGCTCGATTGCCACGACGGCATCCCTGTCCGCCCGGACCTCGACGGGATCCTCGCGCCACGGGAGCTGCTGCGGCTGGCCGACCTGGTGAAGCGGCAGGGCGGGAACGTCAATCGCATCCTGTCCGAAGCTCACGCCGATGGTGACGTCGATGTCCATCAGCTGAACTGCACGTACTACTCGGCGCTCAATTGCGACGATGACCGGTACGTCGCTGCTCGGGCCATCCAGCTCTTCGCGCGCGGAATCCCGCAGGTCTACTACGTTGGCTTGCTCGCCGGTGAGAATGACCATCAGGCAGTGGCCGAATCCGGCGACGGGCGCTCGATCAATCGGCACGACTACACCCTCTCGGAGGTGGAGTTCGCAATCCGGCGACCGGTCGTCCAGCGAGTCCTCGATCTGGTAAGGCTTCGCAACATCGAGCCCGCGTTTCTTGGACGACTCGACGTCACGACCGTCGACCCGGCGACGCTCCGATTGACATGGACTCTGGGCGCTGATGCATGTGAACTCGAGGTCGATTTGCGATCAGGGCGAGCGGCGATCGCAAGACGACACGATGGCATCGAACACCGGATCACGGCGTGACGTGTTGATGGAGATCAGCCAATGGTCTGCGCAAGACCTCCTGGCCGAGATCGCCTCGCTACCGAGCATCTCCATCCCTGGAAGCGATCCACCACTCTTCATTGTCCCCGCCACGTGGGCGCCACCGGAGTTCGGCAGTAGCCACGAGTATGTTGCGATTTGAGGATCGCTGGATCTGGGATTTCTGGCTCGCCGAGACCCGCGGCGCGTACCACGTGTTCTTCTTGCAGGCCCCGAAGGCTCTCGGCGATCCGACTCTCCGGCACAAGAACGCGACCATCGGCCACGCCGTTTCGAGGGACCTGACCTCGTGGACGGTTCTCGCGGATGCATTGGGTCCAGGGTCAGCCGGGGCCTGGGACGACCTGGCAACCTGGACCGGGTCTGTCGTCCAGCACAACGGTATGTGGTACATGCTGTACACGGGCGTCTCGTCGGTCGATGGAGGCGTGGTCCAAAAGATCGGGCTCGCAACTTCGCCCGACCTCGTCACCTGGACCAAGCACGCCGCCAACCCGGTCCTTGTATCGGACACGCGCTGGTACGAGGAACTCGATCCGATGAGTTGGCGAGAACAGGCTTGGCGCGACCCGTGGATCGTTCGCGATCCTGATCGCCAGGGCTTTCATGCTTTGATCACCGCCCGCGCGGCGCACGGCCCCACCGACGGCAGGGGCGTCCTCGGCCACGCGACTTCTGAGGACCTCGTGTCCTGGACGGTGCAACCGCCTCTCTCCGAGCCCGGCGATTTCGGTCATCTCGAGGTCCCCCAGGTCGAGATCGTCGATGGCACGGCCGTGCTCATCTTCTCGATCGCCGCCAGAGACATCAGCCAGCGTCGGCGCAGTCGCCAGGCGGCTGCGACCGCGACTTATGTGTGCGCTGGTCGCTCGTTGCTCGGGCCCTTCGATCTTGCTGCGGCGCAACCCGTACGCGTACCGGACCTGTATTCGGGACGTCTCGTTCGTCGTCGTGACGGGTCGTGGGTGATGCTGGGATTCATCGATGGCGAAGCGGACAGAAGGTTCGTCGGGGAGATCGGGGACCCAATTCCAATCGCTGAACTTGGCCTAGCGGATTTCGGGCCCGATGGGTAGTCGTCAAGGGGCTCAGATCGTCGACCGATCTGAGCCAAACCGCGCGGCGCCTGCAGATTCCGTTCGTGCCGGGCAGGCGCGGGATCGTCTGATCGGCGCGATCGGCGAACTACTGTGGGACGAGCTGCCCGGTGGCTCGTATGTGGGCGGTGCGCCACTCAACGTTGCGACTCATATGCATCGTCTGGGCTGGCCGGCTGCTCTCATCAGCGCCGTCGGCGCTGATCAAGCTGGCGACCGGGCAATGGCGGAGATTGCGCGATTGGGCGTTGACGCGACCTGGGTCCAGATGCGGGCCGGTGCGCCCACGGGAACGGCAATCGTGACGCTCGATCCTGTCGGGTCTCCGTCCTTCGCGATCGCGCGGCCAGCCGCATATGACCTTCTAGACCTCAGTAGTTCGTCGATTCTTGCGATCGCTGACAGCTCGCCCGCGGCATTCGTGATCGGGACGCTGGCACAGCAATCGGCGACCGTCCGGGCGACCACGACAAGAATTCTCGAAGGCTCTCCCCAAGCCATCCGTCTATACGACGTCAATCTGCGGGACGGCTGTTGGGACGGCACGTTGGTCAATGACCTTCTCGAGCGCGCTACGGTCATCAAGCTGAACGCCGTCGAGGCCAGTGAGATCTCCAAGCTCCGTGCATTGCCCCTGGATGATCTGTCAACGTTCCTGCGCGAGCTGGCGGCACAAGTCGGCGCGAGGTCAGTGTGCGTGACTCGAGGTGCCCACGGCGCGGTTGTTGCTCGACGGTATCGTCGTTGATGGAAGGCCGCCAGCGGTCGACGTGGCTGACGCCGTTGGGGCTGGAGACGCGTTCACCGCGGGACTGCTCGCTGGGATCCTGGAGGGCGACGACCCCGTGACGGTGCTCCGTCGGGCGTTAGCACTAGGCGGCCTCGTGGCAGCTCGTCGTGGAGCCGGGCCGGAATGGACACTAGCGGAACTCGACGAACTCGTCGCGGCAACTCCCGTTCCGACCACCAATCCTGCCTCATGGACGAGCCCCGTTTGACCAGGCAGGCCAGCTTTGCGGCCCCTTGGTCGGGGGAGCGAATCTGACCGCTGGGCATCGTCTAACGGCGCCCGCGCGATACCTGATCTGGCGCCGAGACGTGGGTTTGGCGTCAAGGGTTTGACCCCTGGGCAGCCGGTCGTCGACATCGACGTTTAGGTTGAGAGCGCCCGCAGTCGCGGGAGGTTCTTCTTTTGTGACAGATCCTGAAACATTTGTCACAAGAGCCAGGCGCATGAACCGGGACGAGTCAGGCGAACAAGGGGCGCGGAGTCAAGCGAACAAGGGCGCGAAGAGTCAGGCGAACAAGTCGGGCAGAGTCAGGCGATCAAACGACGGTTCCACGGTCAAATCGAGTCGCCTGATTTTCCAAGGCCGTCGATCGACCTTGGCAAGCCGGTCATGGTCACCGGCGCCGACACAAGCGGTGGTAGTGGGGGAGTGGTCAGGCCACCACAGTTTGTGGGTGTGGCTGGCGAGGAAGGATTCGAACCTTCGATCTCCTGATCCAGAGTTAAACGCCAGAATCAGGCCTCGCGAGCCAGCGCGTGAACGTGGCAGACAGTCATCTCTGTCCGTTTCCGGGATGGATCAAGCGCACATCCCGGCACTAGTTAGACGCATATGGTAATCCCCGAATGAATCAAGCGCCAACGGTCCTTTGTGGGGCAGGAGCGACACGTGACAACGACCCTTAGCCAGGATTGGCCGCGAAATATAGTGAGACTACGAGGACGAACAGGAGTGCGATGGTTAGTGGGAGTGAGGGGAGTTTGGGACCGGCTGCCAGCTCATCCTTGGTCAAGTAGAGGCGGAGTCGACTGAGTTCGTGAACAAAGGGCCCACCACTCGGCGTCGTAGCGACGATGAGCAGAACGGCAACGTCAAACGTGCGGGTTGGCGTCCCTCGATCGCCATCCCGAGGGCGTTGGTGACGAGGGCAGCCGTCTGGCTGGCGTCGATCGACCAACCGACGACCCGCCGGCTGAATACGTCGAGGACCACCGCGCAGTAGACCTTGCCNNCTCGGTGATGTCGGTGACCCACAATCGGTCGGGCTCGGCGCGCCCGAACCGGCGTTCGACGAGATCAGCCGCCGTGGCGACGTTCGGGATTCGCCGGAACTGCGGCCGTCCGGACGCACCGGCGAGCCTGGCCCCGGCGCATGAGCAGCTCAACCGCACAGCGACCGACCAGGAGGCCCTGGCCCAGGACGAGCTCGGCGAGGACCCGCCGGGCGCCATAGCTGGCACGGCTCTCGAGGTGGACTCGGCGGATCANNGCGAGCAGGACGGAGCAGCCTTCCGCGGCCATCACTTCGATCGCCGCGAAACGCCTTTTGGGCCGCTGCGCTCCGCCAGCAGCTCCGAGGCCCGCCGGCGGATCAGAAGCTCGGCTTCGAGGTCGCGGATCCGCCGCTTGGCGGCGGCCAGCTCGTCACGCTAAAGGGACGACCGTCCGGCGACGAGCCCTCGGTCAATCTGCGGCGCCGCCAGGTGTAGATCGTCTGATTGCTGACGCCGAGATCGCGGGCCACATCGGTGACCTTGCGCCCGGCCTCGACGAGATCCCCGACGCGACGCCGGAACTCGGCCGGGTAACCCCTTCTTCCCATGGCTGCCTCCTAATCGAGACGGAGCATGACATCCAGCTATCGGGCTTCACGAAAGGCGGGGCACACCAAGCGCCAAATGGACGTGCTCGCCGCATACGTCAAAGCTGGTGGTTCCGGGAGGCGAGGACGAGTCACCGGGACCTTCACAAAGTCCGGCTGGACTGGCACTGGGTACACTCTCACGGCCGGCCAGCGAGCTGCGGCGAGGCACGAAAGGAGCAATCTTGGACTCTTCCGCGTGGGAATTCGAAGCCAAGTACGAACAGTGGTTGCCCGGCCTCGCAATGATGCGTGACGCACTCATCCAACCGCTTTCTGACGCGGACCTTGGCTATGACCTCGGCGGAAGTAGCCTGACGTGGGGCCAACTGATCGACGACTGCGCCGAGATCCAGCGCTCCTACCTCGATGCCTTCAGCTCCTTGGATCAGGGGTGGGCTCCCCCTCGATCTGTTCTTGAGCATCGGACGACCGTTGCTGAGATTCTCGAGAATTTCCATTCGTTGGATGGCGAGCTGGAGCTGGTGCTCGACTCGTTTACTCACGATGAATGGGAAGCCGTGATCCTCCGCCCGGACGGCACCAAACGATCCCGGCGCGGTCAGCTCGAGATCTACGCACAGTTCATGCTGATCTTTCTGGCCAAGGCCACCGTCTACTCACGGGCACAGAACCGTGACATACCGCCATCACTTCAGACCTTCGTCGGATGAGCCATGGCCACCGTCGGCAAGGGGCCGCGTGAGTCTGGCAGGGTCGATCCTGGACAATGCGATGCGCGCCCAGATCACCCGCGGTGCGGCCGCGTACCGGCACGGATTGGCGCTCGCGCTGCAAGAGGCCGGTATGGCGCGCCCAACAGGAGTGGGACGTGCGATGACAAATCTTCGCATGCCGATCGAGGGAGCTGGAGACTGGCTGACGACGAGCGAGAGCGCCTGATCCAGAGGATTCCCACGTTTCTATGGATGGTCGGTGCGATCTGAGTGTGGCGCGGCCTCGGATTCGGTCGATCCGGCCGGCACTCAGTTGACCATGCCGGGACGGAGTCAGGTGAACGCCATACGTTCAAGTGATCCCGTGGAAACATCGTAGCGAGCGCGACGACCACCGGGAAGGGGAGCGGTTCCGACAGTTCCCAGAACTCCCGGCAGCCAGCCCACGTAGGCATTCGATCGGCCACCAGCGTGCTCAGTCCGACGACACCAGGGTGTCCTTCTCGTCCTACGTCATTCGTTGAGAGGTGAGAGGCTGGACGGGCCAGCCACCGCGAGGAGTGCCTCATGCCGCGATACCTGCTTTCGACCCACAGCGCAACCGGCGGGGCGACCCGAGAGCCCATGACCGAGGAGCAGATGCAGAAAGCCTGGGCGCCGATCCAGGCGCTCGAGGCCGATATGAAGTCCGCTGGGGCATGGGTCTTCTCGGCTCGCCTGGAGGATCCCGACACCGCGACGGTGGTCCGGATGTCAGGCGACGAGATCGTGACGATGGACGGCCCCTTCGTTGAGGCGAAGGAGCACCTCGCCGGCTTCTACATCATCGAAACGGCCGACCTAGATGAAGCGCTCGGCTGGGCGTCAAAGGTGACCAGGCTGATCTCGTCGCCGATCGAGGTCTGGCCGTTTGCGGATACCGCCGGGGGTTGAACATTGCCGATCGTCGATGACGCACTGATCGGCCGGATCTTCCGTGAGGAGTCCGGTCGGTCGGTGGCCACCCTGATCCGCATCTTCGGGGACATCGACCTAGCCCAGGACGCCGTCCAGGAGGCCTTCGCTCTCGCCCTCCGAAAGTGGCATGACGACGGCTTGCCGCCCAACCCCGGCGGCTGGATCACCACGACCGCCCGGAATCGAGCGATTGATCACCTCCGCCGCGAGTCGCGCGGCCGCGAACTCCTCGGGCAGGTTGTTGAGCCTGATATGGCGCAGGAAGAGGAGGCCGGCCCCGTGCAGGACGATCGCCTCCGCCTGATCTTCACATGCTGCCATCCGGCGCTGGCGATCGAGGCGCGGGTGGCGCTGACGCTGCGGCTGCTAGGTGGTCTCAGCACGGCCGAGGTGGCCCGAGCCTTTCTGGTGGCCGAGCCGGCGATGGCCAAGCGGCTGGTCCGGGCCAAGCACAAGATCAAGGCCGCCCACATCCCGTATCGTGTCCCGGCGGAGACCGATCTGCCCGGCCGGCTTCGGCCGGTCCTGGCTGTCCTCTACCTGGCCTACAACGCCGGGACTGACCGACCCGCTGGTGACGACCTGAGGGGCGAGGCGATCAGGCTGGCGCGGGCGATGAACGGGCTGATGCCCGACGAGGCGGAAGTCGCGGGACTCCTTGCGCTGCTCCTGCTGACGGAATCGCGCTGGTCGGCCCGGTTCTCCGGCGACGGCTCCATCGTGCTGCTCCGCGACCAGGATCGGTCGTCGTGGGACCGAGTACTTATCGAAGAAGGCCACGCGATCGTGCGCGCCTGCCTGCGGCGCAACCAACCGGGGCCCTACCAGATCCAGGCCGCCATCAACGCCGTCCATGCCGCCGCCGCCTCCTTCCCGGCGACCGACTGGAGCCAGATCCTGACTCTATATGACCAACTGTTGGCCATAACGCCGACATCGGTCGTTGCCATGAACCGGGCCATCGCTCTGGGCGAGGTCGAGGGTCCCCGCGCTGCCCTCAACGTCCTCGACGGCCTCGACCTGGACCAGTACCACCTGTTCCACGCGGCCCGGGCGGACCTGCTAGCCAGGCTTGGACGATACGATGATGCGCGCCAGGCCTACGCAGGTGCCGCGGCCCTGGCTGCTACCGAAGCTGAACGCACCTACCTGACAGATCGTCTGGCGGCGATGCGCTCGGCCCGCTGACGATCCGCCTTGACCGGCGCCGCCAGCGGCGGTTGTATTGCGGAATGGACCGCATCCGCTTCGTCGGCACGATCCGCTACTGGGACCCCGTCAAGGCCAGTGGACTTGTTCGGTGGTCGACATCCCCACCGAACACATCCCCGCCCTCGACGGTCTCACGCAGCAGCGGGCGCGGGGATCGCTTGCCGGAGCGGACTTCGCCTCCAACGTCATGCCGGCCGGCGGCGGGCGTCTCGCGCTCAGTGTCAGTAAGGCCGCCATCTCGGACGGCCGAGCCGGTTCGACCGCGATCAGCCGGATGCGCCGAATGGCACGATCAACAACATTGTCAGGGTGTCGACGACAGCGACCTTCTGGCTCTCCCGGCCCGGTTGTCATGGAACCGTCATCCCCTCGTCATCTGAGTCGGGCACCGTTGAGCCTGTCCTCCGCCCCGCACGTGAGATGCCAAGATGATTAGAGCCAACCTGCCCGGCCGTCGATGGCTGGCCCCACTCGCCATCACGGCGGCGATCGGAATCGCTGCGTGCACGACGCCCGCCGGTGCAACCGCTTCTCCGGCGGCGACCCCCGCTCCAAGCGGGATGATGGAAGAAAGTCCCAGTCCGGCCGCGAGTGGAATGATGGAGGCGAGCCCGAGTCCGAGCGGGATGATGGAAGCGAGCCCGAGTCCGAGCGGGATGATGGAAGCGAGCCCGTCGCCCTCGACCCCCTAGATGGTCCTGATCCTGGGGTTCGCGATCGTCGCCGGGGTCCTGACGATCCTGGCGCCGTGTACCCTGCCGGTCGTGCCGCTCATCCTGGGGGCCGCGGCTGCCGACGGCCGGCGGCGGGTGGCCGGCCTCCTCCTCGGGTTTGGGCTGACCTTCATCGGGACCACCGTCCTGCTGGCCTCGGCGCTGGCCGCCGCCGGGTTGACTACCGGGACCCTCCGCCTGGCGGGCGCCGTCGTGCTGGGCGCTGCCGGTCTCTCCCTGGCGCTGCCCCGGCTCGGGGTGCGACTTGATCGGGTCCTCAGTCCGCTTGCTCGAGGCGGCACTAGCCTGGCGGGTCGATCGGCCGGTTCTGGCCTTGGCGGTGGGCTGGTCCTTGGCGGCGCGATCGGCCTGATCTGGGCGCCATGCGTCGGGCCGATCATGGCGGCGGTCATTGCCGTCGCCGTCAGTCGCGGACCCAGCGTGGAGACGATCGCGATCGCCGTCGCGTATGTCGCGGGCGCGGCCATCCCGCTCGGCCTGATCGCAGGGTGGGGCCGGCGAGCAACTCATTCGCTCGGGGCCGCCGCAGCGGGTGGGCGACTCCAGCGCTCGTTCGGGATCGCGATGGTGCTCAGCGCGCTGCTCGTGGTCAGCGGCCTGGACCTGGCTGTCGAGAACAGGGTCAGCGCCATCCTGCCCGCCGGCTGGACCGAGGCCCTGACATCAGTCGAGCAACAGCCCGCCGTCCAGGACGGGCTGGCAACGTTGGAGGAATCGGGCGTGAACGACCACGCAGGCGCCGGCCCGAGCTCAGCAGAGCCGAGCGCGTCGGGTGGAGCTGGCGACCAGCTGCCCGCTCCGATCGCGACAACACTGCCATCGAGCGTCGCGCTCGAAAACCTCGGATCGGCACCCGACTTCCACGGCATCACGGCCTGGATCAACTCGCCCGCACTGACCGTCGCCGGACTTCGCGGCAAGGTCGTGCTGGTCGAATTCTGGACCTTCGCCTGCATCAACTGCCAGCACGTCCAGCCCTACGTGAAGGCCTGGTCTGACCGCTACGGGCCGGCCGGCTTGGTCGTGGTCGGGGTCCACACGCCGGAGCTCTCGTTCGAGCGCGACCTGGGCAATGTCCGCCAGGCGGTCGCCCAGGCCGGGCTCCACTACCCGGTTGCGTTCGATCCGGCGTTCGCGACCTGGAACGCCTACGCCAACAGCTACTGGCCGGCCTTCTACTTCATCGACAAGACCGGCCAGATCCGCCACACCCACTTCGGCGAGGGCGACTACGCCGGATCCGAGCAGGTCATCCGCCAGCTGCTGGCCGCAGCGGACTAGCAAGCCGGGTTCGATTCGCGGTGTGGTTGGCTCGGGCGCACACCAAGCACAAGCTCCTATCTTGTCAAGCGGCCGCCAGCTGCAGATTTGAGCCCTCGAGCAGGAGTCGATAGACCGGCCGGACGAGGCGCCGCTTGAGCGCCCGGATCGGCTCGCGCCAGGTGTTCCCATCGACGTCGATCCGGCCCCAGGCCGCGATTGGCGTGCCAGTGGCGACCATGAAACCAAAGGACGATGGCGCCTATCAGGTGTGCGAGTACACGAGCGCCGATGGCCGAACCAACCTTGTGGTCACCCTCTACGACCGCGTCGGGGACGGCGAGGACCAGGCATCATTCGAGCTCGCGTTCGCTGGCCAACCGGTCAGCGGAGTCGGCAGCGACGCCCAGTTCAATGCGGACCTGTCGGCGCTGGCGGTTTTGCAGAACGGCACCGTGGTCGACGTGAGCATGTCCAATCCCGTCGGCCTCACCGGGGCGCAGATCCAGGCCGCGTTGACGACGGTGGCCATCGCTGCCCTCGGTCGACTCTGATCCCAGGTTTCCTGCTGCCCGACACTCTCCCGGACCCATCCACGGGGCACAGCGCTCGATACTGCCGAGCTCAGCCGCGACCGAGATGACCGCCCAGTCGGCCCGAATGCTGCTTTGTGGTTTGGTTCCCCACAACCTCCCCGCGGGGACGCTGGTCAGATGCACCCTGGCTTAACCTGCGGCGATGTCCCGTTCCGAGACGGCCCGCAGTCCGAACAGGACCAACACGATCGACGGGACCGCAACAGCGACGTAGCGCCAGACATCTGTTGCGTGTTCGAGCGGATCCCCGGCAAAGGCCCAGCTCCATGGGGAGAGCTGACTCCAGGGATCAAGGACGGGGCTGAACGAGAGCAAGGCAACGACCAGGTAGCTCGCAACGGCGAGCACGATTCCCGCGGCGACGACGAGGGACGGCCGAGGCCTGGCGCAGGCGATTGCGAAGGCAACTGAGCCATACAGGATGGCGACGCAGGTGGACAGCGCGATCGTCGAGAGGAGCTCGCCGGGCGGGATCGAGAGATCGACCAGCCAATCGCTCACGAGTTGGACCAGGGTCAGGGCCAGGCAGATGACGACAAGTCCCAGGAGGGCTGCCACCGCCCGACCCAGGTAGATGGCTCGTCGGCTGATGGGCTGGGCGAGGTACATCTCCAGGCGTCCCGCCGCCTCCTCGCTTGCTGTCTGCCCACTCACCAGTGTGGCGGCCGCGGCGGCGAGCAGGATCGGCACCAGGATCTCGTAGAGATTCGCTCGCAGGTACCCTGCCGGAGAGCCGAAATCCTCCAGGCCGAATGCGGTCAGGACGCCGGCCGGAAGGTTATTGAGCGCACTCGAGATGCCCGTCGAGCCCTTGAAAATCGGCCAGAACGCGGCGGTCAGGGCAACGAGGGCGCCCAGTCCGATCGACCACCACATAACTGCCCGGCGCATCGCCCGGAGCGGCCCGACCACGAGCTCGACTGTCCGGCTGCTCATTGGGTCTCGCCGCCGTACAGGTCGAGGAAAGCCTCTTCGAGGTCGGGCTCCTCGACGAGCATCGATGCGACCTTGTGCTGCGCCAATAACGAGAGCAGCGGTCCGATGGGGCCCGAGAGCGTGGCGGTGAAGCGCTGATCCGTCACCTGTGGATCGACCAGGCCGGGCAGTGCCCCGAGGGCCTCGGTCGGAGGCGGAGTCTCGAAGAAGACCTCGACATGGGACCGTGCCCGACCTCGGAAGTCGGCCATCGTGCCTGAGGCCACCACACGTCCTTCGCGCAGCACGGCAACATGGTCCGCGACCCGCTGGACCTCAGATAAGACATGGGACGAGAGGAACACCGTTGTCCCTCCCGCCCGGGCTTCGCGGAGGAGGTCCATGAACTCGCGCTGCATCAGTGGATCGAGTCCACTCGTCGGCTCATCGAGGACGAGGAGCTCGGCCTCGGCCAGAAAGGCCAGGACGATCGCGACCTTGCGCCGATTGCCACTCGACAGCTCGCGCATCGGTCGGTGGAGGTCAAGTCGAAGCCGTTCCGCGAGTTGATCTCGGCGAGCCTCGTCAAAGCCGCCACGCAATCGGCTGATGCTCGTGATGAACTCCGCGGCGCTCAATTGCTCCGGGAGTCGAAGCTCCCCTGGAGCGTAGGCGACCCGCTGGCGGATCGTCACGCCGTCCTTCGCAGCGTCGAGGCCGAAGACCCGGATGGCCCCGGCCGATGGGCGGAGGAGCCCGAGCATGCACCGAATCGTCGTGCTCTTGCCGGCGCCGTTGGGCCCCAGGAAACCAAAGACCTCGCCGCGCTCGAGCTCGAGGTCAATCCCGCGGACGGCTTCGACCTCGCCGTAGCGCTTCACCAACCCTTCGATCCGCAGAACCGGGTCGACAGGCGCGCGCGATTCGGGCTTCGTTGACTCCTGCATTGTCAGTCAGCCGACCAGGCGGGCCAACGACCGATCTCGCCAGACGGTCCATCGGGCGACACGCGCCAGCACATCGGCGACGGAGCGCCGATCGTCAATCCAAGCCCGTGGATTGCCTTGCCGATGGAGCTCCGACTCGACTCGCTCAGCGAGCCCAGCTTGATCAGCTTCGAGGCCGTCCCGGAACGCGGTAGTCAGGCCGGCATCGAATGCCTTCACAAATCCGGGATCTTGCCAATCGATGAGCTTGATCTTGATCCGGCTTTCCACCGGCCGCCTCCGGTCAGGACGTTGTCGCATAACAACTATATCCGACCTGTGCCTGGGAGGCACGTTGTCAAGACGGCGGAAGGGGGCCATCCGCCGTCTTGACTGTGAACTCCGCAAGCGAGAGCCCAATCGGGCTCGGCCGACTTAGTTCACGATGAGCCCGAACGGAGCCGCGCCACCGGGGATCGCCGCCGGCGACGATCCAAGCTCCGTCAGGTTGCCGCCAGAGATGGCGAAGGCGCTGACGGCGACCGCCCCGGCATCGACGACGTACAGGTAGTGACCTGACGGATCGACCTGGGCATCGAACGGGCGGAGGTTGGTTGGGTCACTCATCGGCGTGCTGCCCAGGAGGGTCAAGCTGCCGCCCGGAGCGATCCGGTAGCGCGAGATCGACGAGCTCGCCGTGTTGATCGCAAACAGCTCATTGCCGTTCGGTGTGATCGCCACCCAGCAGGGCGCGGTCTGGTTGTCGGCGAACGGCGAACCGTTGATCGCCGTCAATGATGCGTCGCGAGCGACGTGGTAGACCGAGACGCTGCCCAGACCGGCACCATCGTGGGCATTCGAAACGAAGAGCTGACGAGGGTTCGTCGGCCGGAATGCACTCCCGAACGGACCGATCCGTTGGGCGGGGATCGGTGAGTCAGATGCCGGAGTCAGGCGGCCGAAGAAGCCGACCCGGAAGCTGTCGATGAACGAAGGACCGGCGCTTGGACCCACTCGCGTTCCGATCAGCGTGCGGCCGTCGCCGCTGAACAAGATCTGGCCAGGGGACGCGCTATCGGGCAACGGGATCGTCGAGTCCCAAATCGGGAAGAGGTGGCCGTCGAAGAACCAGAATCCGGTGTAGTCGCTGCCGCCGACGCCCGCGTTGGCAACGTAGACGAGGAAGCCGTGGACGGTGATGCTGACCGGGGTGGTGCCGTGGGATGCCTCGGTTCCGACCAGGCGGAGCGAGCCATCGTCCTTGACGCGGAGCACCGAAATGTCGTTGCTGGCGGGATCGACCGCCAGAACGTAGCGGCCATCGGCCGAGAACTGGATCGCACCCGCTGAACCGATCGGGGTGCCGG
>PNAZ01000145.1:0-1189 GCA_003169655.1 Chloroflexota bacterium
CGGGCAAAGGTCCGGATCGCCGACGGCGAGTTCAGTGCCACGTTCGGCCGCTTCGGGGCTCGCACGCCGCTGGCGAACATCGAGTCGTGGGACATCACCGGCCCGTACAACTCCCTGCGGGCGGTCGGCGTGCGCCGCTCGATCCCCAAGCACGACCTGAGCTTCGGCGGCAGCGCCCACGGCGGCCTCCGCGTCCACTTTCGCCAGCCGGTCCGGGCGGCCCGGCTGATGAACACCGAGCTGTACGTGACCGTTGACGACCTCGAGGGCCTGGGCGCGGCGCTGACGGCCCGGGGCATCCCTGGTCAGGACCTCCGCCAGCGCTAGGCCGGATCGCCGGCGCCCGGCACGACCGGCTCGACCTCCACCCGGATCCGGGGTAGCCAGCGCAGGAATGGCGGCAGGTACCAGTTCCACTCGCCGAGCAGGCGCATCGTGGCCGGCAGGAGGACGCAGCGGATCACTGTCGCGTCGACGAAGACGGCCACCGCCAGGCCGAGCCCGAGCTCGCGGATGATCACCAGCCGGAGGGTCATGAACACCGCGAAGACCACGACCATGATCGCCGCCGCACTGGTCACCGTCCCGGCCGTGACCGACAGGCCGCGGGCCACTGCCAGCCGGGTGTCGGCCCCGTGATCGACGAACTCCTTGACTCTCGACAGGATGAACACCTCGTAGTCCATCGACAGCCCGAAGAGGACTGTGAAGATAAAGATCGGGATCCAGTTCTGGATCGCGTCGGTCGGCCGGACCCCGAGCAGGGACCCGAACCAGCCGTCCTGGAAGACGAGGACCACCGCCCCATAGGCGGCCCCGGTCGAGAGCAGGTTCAGCAGGATCGCCTTGGTCGGGATCACGATCGAGTGGAAGACGACCATCAGCAGCAGGAATGACAGGGTCAGCACGAACAGGAAGACCCGGACCATGCCGTCGGTATAGATCTTCGTGTTGTCGAGTGATTCGGCAGCGTCGCCGGTGACGTACACGTGGCTGGCGGGCAGGCTGCCGAAGAGCGCCGGCACGACCTGGCCGCGGACATCCCGGACGATCTGCCAGTTAGCCGCCGTGTTCATCGAGCCCGACATCTCGACCGAGACCGACGCCGCCGAGCCGTCCGGTGAGGAGCCCAGCTGCGCCGGTCCGCTCAGCCCGGCGATTGCCGTGAGCTTCGGCCCCAGGGCGGCAA
>PNAZ01000145.1:1197-7328 GCA_003169655.1 Chloroflexota bacterium
GTTGTCAGGTCGCTTTCGCCGAGCTGCATGTGGAGAACCGGCGACGCGAGGGCGAGGAGGAGGGCCGAGGCGCCGATCGCGCTGATCCAAGGACGGCTCATGACGGCGTGGGCGAGGGCGGCCCAGAAGCCCCGACCAGCGCCCCGTTCGCGGGACAGGAACGGCACGCCCAGGCGGCTGACCCCGTCGCCCAGGATCGCCAGGCTGGCCGGCACGAAGGTCAGGCTGCCGGCGATCGCGGCCATGATCACCGCGATCGTGCCCAGGGCCATCGAATGGAAGATCTCGTCGGGCAGCAGGAACAGGCCGGCCAGCGAGATCATCACGGCCAGGCCCGAGAAGAAGACGGCTCGGCCGGCCGTGGCGCTGGCGGTCTCAATCGCGGCCAGCTTGACCCGTCCGGCGCGCCGTTCCGAGCGGAAGCGGGTGACCATGAACAGCGAGTAGTCGACCGCCACCGCCAGGCCGATCAGCACGACGAGCTGGGTCGCGTAGGGACTGACCGGGTTGAACACCTCGCTGTAGATCCCCAGCAGGCCGAAGGCCGCCAGGAGGGCGGTGATCGCCAGGAAGAGCGGCACGAGTGCGGCTACCACCGCGCCGAAGGCGAGGACGAGGATGATGAACGTGGCCGGCAGGCTGATCCGCAGGGAGCCGTCCAGGTCGGCGTTGACCACCGTTCCGATCTGATCGTTGGTCAACGTGTTCGAGACGGCGTGGATCGCGAAGGCCGGGAAGTCCGACTGGGCCGTGCTGATCGTGGTGGCCACCGCCTGGGCCCGTGTCTCGCGCTGCGTCGATGAGCCGAGGATTCGGGCATCGACGATCACACCCGCCCCATCGGGAGCCAGGAGACCGGCCGCCGGCGGCGCGGCGTATGGGTCGATCACGTTGGTCAGCGCGGGCCCCGCCGTCTCGTCGACCGTGGCCCTGACGGCGCCGAGGCGCTGGACGATCGTCTCGACCGTGCTCTTGAACGTCGGGTCGCTGGCCTTGGCCGTCGCGCTGGTGATGACCACGGTCAGCGTCTCGCCGGTCGGTACACCGCTGGTCGCGGCACCGGAGCTCATCGCCTGAAGGCCCTTCGCGGCCTCGGTGTTCGATCCGGCCAGGCCCCCGGTCGCGGCAACCGCGCGGATCCCGCCGATCCCCAGGCTGGCCACGAAGATTCCGATCGTCAGCACGAACCACAGCCCGAAGACCGGCCAGCGATGGCGAGCGCTCCACAGGGCGACCCGGACGGTCCATGGCTGGCGTTGTCGACGGGGGCTGGCGGACATCGGCATCGATCCCTGGCTGATTGGCGAAGAGGAGAGTGTCGCCGACCGAACGATTCGTTGCCGGTCGGCCGCTGCTATCGTCGGGGCGTGCCTGTCGTCGAAGCAGAGCGCTCCTACGGGGCGCTCTTCCGCGTCCCGTCAATCGCCCGTCTCCTGGTCGGAATGCAGGTCGCCCGGATTGCCCAGTCGATGGTCAACGTGGCGATGGTCCTGTTCGCCCTGACGGTATACGGCTCGGCGCCGCTGGCCGGTTTGGTCGGGGTGGCCCTGGCCCTGCCCGGAATCGTCTTCTCGCCCGTGGCCGGGGCCTTGCTCGACCGACATGGGCGGGTCCGCCTCGTCCTGATCGACTACCTGCTGGCAGCCGGGTCGCTGGGCCTGATCGCCTTCTTCGCCGCGATCGGCCGGCTGCCGGTCTGGTTGCTGCTGTCGATTGCCGCGGTCTCGTCGCTGACCTCGCCGCTGAGCACCGCGGGCCTGCGCAGCCTGTTCCCGGTGCTCGTGCCCAAGCCGCTCTGGGAGCGGGCCAACGCGGCCGACTCGGTCGGCTACGTCCTGGCGACGGTAGTCGGGCCGCCGCTGGCCGGAGTGATCGTGCAGGTGTGGGGGCCGGCCGTGGCCCTGGCCTTCATCGGCGCGGTGTTCGTCGCCGCCGCCGCGGTGATGATCGGGCTGCCCGAGCCGCACATCGGGTCGAGCTCGAGCGGGAGCCTCCTGCGCGCGGCGCTGGATGGCCTGACCTACACCCTGCGCAATCGGACCCTGCGCGGCCTGGGCCTGTCCTTCAGCGTCCTGAACATCGTGTGGGGCGTGAACGCAATCGTCATCCCGCTCCTGGTCCTCGTGCGGCTCCACGGCGGGCCGGCCCTGGTTGGGCTGCTCTTCGCGGCCCAGGGGATGGGCGGGGTGATCTCATCGACGCTGGCCGGTCGGATCGATACCCGGAGCCGGGAGCACCGGATGATCGTCTACCCGATGCTCGGCTCGGCGATCCTGCTGCTCCTGTTGCTGCCCGATGCCGGGCTCGCCCCGATCCTCATCGCCCTGGTCCTGTTCGGGGTGTTGAACGGACCGCTGGACGTCGCGATGTTCACGATCCGTCAGCGCCGGACAGACCCGGCCTGGATGGGCCGGGCGTTTGCCCTGTCGATGTCGTTCAACTTCCTGGGCTTCCCGATCGGCACCGCGTTGGGTGGGATCGTCGCCAGCCAGTCGATCGACGGGGCCGTCCTGATCGAGATCTGCGCCTGCCTGCTGGCCGCGGTGGCGGCCCAGCTCCTGATTCCGTTCGACTGAGGCCCGGCGCCGATTCGACGGCCGGAGGATACTCCGGCGGATGTTCGCGACGCTCGCACTGGTGGTCGCCGCCAGCCTCGCCGGACCATTGCTGGCCGCTGGTCGACGGCCGCTCGTGCCGGTGGTCGTGGGCGAGATCGGGGCGGGCCTGATCCTGGGCAAGAGCGGCTTCGGCTGGATCGATCCGAACGTCGTCCCGCTGCCCTCGCTGTCGTCGATCGGCTTCATCCTGCTGATGTTCGCCGCGGGCTCGCACATCGATTTCGGCTCGCCGGCATTCCGNNGTCGCCATCTCGGGGGTCGGTGCGCCGGCCTGGATCGCGGTCCTGCTGGCGGGCAGCTCGGCCGCTGTTGCGTTCCCGATCATCGCCGAGGATCGCCTCGATCGGGCCTCGGTCGCCGCCCTGATCGCCTGGATCGCCCTGGCCGACAGCATCACCGTGATCCTGCTGCCCCTGGCAATCGGCTCGAGCGGCTCGCCGCTCGCCGCGATCCTGGCCGACGGGCTGATCGTGGGCCTGGGCATCGCCGTCCTGCTCGGCGGCTCGCGGCTACGCTCGTTCGGGCCGGCCCGCCAGATGCGGCTCTGGTCGCTGACCCGAGGCTGGGCGCTGCAGCTGCGCGGGGCGCTGCTGCTGGTCTTCGTCTTCGGAGCAATCGCCGAGACGTGGGGCGGCAGCCAGCTCGTCGCCGGGTTCGTGGCCGGCATGGTGCTGGCCCGCCTGCGCGAACCGACCCGCCTGGCGACCCAGCTGAGCGGCCTGGCCGACGGCTTCCTGGTCCCCGCCTTCTTCGTCCTGCTCGGCGCCCGTCTCGACCTGCGGGCACTGGCCGGTGACCCGGGCGCGCTCGCGTTCATGGTCCTCGACGCGGCCATCGTGGTCGTCGTCCACCAGGTCGGCGGGCTTGCCCTGCGCGATCGTCGGGTACCGACCGCCCTGGCCGCCTCGGCCCAGCTTGGCCTGCCGGCGGCCGCGGCGACCCTGGGCCTGCAGGCTGGTGCCCTCACGCCGGCACTCGCCGCTGCGCTGGTCGGCGCCGCGCTGTTGACGCTCATCCCGGCCACGATCGGCTCCTTCCGGCTGGCCGAGGATGGCGCCGGCCCGGCGTCGATCGGCGAGCCTGCCCCGGAGGCAACGTCGTGAAGGGGACCAGGTCCCGCCCCTGGCGATCGACGCCGAGCGCCCCGCGCTTCGCCGCGATCGACATCGGCTCCGACACCGTCCACCTGCTGATCGCCGACGTGATCGGCCAGCCGGCCGGCGGGACGCTCCAGCCGGTCCATTCGGAGTCCGAGCTGCTCGAGCTGGGTCGGGTCGTGGACCGGCGCGGCCGGATCACCGCGGCAGCCGAGGCGGACGTCGGCCGGACGCTCACGCGAATGGTCCATCGTGCCCACAAGTCGGGGGCCACGATCCTGGTCGCCGCAACCGAAGCCAGCCGGCGCGCAGCGAACGGCCAGGCGGTGCTCGCCCGGCTGGCAAGCCGGATCAACGTCCCGATCCGCCTGCTGTCGCCGGCCCGCGAGGCCGAGCTCGGCTTCGCCGGCGTCCGGCCGGGCCTGCCAGCACGGGGCGACCTGATCGTGATCGATTCGGGCGGAGCCTCGACCGAGGCGACCCTGACGACGGGCCGGACGATCGCCAGCGCCGTCTCATTGCCGGTCGGGGCGGCCCTCCTGGCCGGTGGCCTGACCGGCGATCCGCCGGCGCCGATCGACTGGGCCCTGACCTCGGTCCGGATCGGGGCAACCCTGGGCGGGCTGCCCGATGGCCATCCCCGCCGGGCGTTCGCCACCGGCGGGACGGCCCACGGCCTGCTGGCGATGAACGCGATCGGGCGCCGCCAGAAGCACGCGATGGGGGTCGACGTGACCCTGGCCGAGCTCGAGCGGACCGCCGCCGCACTGCTTGCCCGGCCATCGGCCCGGATCGGCGCGGAGACCGGAATCGATCCGGGACGGGTCGCCCTCCTCGCACCGGGCGTGCTGATCCTGGCCGCGATCCTGCGCCACTACGGCCTGGTCGACTTCCAGGTCCTGGCCGCCGGGGTCCGCGAAGGGATGATCCGGGCGGCGGCCGCGGACGTCGACGGCTGGTGGCTCGATCCGGGGGCAAGCCCCACCTGAGCGGCACGGCGCGCAGGTCGCCGGTGGTACCCTTCAGGGCAGTCCTTGGAGCCGGTCCCGTGAGGCCGGCGTACCGGTCCCGTGAGGCCGGAAGGGAGGCTCGATCGACCGTGTCCGCGCAGGTCCGCGCGCCAGGCAGCCCTGGTCCGGACGGACGTCTGGTGGCCGGATCGGCCATTCCCGGAACTCCGCCGTTGCCCCTTTCGAGCTCGATCGTCGACCCCCGTGTCGGCGACCTGGGACCGGCATTGCTGGCGCTGGCCGATGGCACCGTCTTCCCGGGGATCGCCTTCGGTGCGGCCCGGGCGGCGGGCGGCGACCTGGTCGTCAACACCAGCCAGACNNCATGACCTACCCCCTGATCGGCAACCATGGCCGCCTGCGCTCCGACGACCAGTCCGAGCGGCCCTGGCTGCGGGCCCTGGTCGTGGCCAATGCCACGGCGGCAGTCCTCGACGACGCCCGCCAGCTCGCCGCCCTGCTGCGCGAGTCGGGCATCCCGGCGATCGCCGGGATCGACACCCGAGCCCTGGCCCGCCACCTCCGGACGAACGGCTCCGTCCCGGGGATCGTGACCGCGCCCGGCGAGGTGGACCGGGATGCCGCGATCGCCGCGGTCCGCACCCTGCCGCGCTGGGAGGACGAGGACTTCGTGGGGCTTGTCTCGCCGACCTCGATCACCGACATCGGTGATCCCGGCGAGGGCGGGCCGCTGGTCGGGATCATCGACCTGGGGCTCAAGGCGAACATCGTCCGCTCCCTCCGCCGGCGCGGGGTCCGGGTCCGGATCCTGCCCCACACGGCCTCGATCACCGATGTGCTCGATCCCGAGATCGCGGGACTCGTGTTCTCACCGGGACCGGGTGATCCGGCCCGGCTCGACGGCCCGGTCGCCCTGGCCCGGGCGGTGATGGCCGACGGCCGGCCGTTGCTCGGGATCTGCCTGGGCCACCAGATCGTTGGCCGCGCGGCGGGCGCCGAGACCCGCCGACTGCGCTTCGGCCACCACGGTGCCAACCATCCCGTACGCGACGTCGACAGCGGCCTGGTCCAGGTCACCGCCCAGAACCATGAGGTCCAGGTGGTCGGTGATACGCTGCCCGCCGCCGGAGGCTTGCGGGTCAGCCAGGTGAACCTGAACGACGGCTCGGTCGAGGGCCTCCGCCATCGCGAGCTGCCGATCGAGACGGTCCAGTACCACCCGGAGGGTGCGCCCGGTCCGCTCGACGCCCTGGCCGTCTTCGACCGTTTCGTGTCGGCTGCCGGGAGCCGATGAAGCCGGCCTCGGTCCTCATCCTCGGCTCGGGGCCGGTAGTCATCGGCCAGGCCGCCGAGTTCGACTACGCCGGGACGCAGGCCTGTCGAGCGCTGCGGGCCGAAGGCGTCCGGACGATCCTCGTCAACTCGAACCCGGCCACGATCATGAC
>PNAZ01000091.1 GCA_003169655.1 Chloroflexota bacterium
CGCAGCAGAACTTCTCGATCGACTCGCAGTTCTATCCGCTCGGGTCCTGCACGATGAAGTTCAACCCGAAGGTCAACGAGTGGGCGGCCCGCCTGCCGGGCTTCGCCAGTCTCCACCCACTCGCCCCGGACGCCACCGCCCAGGGCACGCTCCAGGTCCTGTGGGAGCTCGAGGAGATCCTGGCCGAGATCAGTGGGATGACCACCGTCTCACTCCAGCCCGCCGCCGGCGCACAGGGCGAGCTGACCGGGATCCTGATGATCCGGGCCTACCATCGCAGCCGCGGCGACCACGACCGGCAGGAGGTCCTCGTCCCGGATTCGTCCCATGGGACCAACCCCGCGACGGCCTCGATGGCCGGCTTCCGGACGATCACCATCCCGTCGGCGGCCGATGGCGGGGTCGACCTCGAGGCGTTCCGGGCGGCGCTCGGGCCGCGGACGGCGGCGGTGATGATCACCAACCCATCGACCCTCGGCCTGTTCGAGACCCGGATCGGCGAGCTGCTCGACGCGGTCCACGCCGCAGGCGCCCTGGCCTATATGGACGGCGCCAACCTGAACGCGATCCTGGGCCGGTTCAAGCCCGGCGAGGCCGGCTTCGACGTGATGCACATCAACACCCACAAGACATTCAGCACCCCTCACGGCGGCGGGGGACCGGGCGCCGGCCCGGTGGGCGTCGGCCCGAAGCTGGTGCCCTTCCTGCCGGCGCCCCGCGTCCTGCGCGCCGACGACGGCAGCTACCGCCTCGAGCGGCCGGGCGAGCGACCGACGAGCATCGGCCGGTTGCGAGGCTTCGCGGGCAATACCGGCGTCCTGCTGCGCGCCTACGCCTATCTGCGGGCCCATGGTGCCGAGGGCCTGGCCGAGGTCAGCCAGGATGCCGTCCTGGCGGCCAACTACCTCAAGGTTCGCCTGACGGGCACCTACGACATCCCCTACCAGCGCTTCTGCAAACATGAGTTCGTGGCGTCGGCGGCAACGATCAAGCGCAAGACCGGGGTCCGGACCCTCGACATCGCCAAGCGGCTGATCGACTACGGCTTCCACCCGCCGACGATCTACTTCCCGCTGATCGTCGAGGAGGGGATGCTGATCGAGCCGACCGAGACCGAAGCGGTCGAGACGCTGGATGCCTTCGCCGACGCGCTGATCAGGATTGCGGCCGAGGCCGCCGAGACGCCCGAGCTGGTCCACGACGCGCCGCACACGGCGCCGGTCCGGCGGCTGGACGAGGCGACCGCCGCGCGCCAGCCAAACCTGCGCTGGCGGGCGATGACGGGTGTCGAGACCCCCTGTCCGGATTGATTTGACAGGGGCCACCAGCCCGCCCATATTACCGGCGGCGTCGTTGTTGGCGACGCGTTTGCATGGTGTTGTCCACGAGTCGCGGGCAAGCACGTAGCTGTCCGGGGCCGCGGTTCGCCAGAGAACGCCACCCGCCGAGTCCGGATGACCCTTGGCCGTGTGCCAGTTGGAGGAGATTAGATGCGGAAACGTTTAGGCGGATTGGTCGCGACGGCGGCCATGTTGTTCGCAGCGTGCGGCGGGACGGCGACGGCCGTTCCGGCCACGCCGCCACCGGCATCGACAACGCCGGGAAGCGCTGTGCCTTCGGCCGTTGCTTCGCCGGTCGCGTCGTTGTCGCCGCTCGACCAGCAACTGTTCGGCACGACCTTCAAGCCGCCAACCGGCACCGTGCCGGGCGGGACGCTGGTCATGGGCGAGTGGCAGCCGCCTGACAACCTGAACCCGTTCTACTCGACAGCCCTGACGACCGTCGAGGCGTACAGTCCCGCGCTGCGCGCTCTGGCCACGCTCACCGCCGACGGCAAGTACATCCCGGACCTCGCGTCATCGGTCCCGACCGTGGACAACGGTGGCGTCGTGATCTCCGGGACCACCTACACCGTCGCAGTCACCCTCCGATCCGGTCTGCAATGGTCCGACGGCACGCCGGTCACGATGAACGACTGGAAGGCGACCTGGCAGTTTGCCAACGACCCAGCCCAGTCCGGCTGCCAGATCTGCACGATTGGCTATCCCGACATCAGCAGCATCGACGTCTCGGCGGACGGCCTGACCGGGACATTCCACTACAAGGATCTGTTCCCGGGCTGGCTGGCGATGCTGACCAACCCGTTCTTCCAGCAGAAGTGGCTGGGCACGCTCGCGGTCGCCAAGGCGTCCACGTCGATGCCGGTCAGTTCGGCGATCTCCAGCGTCCCGTTCAACGGCCCGTTCATGATCACCAACGCGTCGAAGACTGAGATCGACTACGCCCCGAATCCGAATTGGCATGGCGGCGTCGACCTCGCCGTCGGCGGCGCCTCCCACGCGCCGTACCTGGTCGGCCTCAAGATGTCGTACTTCGATACCAAGGACGGCGAGATTGCCGCGTTCAAGAGCGGCGCGATCGACCTGGCCCTGGATCTTCAAACGGCCGACTTCTCGACGATCTCGTCGACCGACCCGTCCGTGGGTTCGGGCACGATCATTCCCGGCTGGGAGTACGAGCACCTCGACCTCAACAACGACCCGACCAAAGCCCGCGGCAACGGTCTGTGGATGCCCGATGTGCGCAAGGCCATCGCCATGTCGATCAACAAGCCCGACCTGATCGCGGCGATCTTCCCCGGCACGACCGTCGCGCCGGGTTGCTCGCCAACGCCCCCGGGCCTGTGGTTCGCCAAGACCGAGACCTGTCCGGCGTTCGACGTGACGGCCGCCAACGCCCTCCTCGATCCGATCATGCCGGTCGGTTCAGATGGCAACCGCCAGCTGACGGCGGGCAAGGACGTCAATCTCGAGCTGTGCACCACGGCCGGCAATCCCACTCGCCTGGTCGAGCTCCAGAAGACGCAGTCCTACCTGGCTGCGATCCACATCAAGAGCACCGTCAAGACCGCCGACGCCGGGTCCGTTGTGTTCGCCGGCTGGACCGACACCACCCCGACCACCGACTGCAGTCTCTATCGCGGCAATTACGACATCGGTGACTTCGCCTATGTCCTGAGTGCCGACCCGTACGGTGACTACTTCCAGACCTACTCGACCACGGCGTGGCCGGAGAAGGGCAATCACAACGGAGGCAACGACACCCGCTTCAGCGATCCGGCGATGGACGCGGCGCTCACCTCTCTCTCGAGCGACGCCGACATGACCAAGCAGGCCACCGACGCCGGAGCCGTCCAGGACGCGTATGTCGGGGGGACCCCCGAGATCGTCCTGTACTACCGCCAGGACGTCACGGGCCTCGGTGTGCACGTCGGCGGCTGGCCGGGGTACAACCCGAGCAACGCAGGCCCAATCTGGAACCCCGAGGACTGGTTCTACAAGCCGTAAGACCACCAGCGCGGCCCCACCACGGCCGCGCTCCATCTCACACCTGAGCGAGCGGCGGGGCCGGCCGTCGGCCCCGCCGCTCTGACCTATCATCCGATCGAGGCGTTCAGCCGAATGAACATCCGGCGGCGGGCCTCGAAGGCCCGGCGAGGTTTCTTCGGAGCTGCGACATGGTGAAGTTCATCATTCGACGGGTCATCGAGGCGCTGCCCGTGATCTGGCTGATCACGGTGGTGAGCTTCCTGCTGATGCAGCAAGCCCCCGGCGGGCCGCAGGCCGCCTTCAACCAGAACCCTCACATCACGCCCGAGCAGGTGACGGCCTGGCTCCAGCGCTGGTGCCTCGTCCGCAACGCGGACATCCTCCAGACGATCCAGGAATACCTGGGCTGGCTGGGCGTCTTCAATTGCACCGGCGGTGGCTTCCTGTCGGCCCACGGGCTGCCCAACTTCCTGCCCGAGTTCCTCGGCGGCGGCACGAACGGCGTCCTCCACGGGGACTTCGGCTATTCGATCTCCTCGGGCCAGCCGGTGCTCGGCCTGATCGCCCAGCGGCTGCCCGCGACGACCATCCTGATGGGAACTGCCTGGATCCTGTGGGTGACGATCGCGACGCTGGCGGGCGTCCTGGCCGCGGTCAAGCGCTACAGCCTGATCGACCAGGTGATCACCATCTTCAGCTATGTCTTCTACTCGCTGCCGACGTTCTGGCTCGGCCTGATCCTGATCTTCATCTTCGGTGTCGAGCTGCGGATCTTCCCCGCCCAGGGAATCATCAACGTGCGCACGTCGCCGGCGCCCTTCGCGACCGACGCCTACTGGCATGCCTTTTTTGCCAACCCGTGGCCGCAGCTCGTGGACATCGGCCAGCATCTCGTCCTGCCGGTGGCGACCCTGATCGCGGTCAGCGTGGCCGGTGACAGCCGCTTCGTCCGCTCGGCGATGCTCGAGTCGCTCAGCCAGGACTACGTCCGGACCGCGCGCGCCAAGGGCCTGCCGGGGCGGACCGTCGTCTTCCGCCACGCCTTCCGGAATGCCCTCCTGCCGATCGTCACGAACATTGCCCTCGAGATCGCCTTCCTGTTCGGTGGCGCCATCGCGACCGAGACCGTGTTCAGCTACCCGGGTATGGGCCTCCTGTTCTACGACGGCGTGAACGGCCGCGACTACTTCCTGTTGATGGGCATCCTGCTGATCGGGTCTCTGTTCATCGTGTTCATGAACCTGGTCGCCGACGTGCTGTACGTCTTGGTCGATCCGCGCATCAAGTACGACTGAGCGGCTGATGGCTTTCCCGGACATGCAGAGTCCCGCGGCCCTCCAGCTCGGCGGGCCGTCGGGCGGTGGCGGGCCGGATGTCGACGATGTCGAGGTCGCTCTCGAGTCGCTGAGCCAATGGCAGCTGGCCTGGCGCCGGTTCAAGCTCCACCGCCTGGCCGCAGTCGGCCTGGTCATCTTCGGGTTCATGGTCGCGATGGCGATCCTCGGGCCGATCATCGACCCGTACAACCCGATCTTCATCCCGAACGCCCATCACCCCGGCGGCGATCCACCCTCGCTGGCGCACCTGTTCGGGACCGACAGCGTCGGCCGTGACGTCCTGGCGATGGTGGTCAACGGAGCCCGGATCTCGGTCGCGATCGGGGTCTTCTCGATGATCATCGCAGGGGTCGTCGGGGTGGTCATCGGGGCGGTCGCCGGCTACGTCGGCGGCCTCGTCGACAACATCCTGATGCGGGTCGTGGACGTCTTCTTCGCGATCCCGTTCCTGTTCGTCATCCTCGTGGCGGCCCGCTTCTTCGGCCAGGGCCAGTTGATCTCGCTGATCCTGATCTTCGGCCTGCTGTCGTGGCCGCTGATTGCCCGGCTCGTCCGGGCGATGTTCCTGACCCTGCGCGAGGCGGACTTCGTGGAGGCCGCCCGGGCCGTCGGGGTGAGTGACATCCGGATCACCTTCCGGCACATCCTGCCCAGCGCGCTCGGCCCGGTCATCGTGGCGATGACCCTGATCATGGCCTCGAACATCGTCCTCGAGGCATTTGTGAGCTTTCTGGGATTCGGCCTGACCGAAGACCAGACAAGCTGGGGTAACGCCCTGTCGAACGCTCAGACCGTGCTCAGCCAGGGCAATTGGTGGTGGGCCTTCTTCCCGGGCATGGCCATCGCTCTGACCGTCCTGGCGATCAACTTCATCGGCGACGGACTGCGCGACGCGCTCGATCCGCGGTCCCGGCTGTGAGCCCGCCCCCAGCCAGGCCGGGCGTCCCGCCGCCGGAGGACGTCCTCCTCGAGGTTCGCGGGCTCAAGACCCAGTTCAAGGTGATGGACGGGACCGTGCCGGCCGTGGATGGGGTCGACTTCAGCCTGCGCCGGGGCGAGACGCTCGGCCTGGTCGGTGAGTCGGGCAGTGGCAAGAGCGTCGCGTCCCTGTCGATCATGCGCCTGATCGAGAGGCCCGGCGAGATCGTCGCCGGCGAGATCTGGTTCGAGGGCCGCGACCTGCTGCAGCTGCCCGAAGCGGACATGGAGGACATCCGGGGCAACGACATCACGATGATCTTCCAGGAACCGATGACCTCGCTCAACCCGGTCTTCACCGTCGGCGAACAGATCGCCGAGTCGGTCCGACTGCACCGGCATGCGTCCAAGAAGGATGCCTGGGATCGGGCGATCGAGATGCTCAAGCTGGTCGGCATCCCGTCGCCCGAGCGCCGGGTGAAGCAATATCCCCACGAGATGTCCGGCGGGATGCGCCAGCGCGTCGTGATCGCAATGGCCCTGGCCTGCGACCCGAAGCTGATCATCGCCGACGAGCCGACCACCGCGCTCGACGTGACGATCCAGGCCCAGATCCTCGAGCTGATGAAGCGGATCCAGGCCGAGAGCGGCGCGGCGATGCTGCTGATCACCCATGATCTGGCGGTCGTGGCCGAGACGGTCCAGCGAATTGCCGTGATGTACGCCGGCAAGATCGTCGAGTCGGGTGCCGTAGAAGAGACGCTGCTCCACCCGCAGCATCCCTACACGGAGGGTCTGTTGACCTCGATCCCGTCACGGGTGGCGCGTGGCCAGCGCCTCAATGTGATCAAGGGAACGGTTCCAAATCCGTTCCGGCTGCCCAAGGGCTGCAAGTTCGAGCCGCGCTGCCCATACAGCTTCGAGCCGTGCAAGCCCAACGATCCGCCCCTCGAGTCCATTGGCGACGATCGCATGGTGCGTTGCTGGCTGCACGGCCTGCCCGACCAGGTGGTGGCCCCGCCGCTTGCCGCCGGGACCGTCCCCGGAGGCGCCTCGTGACAACCGAAACCGTGGCGGGCAACCAGCCGGTTGCCCCGGGCGTCACCCCCGGGGCACCGCCACTCGTCCGGATCGAGGGCGTCAAGAAGTACTTCCCGATCTATGGCGGCCTCCTGCGCCGCAAGATCGGCGACGTGCGGGCGGTCGACGGCGTGACCTTCGACGTGCAGAAGGGTGAGGTCGTTGGCCTCGTCGGTGAGTCTGGCTGCGGCAAGACCACCCTGGGCCGGACGGTGCTCATGCTCGAGAAGCCGACAGCCGGCCGGATCTTTCTGGGTGATCAGGACCTGACCGAGCTGAGCAG
>PNAZ01000034.1 GCA_003169655.1 Chloroflexota bacterium
GTCGCCCAGAACGACGACGGCCAGATCTTCGGCGGCGTCTTCCTCGTCGCGGCGCCGCTCAACTCGGCTGAGGGCGCGTTCGCCATCCTCCAGCGTGCGTTGACATCGCCGGGCCTCCGGATGGCGCAATCATCCGCTGAGCTTCGGTCCGCGTAGTCGCCTCCGAGGGCCGTACATGACGGTTCCTGCCGACTTCGCTGGTATAGTCGGCCGGCCAAGTCGCCACCCCCCAGGTGGCGCGAACTCAGGAGGAGGCAAACCCACATGCGGCTATCCCGCGCGCTCGCCCTCGGGGCGTCGATGCTGGTGCTTTTGAGCGCCTGCTCGACGGGAGGGGGCAGCAAGCCAACAATCAAGATCGGCTCGGATGGCTTCTATGAATCCAACCTGATGGCCGAGATCTATGCCCAGGATCTCGAGGCCAACGGCTACACCGTTGATCGAACTGGAATGGCCATCGGCACCCGCCAGGTCTCCGATGCGGCCCTCGAGAGCGGCAAGATCGACCTGAAGCCCGAGTACATCGGCAGCGGCCTCGCCTACTACGCGCCCGGCCAGCAAACCGGTGATCCGGCGGCCAACGCGGCCGCGCTCCAGACCGTCCTCAACGGCAAGGGCGGCGGGATCACCGTCCTCAAGTACACGCCTGCCCAGGACCAGAACACCCTTGTCGTCCGGGCCGACACGGCCGCCCAGTTCCACCTGGCCAAGATCAGCGATCTCACGGCGGTCCAGACCCAGCTCAAATTCGGGGTGGCCACGAACTGCCCGACCAACCCGGTTTGCGGCGTTGCTTTCAAGACCGCTTATGGCCTGGACCTGTCCAAGGCGACCCTCCTCTCGGCGTGCGATACGCCGATGGCGCAGGCCCTCCTCGGCAAGACGATCGACGTCGGCGAGCTGTGCTCGACGCAGCCGGACATCCTGGTCAACGGCTGGGTCGCTCTCCAGGACGACAAGAACACCCAGCCGGCCGACAACATCGCGCCCCTGGTCCGCAACGACTACCTGGCCAAGGTCGACAAGACCTCGTTCGAGGCCCTCCTCAACGCCGTCTCGGCCAAGATGGACACAGCCACCCTGGCCGACCTCGACAAGCAGATCTCCGTCGACAAGAAGGACATTGCCACCGTGGCGAAGTCCTGGCTCCAGACGAACGGCTTCGTCAAGTAACGTCCGTCCTCGAACCGAACACGAGCCCTCGGCAACACGCCGGGGGCTCGTTGATTCCCGACTCAGGCCGGCGACCGGAGATCCCGCTCAGGGAGTGACATCCGGATCCGGTGCGCCGCTGACGACGTCCTCGACCTCGTGGATGCTGCTTGTCCAGCCCAGCCGCAGGAACGCCGCGGCGCCGGCGACCGAGGTCAGGACGAGGACCGTGGCGTGGGCCAGGAGGGCCAGCGCGAGGGCCTGCTCGCTCGAGCGTCCGAGCGCTTCGGCAATCTTCACGGCCGCCAGCTCGTACGTGCCCAGGTAGCCGGGCCCCGACGGAATCGCAGTGGCCAGGGCAATGCCGGCGGCGAGGAGCGACGCCTCGCCGACCAGGAGATGGAGGCCGATCGCCTGGCCGATCGCCGCGAAGGCGACCACGGTGGCGCCCCAGGCGGCGACGCTCAGGACGAGCGCCTCGGCCAGGGTCCGCGGCCGGCCGGCGACGGCCAGCCCATCACGCAGCTTGCGGGCGGCCCCGGCGGCGCTCGGCCAGCGCTCGAGGACGGCCGCGGCGCGGCCCGCGCCGGGCAGCCGATGGGCCGCGATCCCGATCGCCAGGGCTACGACCAGCAGGCCGGTCACCGCCAGCCCGACGAGGACGGCGCTGGCGACCACGCCCCGCACGTTGAGGACCAGGATGGCCACCGCGGCGATCGCCACCAGGACGGCGATGTCGACGACCCGCTCGACCACCACGGTGCCCAGTGTCGACGCCCGGCTGATCCGTTCGCGGTCACCCAGGTAGTGGCTCCGAACCAGCTCGCCGAGGCGCGCCGGGAGGACGTTGTTGGCCAGGTAGCCGACAAGGAGGTAGCCCAGGATCGGCATGACGCGAACCCGCTTGATCGGCAGGATCAGGCGCTGCCAGCGCACCGCCCGGAGCAGGACGTCGGTCGACATACAGACCAGGGCAAGGACGAGCCAGGCCGGGTTGGCCGTCTGGATGATCGTCCAGGCCGCGCCCAGGTCGACGTCGCGCACGACGAACCAGATCGAGAAGATCGAGATCGCCAGGCCGATCCCGACGCGCAGGATCGCTCCGGTCCGGCCGCGCACCCGTCAGCCGGTCGTTGGGCGGCGTGCGGTCAGCTGGGCCGAGCGGCGGATCCGGGTGGCGTGGAGCATGTAGCGGACCACGACCCCGAGAGTCGACAGTCCGTACACGACGCTGCGCTTGAAGCCGACCGAGCTGGCCTCCTCGAAGTAGCGGGTGGGCACCCCGATCTCGCCGATCCGGAAGCGGCGCGCAGCGACGACCTGGGCGATCAGGTCCTGGTCGAAGACGAAGTCGTCGCTGTTCAGCTCGTACGGGATCGCCTCGAGGAGTGCCCGGCTGTAGGCGCGCAGACCGGTGTGGTACTCGGACAGGCGCAGCCCGAAGACGAGGTTCTCGACGCCGGTCAGGAAGCGGTTGCTGATGTACTTCCAGCGGGGCATGCCGCCGGCCAGGGGATTGCCCAGGAAGCGGCTGCCGAGCATCAGGTCCTTCTCGCCGGCGATGATCGGGGCGATCAGCTCGGGGATCCGGGTCGCGTCGTACTGGTAGTCGGGGTGGAGCATCACCACCACTTCGGCGCCTTCGGCCAGGGCCGTCGCGTAGCAGGTCTTCTGGTTGCCGCCGTAGCCCCGGTTCTGGCGGTGGACCACCACCTGCAGGCCCAGGTTGCGGGCCACGTCGACGGTCTCGTCCCTGGACACGTCGTCGACCAGGATGATGTGGTCAACCACGTCGAACGGGATGTCCGCATACGTCCGTTCGAGCGTCTGGGCCGCGTTGTAGGCGGGCATCACCACGATCACCCGTGGCCGGCCGGGCGTGACTCCGCCATCCGCCGGACTGGCCTGGGGCAGTGGGGAGTTCACGGGGCGGTAGCCTACCGCATCTGGGTGCCCTGCCTATACTCCATCGAGTGTCGGCAGGAAGTTGGACAGAACCGGGCCGCCGAATTGTCGCGGGCGTCTACCTGCTCCTCTTCCTGGGTGCGTGTGCCGCCGCCTTCCGCCTGATCTATCCCGTGCGGGCCGGCAGTGTTGGATTCGACGCGGCGGCGTCGGTGATCTATTTCGACCGGCTGATCCAGGGTCGCCACCTCGAATCGTTCGTGACCGCGACGCCCAAGCCGTTGCTGACCCTGGTCTACGGCCTGGTCTACAACGTGACCCACGATTGGCGCCCGATCTCGTGGATCGTGATCGTCCTGTATGGAGCGAGCTCGGTCCTGGCGGCCATGTTGGCCCGGCGGATCGGCGGGCTGCCCGCCGCCGTGTTCGCGGGCGTGGCGGTGATCGGATCCGTGGCGCTGCTCGAGGACGTCGCCTTGAGCTACGCGGTGGTCTGGGCACTGGTTGCCTGCCTGCTGGCCGGCCTCGCGATCACGGCGACCGAGCCGCGCTACGGATGGGCCGGGGTCGCCCTCGGCATCGGCGCCCTCGCCCGGTTTGAGGTCGTGCTGATCCTCGGCCTGGCGGCCGTCGTGCTGGCCGGCGCCTGGCTCTATGGGCGAACGCGCCACGTTCGCGGGCCGGACCCGCGGGCCTGGCTCGTGCTCGTGGGTTTGGGCGCGCTGCCGATCCAGTTCGCCCATGACTGGCTCCTGACTGGCAACGCCCTGTATGCCGAGTACGTCCCGACGGTGGCCTCGGTCAGCCTGCCGTTGATCGGGCCCGGCTCGGCCGTCGTGTTCGTCCTGCAGCACCTGATCAAGATGGGCCCGTTCGTCGTCCTCGCGGCGCTCGGCGCGGCCGTCCTGGTCCGTCGTCGACAGTGGGGGCTGCTGATCGGCCTGACCGCCATGGGGCCGGGGGTCGCCGCCTTCCTTGTCTTCCTGGCCTATCGCCGGATCTACATCTCCAACCGCTACCTCGATCCGATCGACCTGGCCGTCCTCGTCGCCGCCTCGATCGGCTTCGGTGCCCTGGCGATCCCCGAGCTGGTCGCTCTCGGCCAGCGAATCACGACGCCGGCGGCTCGAGGGCTCATCGTGACCCTCGTGGCCGGGTCCACTGCCGTCCTGCTGTCTGTGCCCTTCGCCCCGACCAACAACACCGTGCGCGTCACGATTCGAGGGAACCTGCAAGTCGAGGAGGATGCCAAGGAGGCCCTGCCCGTGCTGCGCCGGGCAGTAGCCGCGATCCCGGGGGTGACCGATTGGCCCGGTGCGCTGGCCGGCCGGCCGCCCGTCCTGATGGTCCCAACCCTGCTGCGGCCCCAGTTCGTGGTCGATCTCGGGCTGCCGACGACCGAGGTCGCGGGTTCGACGGGCAGCCGCCTGCGATCAGACGGGACCTATCCGAAGGCCGGCCAGATCATCGTTCATGATCAAGGGGCCGATCCTGATCCTGCCTTCGATTTTCTCGAGGTCAGCACACCCATCACGATCGGCAAGATCGTGGTGACCCCGCTCCTGTCCGATCGCACGAGGGGGATCTGGGTGGACCGGATCGACGCGGCGCCATAAGCCTGCCCAGCGAGGAGAGCCCAGCATGTTCGAACGACTCTTTGGCGGGAAGACGCAGGATCCCGCGATCGCCCAGCGGATTCCCCCCGGCCAGTACCGGACCGAGAAGTTCCCGGTCCTCCACTACGGCTCAACGCCAAAGACCGACCTGGCCACCTGGGACTTCAAGGTCTTCGGGGAAGTGGACAGCCCGTTCAGCCTCACCTGGACCGAGTTCAAGGCGCTGCCTCGCAAGACGGTCCAGACCGACATCCACTGCGTCACCCGCTGGACCAAGCTCGACACGACCTGGGAAGGCGTGCCGATCCAGGAGATCCTCAGCCGAGCACAGCTGCGGCCCGGGGCGAAGTTCGTGCTCGCCCACTCGGAGCAGGGCTACACGGCCAACCTGCCGCTGTCGATCCTCGATGACGACGACGTGCTCCTGGCCGACACGTTCGGCGGCGAGCCCCTCGAGCTGGAGCACGGCTGGCCGCTCCGCCTGCTCGTGCCGAAGCGCTACTTCTGGAAGAGCGCCAAGTGGATCCGCGGACTCGAGTTCGTCGACCACGACATCCTCGGCTTCTGGGAGCGCTACGGCTACAACAACGACGCGGACCCCTGGACGGAAGAGCGCTTCTCGGGCTAGCCGGTCGGGCCGGAGCTTTCCCGCGGCCTGAGGTCAGTTCCGGCGGATCGCCGCGCTGCGCGGATCGACGCTGTAGTTGCGCAGGCGGCGCTCGAGCAGGGTGATCTCGCGCTCGATCAGGCGGAGCAGCTCCTCGATCCGCTCGACGGTCGTCTCGGCCTCGAGCAGATCCTGGCGGCGAGGCTGGTCGACCTGGATGATCCCGCTGAGCAGGTGTGACAGGACCGTCGGGTCGTCGGGGATCGTGACCCGGACCTCCTCGCCCGATGCCGACGGGGACTGGCTCGCGACGACCTCGCCCTCGTCCGAATCGTCGTCCTCGACGTCGACCTCGACCTGGACATCGATCTCGGCGCCGTCCTCGCCCTCCTCGGGCTGGAGCAGGGCCAGGTAGCGCACGAAGCGCTGGGTGACCTCGGCCGTAAGCCGCTCGGCGAGCTCCTGGTCGCCGACCGGCTCGTCGAGCTCGGTGACGTTGGCGACCAGGTACGGCTCGCGGCCGACGGCGACGCTCTCGATCCGGAAGCGGCGCGTGCCGACCACGAGGAGGTCGTAGCGTCCGTCGCTGTACTTCGAGGCCTCGCGGATCTCGGCGATCGTGCCGACCGTGGCGATCGCCGTCGCGCCGGTCCCCACCTCGCGGCCATCGCGGATCAGGACCACGCCGAACGGCTTGTCCTGCTCGAGGCAGCGCTTGACCATTGCCCGGTAGCGGTCCTCGAAGACCTTGAGGGGCAGGGCGACGCCCGGGCAGAGGACCGTGTGGAGGGGGAAGAGCGGCAGCTCCATCGTCAGGGGCGGATGACTGCGGATACGGAAACGCCGCCGGATTGCGTCACCGGCGGCGTCGGGTGCGTGGCCGTCAGGCCGGCCGGCTCAGTGGGCGCAACCTCGCGGGGCGCCACCGTCGTCGGCGGTCCGGAAGCTGGAACCGCAACCGCAGGCCGCGACAGCGTTCGGGTTGTTCACCGTGAAGCCCGCGCCCATCAGGGTGTCGACATAGTCGATCTGCGCACCGCGCAGGAGGTCGATGCTCTTGCCGTCGACGTAGACCTTGACCCCGTTCGCCTCGAGCATCTGGTCCTCGGGCGTCGGCGCGTCCTCGATCATCATGCCGTACTTGAAGCCCGAGCAGCCGCCGCTGTAGACGTAGACGCGCAGCCCGATCTCGGGGCTGGTCTCCGCCGCGGTGAGCTCGCGCAGCTTGCCGGCTGCGGCGTCGGTCAGGCTCAGGGTGGTCGGCTGGATGTCGAGCATTCGGTCCCTTCCTCCTTCGGAGGCGCTGGTGATGGTGTCGCTGGTCAAGGGCGTCCGTGCCCATCGTACGCATCGCAACGAGTTTCGACAAGCCTGCCGCCGAAACCCATTCGTACCGGCCGGGTCAGGCCTCGATCCGCTCGACGACCGTGGCGATCCCCTGGCCGACGCCGATGCACATCGTGGCCAGGCCGTAGCGGCCGCCGGTCCGGACGAGCTCGTGGACCAGCATCGTGATCAGCCGGCCGCCGCTCATCCCGAGCGGATGTCCGAGGGCGATCGCGCCGCCGTTCACGTTGACCCGGGCGGGATCGAGGCCAAGCTCGTCAATGCAGGCCAGCGACTGGCTCGCGAACGCCTCGTTGAGCTCGACGAGGTCAAGGTCGGCGACCGTGATCCCCGCCCGCTCGAGCGCCTTGCGGCTGGCCGGGACGGGACCGATCCCCATGACGGCCGGCTCGACCCCGGCGACCGCCGTCGACACAATCCGGGCGAGCGGCTTCAGACCGAGGTCGCGGGCTCGCTCAGCCTCGACGAGGAGCACCGCGCTCGCCCCGTCATTGATCCCCGAGCTGTTGCCGGCGGTCACGGTGCCGCCGTCGCGGAAGGCGGGTCGCAGCTTCGCCAGCGCCTCGGGGCTGGTGTCCGCCCGGGGATGCTCATCTCGTGACACCACGACGGGCCCGCCGCCCCGTTTCGCCGCAATCTCGATCGGTACGATCTGGCCGTCGAAGCGGCCGGCCTCGATCGCCACGATCGCATTCCGATGGCTGGCCAGGGCGAAGGCGTCCTGGCGCTCCCGGCCGATCTTCCAGCGCTCGGCGACGTTCTCGCCGGTCTCGCCCATCGACTCGGACCCGTAGTGCTCCGCCAGGCGCGGGTTGACGAACCGCCAGCCGAGCGTCGTGTCCTGGAGCTCGTGGCTGCCCCGTTCGTAGGCCATGGACGGCTTGGCCATGACGTACGGCGCCCGGGTCATCGACTCGACGCCGCCGCCGATGAACACGTCGCCGTCGCCGACCTGGATGGCATGGGCCGCGGAATTGATCGCCTGGAGGCCGCTTCCGCACAGCCGGTTGACCGTCAGCCCACCAACCTCGACCGGCAGGCCGGCCAGCAGGAGGGCCATCCGGGCCACGTCGCGATTGTCCTCGCCGGCCTGGTTGGCACAGCCGAGAATGACGTCCTCGATCAGCCCTGGGTCGATCCCCGAGCGATCGACGAGGGCGCGCAGGACGGTCGCCGCCAGGTCATCGGGCCGGACCGCGGCCAGGGCACCGCCGTAGCGGCCGACCGGGCTACGAACGGCGGCGATGATCCACGGGTCGCGGAGCTGGCGCTGCAGGTCTCGGCTCATCGCCCGATTGTAGGCCCGAGCGATCGGGCCGCTGGCGGGCCGGCTTGGTCAGGCTTGATCAGGCCGGCCCGCCACGGATCAGGGCAGGGTGCTGAGCACCGTCGCCGCGGTCGCGTCGTCGGGCGCCGAGGCGAAAATCACGGCATCACCCTTGATGTAGAAGTAATTCCGCGAGGTCGGATCGCTGGCGTCGACGTAGACGTCCTTGCCACCCACGTTGCCCGGGGTGTAGGTCGTCTCATCGGCCGCGGCCGAGGCCAGGAAGACGGTCTGAAGCTGACCGCTGTCCGCGCCGTTGATCTCGAAGATGCCGGCGCTCACGTTGCAGTCGCCGGCCTTGGTCGGATCCGGGATCGCGAACGCGAACTCGACGTCCGCCGCGGTCTTGCCCAGCGCAGTCAGGACGGCGGTGAAGGCCGGGTCGGCGTTGGCCGCGAAGGACGATCCGCTCTCGCTGGTCTTGATCGTGGCTGCATCGCATAGGTTGTCGGGCAGCAGGCCTTCAAGGTCCTTGTTGTTGCTCGGTAGCGAGAAGCCGGGCACGACAGCCGACGATGGAGCAGCGCTCGACCCGCCGCCGGCCGCCGCCGTCGCACCAGGGGCGGCGGTCGCCGTGGACGAGCTGCAGGCCGCGAGGATCACGGCCGCGACCGCCGCGAAGCCGATGAAACCAAGGCGCACCGAAATGGATCTGCTGGTCATGGATAGAACCTCCCGGGATGACTGGGATGAGTGCGCGGGACAAACCGCGGGCAGCGCTGATCCTAGCGCACGGGCTGCGTCTCGACCGAGCGGCGCAAGCTGGCTGCCGGTCTGAACGTGTCCGGATCGTCGGCCGCGAGCGACGCGAGGCGGGCGCGGACTTCGGCCGCGCCCCACTCGTGCGCCCATTCGAAGGGGCCCTCGGGGTGGCCCGCGCCCAGGCGCAGCGCCAGGTCGATCGTCGCCTCGTCGGACGCGACGCCTTCCTCGAGCGCCCGGTACGCCTCATTGACGATCGCCAGCCGGATCCGTTCGACGATCGCGGCGTTGGGCAGCGGCCCGTCGCGCTCGGCGGTCGATTCGAACTCGGGCGCCGGACCGAGTGGTCCGCCGGCCAGGTCATAGCGGTAGAAGCCCTGGCCCGCCTTGCGACCGAGCCGCCCGGCCGCCACCAGTCGCTCCTGGATCGGCGAGGGCCGGAACCTGGCGGCGCGCCCGAAGCCCTCCCAGATGCCCGTCGCCGCGGCCAGGTTGACGTCGATCCCAATCAGGTCCATCAGCTCGAACGGGCCAAGCGGGAAGCCGCCGGCACGGACCGCGGCGTCGATCCGGGCGATGCCAGCCTGGCCGGCCTCGAGCTGGCGGAGGGCCTGGATCGTGAATGCCCGGTTGATCCGGTTGACCACGAAGCCCGGCCGGTCAGCGGATCGGATCGGCGTCCGGCCCCAGCTCGCGACCAGGGCCGCGACGGCCGCGACCACTCCCGGGTCGGTCCCGGGGCAGGCGATCACCTCGACGAGGGGCATGACCGGGGCCGGATTGAAGAAGTGGAGGCCAACGACCCGTGTCGGATGCCGCGCGGCGGCTTCGGCGATCGCTGCAACCGACAGGGCGCTGGTGTTGGTGGCCAGGATCGTCTCGTCCGGCGTGATCTCGTCAAGTCGGGCGAAGAGGGCCTGCTTGACGGCCAGGATCTCGACGATCGTCTCGATCACCACCGGCGCGCCGGCGGCCTCCGCAGGGTCGGCGCCAATCGTCAGGCGGCCGAGGGTCTCGGCCAGCGTTCCGTCGAGCTCGGCGCCGCTCAGTCCGCGCCGGGCCAGGCGCCGGGCGAGGCGCTCCTCGATCGTGGCCCGGGCAAGCGTTCGGGCCGCGGGGTCGAGGTCGATCAAGCGAACCGGGTGGCCATGCTCGAGGGCGAGCTGGGCGATCCCCGAGCCCATCGTGCCGGCGCCGATCAGGGCGATCTCGATGGGCACTCCGTCAGCCGTCCTTGAATTGCTCGAAGGGCTGGCGGCAGGTCGTGCAGTAGTGGATCGAGCGGCAGCGTGTCGGCCCGAAGGCATTCTCCTGGACCGTTCGACGCGATCCGCAGTAGGGACAGGTCGCGCCGCGGGCCAGACTGACCAGCTGCGGAGCGCGGTCGGGCGGCGCGAAGCCGCTGGCCGCCAGCGCGGCACGGCCGCGCCCTGTGATCCGGGCCGCCGTCCACGGCTCGGCGAAGCTGATCGTGACCGCGACCCGCTCGATCCCGGATCCGGGCTTCGCCATCTCGTGCTCGAGGCGTTCGGTGACGGTCGCCCGGATCAGGTCCAGGGCCGGGCAGCCGATGAACGTCGGCAGCAGCTCGACGGCGAGGGTGCCCTCAACCAGGCTGACCTCCCCGACGAGGCCCAGGTCGACGATCGAGATCGCCGGGATCTCGGGATCGACGATCCCGGCCAGGATCACCCGCACCTCGTCCGCCACACTCGAAGGGAGGAGATCGGTGGCCACGCAGGCCGTCACCAGGTGGCCGCCCGGTCGAGCCCGCGGACCAAGCTGAACTCCGTGTACAGGGCCAGGAACGCGGGACCGTGGCCGGAGCGGGCGGTCGCCGGATCGAGCGCTGCGGGAGCGGCCGGCGGCAGGGCAAGCCCGAGCCCGGCCAGGACCGGTCCGATGCGAGCCGACCAGCGTTCGATGAGCTCGACCGACGGGATGGGCTGGATGCCCGCGGCGACCAGGGCCGCCTCGTCCGGCAACGGCGCCAGGACGCTGGGAGCATCCGGCCCAACGAGCTCGAGCGCCTCGAGGAGCCGCCGTCGCGGCTCACCGGCGTGGCTCGCCAGTCGCTCCAGCCAGGCCTCGCCGTGGAGCAGGTGGTAGGTCTCCTCCCGCCGAACCTTGACGACCAGGTCGGCGAGCAAGCGGTCCGTCGAACCGGCCAGCGCCTCGAGCCGCACGGCGTTGGCCGTGTCATACAGCCAGCGTCGGGTCATTGTCCGGGCCCAGTCGCCCCGCCCGTGATCGACCAGCCGGCAATGCCGGAATGCCTCGGCCGGGCGGTCATAGGCGATTCGGTCCGCGTCTCCGGCGGTCAGTCCGGCCAGGAGCCCGTAGTAGGCACTGGCGTGACCGAGCTCGTCCTGGGCCAGCGAGCTCATGGCCACGTCCTCTTCGAGGTGGGGCGCGATGCCGGTCCACTCGCTGTCGGCAAAGCCCAGCACGAAATCGTCGTCGGCGAGGGCCAGGAGGAGCTCGCCCAGCGGGGCCTGGAGCGCAGAATCGAGGGCTCCCGGTTCGATCCCGGCCCGCCGGCCGGCCTGGACGGTCATCCCTGCTCCGCCTCGCCGGCGGCTGCCGGCGGCTTTGGGCGACGACCGGTCGAGGCCACCCGCTTGGCCTGGCCGGTCCGCTCGCGGGCCTGGGCCAGCTTGTCCCGCATCACGTAGCCGCCGGGCTTCTTGAACGACCGGTCGAGGGGCGGATTGAGGAGGTCCTGATCGTCGAGCTCGACGATATCCGCCCGGCGGATCACCCACAGGCGGAGGCTCTCGCCGCGCCGCGAGTAGAGCTCGCGGGCATAGTGGAGGGCGAGCGTCGGATCGGGCGCGACCACGCTGCCGCCGTGGCGCATCGGCTCGCCTTCGCGCTCCTGGCGGAAGACTTCGAACGGTTCGAGGCCGGGGCCGCCGACCGGCGCGTCACCCGGTTCCGGCGCCCCGGCCGCCCGACCGGGCAGCATCAGGCCGCCATCACTGGGCCGAGGATCGTCTCGCGGACCCAGCGCGTCTCCTCGCGCTGCGCGACCCGGAAGCCGATCCTGGCCTCGGACGCCGGCCCGTGGCCGGTCACCACGGAGCGCAGCTCGGCCCAATCGGGTTCCGCATAGCGCCACTGATGCGTGTCGGGATCGAGGCGCAGCTCGGGATCGGGCAGGGTCAACCCGAGCTCGCGAACCCGGGGCACGTAGATCCCCAGGAACTCCTGGCGGAGCTCCTCCGAGGTCTTGGCCTTGATTCGCCAGTACAGGTCGCGGTCCTTCGCCCGGTCCGAGCGCGGGCCGTGCATCTGCATCAGCGGCGGCCACCAGCGATCGAGCGCTTCCTGGACCATCGCCCGCTGGGCCGGCGTGCCTGCGGCCAGGGTCACCACCACGTCCCGGCCGTGCATGATATGGACCGACTCTTCCCAGCAGATCTTCTTCATCGTCCGGGCGTAGGGGGCGTAGCTCGAATCACGGAGCGCCTGCTGGGCGACGATCGCGGCCGCGTCGACGAGCCAGGCGATCACCCCGATGTCGGCCCAGGTCCGGGTCGGATAGTGGAAGACGTTGTGGAACTTGGTCCGTCCGGCCAGCAGGTCGTCGATCATCGCCTCGCGCGGCTTGCCCAGGTCCTCGGCGACCCGGTACAGGAGCTGGGCATGGCCCACCTCGTCCTGGATCTTGGCGGTGAGGGCGAGCTTCCGGCGGAGCGTCGGGGCACGCAGGATCCAGTCCCGTTCAGGGAGCACGCCCATCAGCTCGCTGTTGGCATGCATCTCCACGAAGCGCAGGACGCTGGTCCGATACTCGTCAGGCATCCAGTCGCCGGCTTCCACCTTGCCACCAGCCAGGACATGCTCCTCGAAGGCCCGATAGCGCTCATCGTGGGAGCGCTCCTGGTTGAACGGCAGGCGGCTCCGTTCGCGTTCGGGCAGGACCGGGTCGAGGGCCAGCGGGTCGGTCATGGCCGGCCCGCCCCGAGCGCACGCAGGCTGAGGGCGACATATTCGGCCGCGATCGCCCGCGGCGAGAGCGGCCCGTCCGGCCGATACCAGGTCACGATCCCGTTGAGGGCGGTCAGCAGGTAGGTGGCGGCCAGGGGCGCATCGGCCGGGGCGAAGGCGCCGGTGCGGCTGCCGTCGGCAATCAACGCCCGCCAGCGGCCCTCGTAGGCGTCCCGCCGGGCGCCCATCCGGGCCCGCCGCTCGGTCGACAGCGAACGCCATTCGCGGACGAAGACGCTGGCCTGGCCGACGTCAATGGTCAGGACGCCGACGTGGGCCTGGACGAGGGCCTCGAGCCGCCCCGGGGCCGTGGCCCCCCGCGTTGCTCGATCGGCCTCGTCCGCCGCTGCCTCGAACTGGTCCGCCGCGCGCCGGACGATCGCCCACAGGACATCTTCCTTGGAGGCGACGTGGGCGTACAGGCTGGCACCCTGGATGGCCAGTCCACGGGCAATGTCGCGGACGCTGGTACCTGCATAGCCCTGCTCGCGGAAGAGGCTCGAGGCAACGGCTTCGATCTGGCGCCGGCGCGTTTCGACCATCGATTCCGTCGCTCCCAATGGGTGCCAACCGAACGTTCGTTAGGCACGCTAGCGGGCCGGTCCTCGGCCGTCAAGTGCGAGGCGTCGGCGGGCCCTCGCGGGCCTGTCCCGGCGGACGTACCGGAGCCGGGCGGTACCTGCTACGTGCGCGGGCAGTACCGCTGGTGAATGGCCGCCCAAACCCGGTCCCGATACCGTCGGTCTTCGAATGGCCAACGTGCGACCCAGAAGCCGGTTGGACCCTGAGCGCGAGCGTGGAATGGTGGCCCGAGCGCGTGTCGATGCCGAGGCATACGGCACGCTCTACGACCACTACCTGCCGCGCGTCTACGGATTCGTCGCCCGCCGGGTCGCCGATCGGGCGGCGACCGAGGAGATCACGGCCACAACCTTCCAACGCGGGCTGGAGGCGATCCGAGCCGGCACCCTCCGGAGCGAGACCATCGGCGGATGGCTCTTCCGAGTGGCTGCCAACGCGATCGTCGACCGCAGCCAGCGGGCCGAGCGGACCATCCCTGATGGCGTGCGAGCCGCCGACGTGGGGGAACCGGACGCCGAGCGGAGCGACCCGCTCGTCGGGGACGAGGTCGCCACGGCCACCTTCCTCGCTGCGCTCGAGGGCGACGAGCTTCGCCGGGCGTTCCGGCGGCTGACCGAGCCGCAGCGCCGGGTGGTGATCCTGAAGTACCTCGACGATCTCACCGACCTGGAGCTGTGCATCGTGCTGGGCGTCTCCGCCGCCACCCTCACGGCCAGACTCGAGCGCTCACTCCGGGCCCTGAACACGGCTGCCAGCCGAGCGGGCATCCATGCCGCGTAGCAGCCGACCCCGGGTACCGGGCGCGGGCGCGCCTGACCCGGAGCCGACGACTGCCGGCCCGGAGGCCCCGGTCCCGATCGATCGGGCCTCCGATCCCGATCGAGGGCTGCTCGATCTCCTGGCCAACGAGCTGGCGGCGACAGGCCGGCGAGCACGCAGCCGGAAGGCCCAGCTGAGCGCCGCGCTGCCCGATGCCGGCTTCTCGATGGCCCTCCGCGAACGCCTGTTGCAGCCCGCCGAAGCGGCGCTGATGTCGGGTGCCATGGCCGATGCGATCGCCGAGCCGGTGGCGCGGCCGCGCCTCCACAGTCGGAGCCCGGGAGCCAGCCGGCAACGAACGAGGGTCTGGCTGTGGGCCGTCCTGGCGGTCGGCATCCTGCTCCTGGCCGGGGTGGCCGCCAAGGTTGCCTCGGGCTGGCTTGGCGCGCCACCGATCAACCGTGCCGGCGACGTCGCCAGCGCGACCCTGGTTCGGGACGGCAGCAGCCGGGCGCTGGTGACGGGCATGGACCTCGCCGCGGGCGATGAGATCAAGGTTGCCGCCGGCGGTCACGCGACCCTGATCCTGGGTGGCAGCCAGGCTCGCCTGGCTGCCGGCGCGGACCTCAAGGTCAACGTCCTTTCGAGCTTGACGACCCAGTTCGCCCTGCTCGCCGGTCGCGCCTACAACCGGGTCGTACTGCCGGCCGGCGGCGAGTACGAGGTGATCACCGGTCCCTACGCCTGGACCGCGACCGGGACGGCATTTGACCTGGATCGGACAGCTGCGCAGGGCGGCGGCGAGCAGGTGACCCTCCTGGCCCTCGAGCACTCGATCAGGGTCACCAGTCTCGTGGCCAATCAGCAGATCGCCGAGGGCACCGCTGTGACCGTGATCTTCGGTGGCCCGGGTTCGGACAGCCTGACCGTCGGCCCGATCCCGACGGTCGACTTCACCGATCCGTGGCTCATCTCGAACGCCAAGACGGACGAGGCACTGGGCTATCCGATCGGCGCCCTGGCCGGGGTGGCCCTGGCGCCCAACGGGACGCCGGTGGCAAGCCCCGCGCCGAGCACTGGCCCGGATGCGACACCGAGCGAATCACCCGGATCCACGTCGGGCCCCAGTCCGAGCCCGAGCACCAGGCCAACATCGACGCCCCAGCCGACCCAGCAGCCAACCCCGACAGCCACGGTCAGCCCGAGCCCGACGCCGACGGCCACGCCCCAGCCCAGCCTGAGCCTGTCGCTCACGTCGTGCTCGGGCGGCGTCGTCCTCAGCTGGTCGAAGTACACCGGACCAGGGTTCGTCCGCTATGTCACCCTCCGGGATACCGCGCCTGGTATTCGGAATACCTACATCGCTTCGAAGGTCCTGCCGGGTTCGTCGACGAGCTCGATTGGGAAGACGAGCGCCGATGACCCGACCGTCCTCGACGGCAGGACCTATTTCTATCGGACCCTGGTCCTCGGCTCAGGCAACACGGTCCTCCAGGCCAGCGCGGTTGAGACCGGCCTCGGCTATAGCCAGGCCGGCCTTGGCCCGGCGGCGGTGGGTGGGCCCCTGATTATCTGGTCGCCCTACAGCTCGGCCAGCTGCTTCAGCGAGTACAAGGTGCTCTACTCGTTCAACTCCGTTCCGACAGCAGGCAATGCCATCGACTCGATCCTGGTGACCAATCGGCTGCAGTCGAACGTGGCCGTCCCGGATGCCAGCCACTTCAGCTCGGGCGACACGGTCTACTTCCGGGTCCAGGTCGTGCGCAAGACTGCCTTGGGCGAGTTCGTCGTCGGCGAGACGTCGGGCACCGCGCCGTCCTACACCTACCCCTGATCCGGCTCGGCACCGACATCCGGCCACGGTCCCACCTGGCCTGCCAGGGGATGGAGCTGATCCTCGGCCCCGGGCACCAGCTCGGTAGAGCGGCGGAGGATCGGCAGGAACCAGGCCGCGACGACGATCGCCAGGGCGCCGAACCAGGTCAGCCCGCCGGAGACCGAGGTCAGGGCGATCGCCGTCCAGAAGGCCAGCGCTCGCAGCTCGAGCAGCGCCGGCAGGGCCACCGTGAACCCGTGGGCGTAGAGCGACGGTGATCCGACGACGGTCGCCACGCCCAGCCGGGCGAGCCCTGCCCGGCCACGGCCGAGAAGTGCCAGCCCGAAGACGACGACCGCCGCCACCAGGGCCACGACCCAGGGCAGGTATTCCTCAAGGGCCAGTCCGTAGAATGTCCGGGGCACGAACGGCTGTGAACGGCTGAACCAGGCCAGACCGTCGAGCCAGGCGGGCCACTGGTCGAGGCCGGTCAGGGGCAGGGTCACCACCGCCAGCCCGACCAGGATCAGCAGCCCAATCGCGATGGCCCGCCAGCGCCGCTCGCGCACGAGCCACAGGCCGGCGATCGCCCCCTGGGGCTTGAACAGGCCGCCGACCAGCAGGCCGCTGCCGATCCACGGGCCGGCGGCGAACAGGAGGAACACGAGGATCGACACATTGCCGACGTACAGCCCCTGCGCGAACGGCGGCCAGGCCAGCAGCACGGCGCACCAGCCCCAGCCGAGCCCCAGCAGCCGGAGGCCGGCCAACGCGCCGGCGAGCAGGCCCGCTTCCCAGCCGAGCGTGACCAGCCCTCGGGGCAGCAGCGACAGGAGCGCCGCAAACGGCAGCGTCGGGGGTGGGTAGAGATAGGGGTAGCTCGTCGGATCGGCCGGCAGGGCAGTGACGAGCCCGTCGAGATAGACCGGCTGGCCGAGCCGGAAGTGGAGGCCGGCCTTGAGGTAGATGCCGAGGTCGCGGAAGGCGGCGCCCTCGAAGAACGTCGCGTCGAACAGGAGCGAGGCCACGATCGCCATCGCCGCCAGGACCACGACCGGCTCGAGGCGGCCGGTGGCCATGATGGTCGCCAGCGCGACGAGGAAGACCACCACGGCCAGGATCGGCACCGTTGGCACGCCAGCCGGCATCGGCACCCGCCACAGCGCGTCCTCGAACGCCAGGTAGCCGCCCACGGCGGCGACCAGCAGCCAGGCGGCGATCGTTGGGCGGCGCATCGCCCGGAGCCTAGCGGCTGCGGGCCGGGTTTGGCGCGCGACGCCGCGTCACGCCACGAGCCGCCCTAGGAGCCGGTGAACCGCGGCGCGCGCTTCTCGACGAAGGCGGCCAGCCCTTCGCTATGGTCGGCCGTTCGGCCGGCGATCCCCTGTAGCGACGCCTCGTAGTCGATCGCATCCTCGAAGCCGGCCTCGAGGGACCGGCGGATTGCCCGCTTGGTGAGGGCCAGCGCCCGCGGTGCGGCAGCGGCCAGGGTGGTGGCCATGGCGCCCGCCTCGGCCAGCAGCTCGCCGGCCGGCACGACCCGGTTCACGAGCCCGATCCGGAGCGCCTCGGCGGCCAGCAGCGGGTCGGGCAGGAGCATCAGCTCGGTCGCCCGGCCGAGGCCGACCAGGCGGGGCAGCAGCCAGGTGGCGCCGCTGTCGGGGATCAGGCCGATCCGGCCGAAGGCCAGCACGAAGCTGGCCGACTCCGATGCGATCCGCAGGTCAGCGGCGAAGGCCAGCGACGCACCCGCGCCGGCCGCCACGCCATTGACGGCGGCAATCACCGGCTTGTCGAGGAGCCGGATCGCGCTGACGATCGGGTTGAACCGCTCCCGGACCTCGACGTCGAGCGGGGTCGGGTCGGGTTGGAGGCGTTCCTTCAGGTCCTGGCCCGCGCAGAATGCCCGGCCGGCGCCGGTCAGGATCACGACCCGGACGCTCGAGTCCCGACCAGCCTGGCGGATGGCGTCGAGGAGCTCGGTCTTGAGCCGGCCCTCGAGGCTGTTGAGGGCTTCGGGTCGGTCGAGGGTGATCGTGGCGATTCCGCCGGCCACCTCCCAGCGGAGCGCCTCGAAGCCGGGCTCGGCCATGGCCAGTTGGCTCCGAACCTCAGCCGGCCAGCGGCCGGAGCTCGTCGGCCACCAGCTCGAACAGGCGCCGATCGATCGGCTCGTCCGCGCCGTCGGCGTGATCGGCCACGAAGCCGGTCAGCTGGACGGTGAAGTCGGCGTCGCCCGGAGCTGACGCGCCGGCGACGAGCAGGTGGCGATCCGGCAGGCCGACCAGGACCGGGCCACCCACCGGGCTGAGGGCCGCCAGCAAGTAGGCCCGGACCTCGGGCAGCAGGATCCGGGTCGCGTCGGGGCCGTCGCCGCTGTCGGATGACAGGAGCCGGCGGCCATCCGACTCCTCGGCGGTCCAGGGGGCGACCGCGGACCAGGCGGCGAGGTTGGCCATCGCGGCAGTCTGGACCTCGGTCGCCTCCACGCCCCACGAGACGAGGTGCTCGCCGTTGACGACCACGTCGAAGCCCGTTGCCGGGATGACGTAGACCACGACCAGGCCACCTGGTCCGTCCGACACGAGCGGCAGGGTATGGCTGGCGGTGCTGACCGCAAGCGCCGAGCGCTGGGCATCAGCCAGCCGGATGCCGGCGGTGCCGGCCGGCCGCAGGAGGGGGACGAGGACCGCTTGGGCCGCCTGCCAGTCGTGCTCCGGAGCGAGCGAGACCGACGGAGCGTTGGCGGCCGTCGGCACATGGCCGCTGACCGGCGAGGCTTCGTCGATCGGCTCGAGCAGGTCGGGCGCGGCGTCGCGCCACGAGGCCGGCGGACCGTCACCCATGTCGCGGCTGAGATCACTGCCGTAGTCGCTGCCGCCCTCGTCCAACGGCCGGCCAGTCTCGTCGGTCACGGGTCCCTCCTCAACGTCCCTGCCAGGTCGGTGCTCGCTTCTCGGCGAAGGCCGCCATCCCCTCGGCCTTGTCCGCCGTGGCGAACAGGTCGAAGAAGGCCTGCCGTTCGTCGGCCAGGCCGTCGGTCAGCGACGTCTCGGCGGCCCGGTTGATCATCGCCTTGGCCGAGCGGACCGCGATCGGCGGCATCGCCGCGATCTGGCCGGCCAGCTGGAGCGCTCGATCGAGGGTCTCTTCGGCGGGCACGACCAGGTTGACCAGCCCGGCCGCCGCGGCCTCCCGGGCGGAGATGGAGCGCCCGGTCAGGATCAGCTCCATCGCCCGGGCCTTGCCGATCGCCCGGGTCAGGCGCTGCGTCCCGCCGGCACCCGGGATGACCCCGAGCTTGATCTCGGGCTGGCCGAACTGGGCGTCCTCGCCGGCCACGATCAGGTCGCAGGCCATCGCCAGCTCGCAGCCGCCGCCCAGGGCATAGCCGCGCACCGCGGCAATGATCGGCAGGCCGATCGCGCGCAGCTCGTCCCAGCGCTCGAAGTCGTCGCCGGCCCGCAGCGACTCGGGCGTCTGGCCGGCCAGCTCCCGGATGTCGGCGCCGGCGGCGAAGGCCCGCGACCCGGCGCCGGTCAGGACAGCGCAGTGGCAAGCGCGATCGGCGTCCAGGGCGCGGAGGGCAGCCACGAGCTCGGCCAGCAGGGCGAACGAGACGGCGTTGAGCGCCTCCGGTCGATCGATCGTCAGGAGGGCCACGCCTCCGGGCGGAGGGCCCTGCCCGAACGGAGCCGGGGCCGGGAAGGCAACGCGGACCAGCGGGCCGGGTGACACGGCCCCAGTATCGCCCTAGCGCCAGGCGGCCGGAACGAGCTCCTGCGCGTCCTCGACGATGAGCAGCGTGGCCAGGCCGGGCGCGATCGTCCGCAGATTCCGGCCCGCGGCCCGCATCGCATCGGAGGCGAGGCCGGCGTCGAGCGCTGCCCGGTCGTCGAAGTCCATCTCGGCGACGAGGAGCAGGTCGGTCGTCCCGCCCAGGGCCTCGCTCACCCGGTGGAGCCGGACGGACCGGAGGCCGGGCGTCTCGACGATCAGCGGCAGATGGGTCTCGGTGTAGGCCCGCTCGAAGGCGGCCGTTGCCTCGGGACCGCCAGCCGGCCGGCGGAACTGGACGAACAGGGTGGTCATCGGTGGTCTCCCTCGAAGGTGGCGCCGGAGCCGCCGCGCTGCGCCCCGCTGCGGCCCCTGGCAATCGCTTCGGTCGAACGATAGAAGCCCGCGCAGGCCTCGTTGAACAGGGCCGGGCGGCGGACCATCACTTCGTGCCCGCAGCCCGGTGCGACGAACAACCGGGCGTCGGGCAGCTGGCGCATCAGGCCCCAGGCGTGATCGACGGGCACGAATGGATCGTGGTCACCGACCGCCACCAGGGCCGGCAGCTCGATCCGGCGCAGCTCGCGCGGCCCGAGCAGCGGCTGGACGGCGACGTCGGCCGCGATCGCCGGCAACAGCCGGCGCCAGGCACCTTCGCCCTGGACCGGGTCGTGGCGCCGGCCGAGCAGGGCGCCCCAGGCGGGATCGTCGCGGTCGATCCGCTCGGGATTCATCAGCCGCCGGACGACGCTCGTGCGCGGCTCGCGCTGGGTCGTGATCCCGACCACGATCAGGGTCCGCAGCCGGTCTGGATAGCGGCTGGCGAACTGGAGGGCGGTCATCCCGCCCATCGAGAAGCCGAGGAGGTGGAACGTGGGCAGCCCGAGGGCGTCGACGAAGGCCAGGGCGTCCTCGACGAGCTGCTCGTAGCTGAAGCCGGCGGCGCCGTCCCAGGCCGTCGAGCCATGCCCGCGGGCATCCGGCAGGTACAGCCGGAATGCCTTCGACAGCCAGGGGATCTGGGCGGCGAAGTCCTCGCGGCCGGTCGATGTCGCGCCGTGGAGCATCACCAGCGGCGGACCGCTGCCGTGGCTGTCGTAGCCGATCTCGAGCCCGCCGGCCTGGATCGTGGGCAGCGGCCCGGAGGGCGCCATGCCGATCAGCCCTCCTGCCGGCCTTCGATCGCGATCGATTCCGAGCGCTCGACACGCAGGTAGCGGCGTCGGTAGTAGAGAAGCGGCTGGGGATGGTGCTCTTCGTTATGGAGCGCCGCCACACGGCCGATGAACAAGTCGTGATCACCGATCTCGTGGACGCCAACGACGGTGCACTCAAGGGTCGCGATGGCGCCCTCCAGGAGCGGCATCCCCGACCTTCCCGGCTGCCACGCTGCGCCACAGAAGCGCTCGCGACCGGGCTCCACCGGGGCGCCGGCGAAGCAATCGGCGAGGACCTGCTGGTGCTCGCCCAGGACGTTGACCGCGAAGGACCCGGCGGCATGGACCTTGGGCGTGATGTAGCGCCGCCGATCAAGGGCCACCACGACGAGCGGCGGCTCGAGCGAGACCGAGCTGAGGGCATTGACCGTGATCCCCTGCGGCTCACCGTTCTCGACGGTGGTGACCACGGTGACCCCGGTCACGAAGTGGCCCATCACCTTGCGGAACGTGTCCGAGTCGAAGCCGGCCTCGATGCTCATCACCCGGAGTCTACGAGAGTTGCCCGCCGCGACCCTGCGAGTGGCTCGCCGAGGTCGGCTGGGCCGCTACCATCGACGCATGACGGAATCGGACGGTCAGCCGAAGACCCGGATCGAACGTGATTCGATGGGCGAGATGGCCGTCCCCGCCGACGCCCTGTACGGCGCGTCGACCCAGCGCGCGGTCCTCAACTTCCCGATCTCGGGCCGGCCGATGCCGGCGGCCTTCATCCACGCCCTGGCCCTGGTCAAGCGCGCCTCCGCCGAGACGAATGCCGAGCTGAGCATGGTCGAGCCGGACGTGGCCGCGGCGATCGTTGCGGCGGCCGACGAGGTGGCCGAGGGCCAGCACGACGATGCCTTCCCGATCGACATCTACCAGACCGGTTCGGGCACCTCGACCAACATGAACATGAACGAGGTGATCGCCCGCCTCGCCGGCCAGCGGCTCGGGCGGCCGGTCCACCCCAACGACCATGTCAACGCCGCCCAGTCGTCGAACGACGTCATCCCGACAGCAATGCAGCTGGCCGCGGCGATCGAGCTGTCGCGGACCCTCCTCCCGGCGCTCGAGCGGCTCGAGCGCAGCTTGGCGGTCAAGGCCGTCGAGTTCGACGCGATCGTCAAGACCGGCCGAACGCATCTCCAGGACGCCACGCCGATCCGCCTCGGCCAGGAGTTCGCGGGCTATGCCGGCCAGCTGGCGGCCTCGCGGCGGCGCGCTCGGACGGCGCTCGACGAGCTGCTCAGCGTGCCCCTCGGTGGCACGGCCGTCGGGACGGGGATCAACATGCCCGCCGGGGCTGCCGCCCGGACGTGCGCGCGCCTCGCGACCTTGACCGGCCTCGCCGTCCGCGAGACCGACAGCCATTTCCACGCCCAGGCCACGCTCGACACGGTGATCGCGGCCCATGGCGGTCTGAAGGCGATTGCCCTGAGCCTGTGGAAGATCGGCTCGGACGTCCGGCTGATGGGCATGGGCCCCCGGGCGGGGATTGCCGAGCTGGCCCTGCCCGAGACCCAGCCGGGCTCGAGCATCATGCCCGGCAAGGTGAACCCGGTGATGGTCGAGAGCCTGACGATGGTCGTCGCCCGGGTGGTCGGCAACGACGCCACGATCGGCTTCAGCCAGACCGGCAGCCTGCTCGAGCTGAACGTGATGATGCCGGTCGCAGCCGCCGCCCTGCTCGAATCGATCGAGCTCCTGGGCGCCGTCGCGGAGAACTTCGCGACCCGGACGATCGACGGCCTGACGGCGACCGAGCGCGGGCCACGGCTCGTGGAACAGGGCCTGATGCTGGCCACCGCCCTGGCGCCGGTGATCGGCTACGACGCCGCGACCAAGCTGGCCAAGGAGGCCCTGGCCAGCGGCCGGACGATCCGCGAGCTGGCCCTCGAGCGGGGCATTCCGGCGGCCGACCTGGACATCCTGCTGGACCCTGACCGAATGACCAGGCCGGGGAGCGAGGGCGGTCCGGCCGGGGGCTGACGCGCTACGATACGCGGCGATGTCGACTTCCCCCTGGGCGCGCGCGTCGAGCTCGCTGCCGGCCAGCGCGTCGGGTCGCCGCCGGCCGGAGCTGGTCAGCCTGCCCGAGGGCACGCCCAGCCTGGCCGAGCTGTTCACCTTCGTCCGCGACGCGGAGCTCCGCTTCGAGACGCTCCGGCTGCGGATCGAGGATCGAACCGCGACGACCCACGGTGAGCGGCTGCTGGTCATCGAGACGACGATCCGCCATCCGGGTGAGGCGCGGGTCGTGACCACCGATCCCAGCCTGGGGATCACCGCCAACCATGAGCTGTGGATCTCCGACGGCGAGACCGTCCGGACCTGGTCGGCGGAGCATCGCAAGGGCACCCAGCGCCCCGTTCGGCATCGCGTGGCCGGCCTCGACGATCCCGACTTCCCGGGTAGCGCCACGGTCTACCGACCGCTCACCGCACTGCCGGCCGAATCACTGCCCGAGTCGTTCGTCCACCCGGCTGGGCTGTGCCAGAACGTCCTGGGCACCGGTCGATCGTGGGCCGCCGGCACCATCGACGTGAACGGACGCGAGGCCGTCCTGGTCGAATGCGACCATCCCCGCTCGATCGGGATCGCCGCCGACCGCCCCGACCATCATCTGCAGGTCTCGTTCGATCGCGACACCGGGGTCATCCTGCGCCTGGTCGAGACGATCGCCGGCGAGGTGACCCGCGATGCGACGGTGACCAGCCTGCTGCCCGACGCGGCGCTCAGCCCGGCGGCCTTTGCGTTCAGCTTCCCGAGTGGGGCGACCCTGATCTACTAGAGGGGCCCCTACTGGAGGGGCCTCGGCCGCGTCCATCTGCGGGCGCCCTCCCTGACAACGAATGAGCCCGGCGGCAGGTGCCACCGGGCTCGACGATCGTTGGGGCGGGCCGGCGGGCGGCCTGCCAGGCGATGGCTCAGACCACTTCGAGTTCTGCCTCGATGGCAGCCAGCTCTTCGGCTGTGCCCTGGACCTTGGGTCCGTGGAACCAGTTCTTGGCCGAGACAGCCCACCAGATCGCTGCCCCACCGAGCACGATCAGGAAGACCAGCGGGGTGTAGTTGAGGTTTGCCCAGACGGGTCCGCTGTCACCGAAGACCGGGAGGACCTGTGGGAGCATGAACAGCACGAAGATGACCGCGACCCAGATTGTCGCGACGATCCCGATCGGCTTGCTCCAGCGGCCGAGCGTCCAGGGCCCCTCCTGGAACTTGCTGCCGGCGCGCAGCCGCAGGAAGACTGGCGACACGTACGCGACGTAGAGCCCGATCACGGCGATCGATGTGACCGCGAAATAGGCAACCGGACTCCAGAGGTAGGGCAGACCGAGAACGAAGGCGCCACCGGCCGCCAGCCAGATCGAGTTCGTNNGAACTGGGCGCCGATCACGATCAGCAGGATGAACAGGCCGCCGGTCTTTCCAATCGCATCGATCCAGATTTGTGCAGGCGCAACTCCTGTCGCGGCCTGGAATGCAAGGGCATGCGCATACCCATCGACCATCGTTGAGCCATCAGCTCCGAGGAAGACCTTGTCGGGCGTAATCCCGACATTCATCGCAACGAGGAGAACGAACCCGGCGATGATCGAGATGATCACCGAGTAGATGATCCCCTTCGGCGCCGACCGTTGGGCGTCATGCGTTTCCTCGGACATGTGTGCCGACGCATCGAAGCCGGTCAGCGTGTATTGCGCGTTCAACAGCCCAATGAGGCCGACGTACAGCGGGATGCCGAAGAGGAGCGGCCCAGGCCACGATAGACCGGGTCCGCTTCCTGTGTTGTCGACCGTCTTCGAAAAGACGGTGCCCAGGTCCGTTCGGCCGTGCTGGTTGAGGAACACGCAGACGAGCACGATTGCGGCGACGCCGACCAGGTGCCACCAAACGGATACATCGTTCAGGAACGCTACGAGTCGGATCCCGACCGTGTTCAGCAAGGCGTGGATGATCAGCACGATCCCGTAGATCAGGATCAGATGGGGCGGGTCCGCCGGAAAACCGAAGGCAAGGTTCAGGAAGGCGTTCAGAAACAGCGACAGGCCGAAGTCGATGCCGGCCGTGACGGCGATCTGGCCGACAAGGTTGAACCAGCCGACAAACCAGCTCCACCTGGCACCGTTTGCGCCGGCCTCATCGGCCAGCTTGGCCGACCAGTAGTACAGGCCACCGGCCGTGGGATAGCTCGAGGCGACCTCGGCCATGCCCAACGCAACCAGGATGACGAACACGCCAACGAACAGCCAGCCCAGGGTCATGACCGCCGGGCCGCCGGTGTTCATCGCGAATCCGAACAGGGTCAGGCAGCCTGACAGGATCGAGATGATCGTGAACGAGACGGCGAAATTGGAGAATGTCCTCATCCCCCGCCGGAGCTCCTGGGCGTACCCCAGGCTGTGAAGCTTCTCTTCGTCGGCCGATATCGACCCGCCGGGTCTGGCAGCCATCCCTCGAATCCTCCTGGGGCAGCGTACGATGGAGATGTGGCGGATTAGGCCGGTCCGCTGGGTTCCTGTCAATACGGAATCTCAATTCAGCGAGCCGGGCCAGGAGCGGCCGGCGGCGCGCGACCCCTGGAGAACTCGGTGGGCGACCGCCTCGACGGCAAGGTCCGCATCGTCACGGGCGCGAGCTCGGGCATCGGCCGGGCGACCGCGATCCGCTTTCGCCGCCAAATAGCCCCGCGCGAGACGAAACCCATCTTCTGTCCAGCCTGAGGAGGTCGGCGATGAGCAAGGAAGACCATGGCCACGCCAAGCATCCGCGCCTCCTCGAGCTGGAGGCAATGGTCGGCGACGGGCGGATCGACACCCTGGTCGTGGCGATCACCGACATGCAGGGCCGGCTGATGGGCAAGCGGGTCCAGGCCGAGGCGTTCCTGGCCGGGGTGATCGACCACGGGGCCCACTTCTGCACCTACCTGCTGGGCACGGACATGGAGATGAACACCCCCGACGGGTTCGCCCTGATGAACTGGGAGACGGGTTACGGCGACTGGATCGCCCAACCGATCTGGGACACCCTGCGCGTGCTGCCCTGGCTCGAGAAGACGGCCTTGGTCCTCAGCGACGCCACCGACGAGGAGACCGGCGACGAGATCCCCGTGGCTCCTCGGACGATCCTCAAGCGCCAGGTGGCGCGGGCCGCCGCGCTGGGCTTGGCGGTCAAGGCGGGCTCGGAGTTCGAGTACTACGTCCTGAAGGAATCGTGGGAGGAATCGAACCGCCGGGGCTGGGCCATCCCGGAGCGCTTCGGCTATTACAACGAGGATTACCACCTCCTCCAGGCGACCAAGGCCGAGCCCCTCCATCGCCTCCTGCGCAACCAGATGACAGCGGCCCGGGTGCCGATCGAGTTCAGCAAGGGCGAAGCCGCGCCTGGCCAGCACGAGGTCAATATCCGCTACGACCACGTGATGGAATCGGCCGACCGGAGCGTGATCTTCAAGCACGGGGCGAAGGAGATCGCCTACCTCAACGGCTGGGGGATCACGTTCATGGCCAAGCCCGACGCCAGCTGGACGGGCTCGTCGGGCCATCTCCACATGAGCCTGTGGGACAAGGCCGGCGATCATTCGCTGACCCACGACCCGGCGGCCGGCCTGCCCTACGGCATGTCCAGGACGTTCAGCCAGTTCGTGGCCGGGATGATGAAGCTGTCGCGCGAGCTGGCGATCTTCATCGCCCCCAACATCAACTCCTACAAGCGCTACGCGTCGCTGTCCTGGGCGCCGGTCAACGTCGTCTGGGGCCGCGACAACCGGACGACCGGCTTCCGGGTCGTCGGCCACGGCAGCAACCTCCACGTCGAGGATCGCTTCCCGGGCGGCGACATGAACGCCTACCTGACCTACGCCGCCGCGATCGGGGCCGGCCTGTACGGGATCGAGCACGAGCTGAAGCTCGAGCCGGAGTTCAAGGGCAACGGCTACGTCGCGACCGGCTGCGAGCGGATGCCGCGCGCCCTGTACGAGGCGATCTGGGAGCTCGAAAAGAGCGAAGCGGGGCCGGAGATCTTCGGCCAGGACGTGATCGACCATTACCTCAACGCCGCCCGTTACGAGCAGCAGGTCTACGACTCCGTCGTCCATAACTGGGAGCGCGAGCGCTACCTCGAGCGGAGCTAGCCCGCGACGGCCCAGGCCACAGCAATGCGATCCAGACCACGCTTCAAGGAGGTCCGTTCGTGCGACTGACAGACAAGGTGGCGATCATCACCGGCGGCGGGGGCGGGATGGGCCGGGTGGCCGCCCAGCTGTTCGCCGCCGAGGGCGCGAAGATCGTCGTCGCCGAGTTCAGCGAGGCGGCCGGATCGGAGACGGTCGAGCTCGTCCGGAAGGCCGGCGGGCAGGCCTCATTGGTCAAGGTGGATGTCAGCCGGGAGGCCGACGCCAAGGCGATGGTCGAGCACGCCGTCGCCACGTATGGCCGGCTCGACGTCCTGTACAACAACGCGGGGATCATGCCCGAGGCGGACCATTCGGTCATCGACACCGACGTCGAGACGTGGGACAAGGTCATGGCTGTGAACGTTCGAGGCGTGTTCCTGGGTTGCAAGTACGCGATTCCGGCGATGGAAGCGGGCGGTTCAGGCTCGATCATCAACATCGCCAGCTTCGTGGCGCTGCTGGGCTGCACGGTCCCCCAGGACGCATATACCGCGTCGAAGGGCGCCCTGCTGGCCCTCACCCGTAGCCTGGCCGTCCAGTTCGGGCCAAAGGGGATCCGGACGAACGCGATCTGCCCCGGTCCGGTCGAGACGCCGCTGCTGATGGACTGGCTGGTCAAGGACGAAGCCGCCAAGCAGCTCCGGCTGGCCCGCAACCCAACCGGTCGCTTCGGCAAGCCCGAGGAGATCGTGTACATGGCGATGTACCTCGCCTCGGACGAGTCACGCTGGACGAACGGCGCCCAGCTCGTCGTCGACGGCGGAATCAGCGTGAACTACTTCTGATGCACGAAGGCGAACGCCTGCTGGCGATCGGCGTGGACGTCGGCGGAACCGGGATCAAGGCCGCCGTCGTCGACGTCAAGACCGGCGAGATGGCCGGCGAGCGGATCCGGGTGCTCACGCCCGTGCCGTCGAAGCCGGCCGTCGTCGTCGCGTCCGCCGGCCGGGTGGTCGCCCGGCTGGTTCGGGCCGCGAACTCCGCTGCGGTCGCCGCCGGCCTGCCCACGCCGGTCATCCAGGCGATCGGGGTCGGATTCCCATCGCCGGTCATCAACGGGGTGACCAAGACCGCCGCGAACGTCGATCCGGAATGGGTCGGCTTCGACGCCCAGGCGGCCTTCTCACGGTCCTTCAAACGCCGGACGTGGGTGGTTAACGACGCCGATGCAGCGGGGGTCGCCGAGATGCGCTTTGGGGCTGGCCACGGCAAGCGCGGGGTGGTGATCGTACTGACCCTGGGCACCGGCGTCGGCTCGGGCATCTTCATCGACGGCCGGCTGGTCCCCAACACGGAGCTGGGCCACATGGAGGTCGGTGGCAAGGACGCCGAGCGCCGTTCGTCGGCCAACGCCCGTGTCCGCCGTGGCCAGAGTTGGAAGGCCTGGGCAGAGGACCTGGACGATCACCTCCGGGCGATCGACGTCCTGTTCAGCCCCAACCTGATCATCCTGGGCGGCGGGATCAGCAAGAAGGCGGACCGCTTCCTGCCCTTCCTCAAGACCCCGGTCCCGATCGTGGCCGCCCAGCTCCGCAACGAGGCGGGGATCGTCGGCGCGGCGATGGTTGGCCTCGAGCGCGAGACCGAGATGCTCCGCGAGGAGCACGACGTGGCCGAGCGCGGCCACCTCGACACGCCGCCAGCTCCGCTCAAGGTCGTGCCATCGGTCCCGGCCGCGGAGGCAGGTTGATCGACGAGTTCTCGGGCAGCGTCCAGATCGGGACGTCGCCCCAGGCGACCTGGGCCGTCATCCAGGATCCGGCTGCCCTCGGCCGGGCGCTGCCCGACTGCGAGTCGATCGAGTCCGACGGCAGCGGCGGGCTGAAGATCGTCGTCGCGATCAAGCAGATGTTCATGACCGTCCGGGTCGACCTCCATGTCACCTATCACGACCTCGACCAGCCTCATCACCTCCGGCTGGATCTGGACGGCGCGCCGCGGGGGCTGGGCGGGGCCCTGCACCTGACGGTCCCGATCGAGATCACCGCCGTCCCGACTGGTGCCCGGGTCGACTACCAGGGCAGCCTCGAGCTCGAAGGGATGCTCGCCTCGTTCCGCAAGCAGGTCCGCGAGGGGCTCCAGGCACAGCTCGACCGGCTGGTCCGCAACATCGAGCGCGAAGCCGCGGCGAAGGGCTGACAGCCTCGCCCGGGGCTGGGTGCCGCGCTCGGCGGTCCGTGGAGCGCTCGGCGTTGGTCGGGTGATCGCCACGGGCGATCGAATCAGCTGAATCGGCGTCAAGACTCGACGAGCTCCGCCTCGATTCAGGCGGAATGGTCGCCGGGGGCGATCGATTCGCCGCAACGCATGCGAGCCAGTCCGAAATCGGCCGGGCGTTTCCGCGTTTTGTTCGCCCCGGGCGATGATCGAGCCCCGAGTGGCTGGCGCAAGCTCCGGCAACCGAGCCGACCGGACGTATCATCGACGCCCTGATACGCCCCATTGCGCGGGCTCCCACTCGAGGCGAGGTTCTCCCGACATGACCGACCAGCCCGTGACGATCGCGACCCCGGCCGCCGCCCGGATGATCATCGGCGGCGAGCCCGTCGACGCGGCCGATGGCCAGACCTTCGAGGTGATCAACCCGGCAACCGGCGCGGTCATCGCCAGCGCGCCACTGGGCGGCCGCGAGGACGTCAACCGGGCCGTGGCCGCCGCCCGGAAGGCGCTCGACGACCCGAAGGGCTGGTCGAGCTGGTCGGCCAGCAAGCGCGGCCGGACGCTGGCCAAGCTGTCGAGCCTGGTCAAGGCCAACCTCGAGGACCTGGCCCGGCTCGAGTCGCGCAACGGCGGCAAGCCGATCAGCGGCGC
>PNAZ01000078.1 GCA_003169655.1 Chloroflexota bacterium
ACCGTGGCCTACGATCCTGGGCGAACCACGGTGCAGGGCGTCTTTGGCCCGACGGCCCGAGCCACGACGTGCCCCTATCCGGGGCATACCTGCGCGGCTTCGGACATGAACGAGCTCGTCGTCGCCCCGGACCGCATTCCGTGGGGGCACCTGAACGTCGTGGACCTGGGCACGGCCGGCTATCGGATCATCGCGCCGGGTACCCAGCCGCTCGCCTGCACGGACATCGCGATCGGTGACCCGGTCGAGATCGACGGCCGCAACGATTACCGAGCCGGAACGGTTGCCGAGAAGGGCCAGAATCTCTTTCCGGCGAACGAGGATGGCTCGTATTTCCCGTGCATGATCGCGGCCGAGATCCCGACCGGCAGCGGAGACTCCGGCGGCGCCGTCCTCGTTCGGGGGATCCCGGCGGGGGTCACGAGCCGCAGCTTCGGCGGCAACCTCGGCTTTACGCCGTTGGCCGAGGGGTTGGCCGAGCTGGGGCTGGATCTGTGCACCACGCCGGACTGCGGACTCGTGCCACCGACGGCCGATCTCGTGGCGAGAGCCGCCGGCAATCGCCCGCGAATGGGCCAATAAGCGCTCCTCGCTACGGTGGCTGGATACCGCCGCAGATCGGGGTCGCCGCCGGCAATTGGCCGGTCCGACCCGGAAGGAGACGCGATCGTGAACAAGGTGTTCCTGACCGGGCGACTGACCCGGGATCCGGAGCTGCGCAGCCTGGCCAGTGGCAAGGCCGTCACCCAGTTCAGCCTGGCCACCAACGAGTACCCCGGCGGCAAGGAGCGGACCGAGTATCACAACGTGGTCACCTGGGACCGCCTGGCCGAGATTTGCGGGCAGTTCCTGGGCAAGGGCCAGCAGGTCGCGATCGAGGGCCGGATCCAGACCCGCAGCTGGGACGACGAGAAGTCCATCCGGCACTGGAAGACCGAGATCGTGGCCTCGAACGTGGAGATGCTGTCGGGCCGCAAGAAGAAGGACTACGAGGCCCAGTCGGTGGCCGAGGCGCTCGAAGCCCGGGCCACCGCCGGCCCCGGCGACGAGGACGACGAGCCTTCGCATGCGGCGGCCCGGGAGGGTTCCGCCGCCGATCCACTGCCCGTCGAAGCCGCCGCCTGACGGCGGTCCCGGTTCTCGCAGGACGGGCGCCCGCCCCCGGCGCCCGTCCTGCTCTTTTCAGACCAGGTGGCAATCCCGACCGCGGGACGAGGTCAATCGGTTGGACCGCCATACAGCTTCCGGCGGCTGATGCCCGTCGCGGCCGCCACGCGGCGAGCGGCATCTCCCCTGGCGACACCCGACCCCACGAGCCGCTCGACCTCGGCCCGAGCATCCCGTTCGGCGTCGACGGGGTCGCCAGCCGGGTGGGCGCGTCCACGCCCCGCACCGACCACGATCGCAAACTCACCTCGCGCTGGAATCTCGCCGCTTCGGGCCGATTCCGCCAGCTCCGCCAGCGAGCCGCGGACGATCGATTCGTGGAGCTTGGTCAGCTCCCGGCAGGCCGCCCCGGCCCGATCGCCGCCACAGGCGGTCGCCAGGTCGGAGAGGGTCGCCGCCACCCGGCCCGGTGCCTCGTAGACGACCGTCGCCCGCTCATCTGCCGCGATCCGCGCCAGCCGCTCTCGACGCTCGCGCCCGGAGCGGGGCAGGAAGCCCTCGAACGCCCAGCGTGGACCGGCAATGCCGCTCGCGACCACGGCCGCCAGGACGGCCGACGCGCCGGGAACCGGAACGACCGTGCCGCCCTCCGCCGCCCACGCCCGGACGAGCTCGTCGCCGGGGTCGCTGACACCGGGCGTCCCTGCATCCGTGATCAGGGCGAGGTCGGCCCCGCCGCGGAGATGGGCGAGCAGCTCCGGCAGCCGGCCCGCCGCGTTGCGGGCGTGGAAGCTGACCAGGTGGGTGGTGATCCCGTGGGGTGCCAAGAGGCGCCGCGAGTGGCGGGTGTCCTCGGCGGCCACGAGCGGCACGCTGCGCAGGACCTCGAGCGCTCGAAGGGTCACGTCGGCCAGGTTGCCGATCGGAGTGGCGACGATGAACAGGCGGCCCCCGCCCGTTGGCCGGGAGGGTGGCGGCGCGGTTCGGGCCCCAACTGGTCGGGCCAAGCCTGCCGGCCCTTAGGTCCGGGCCGAGCCCGGTCGCCGGCGCGGGTAGAGGTAGTCGACCCCGGACGTGCGCGGGCCGAGCTTGGCGATCGGCGCGACCTGGCGCTTGAACTCCGAGCCGGCGACCGCCTTCATCGCCCAGGCGATCCGCTCCGGGGCGAAGCCTTTCGCATCGAGCTCCTCGACCGATCGCCGCCGGTCGACCAGCCAGTACAGCAGTCGGTCCAGCTCGGGGTAGCTGAAGCCTGCCTCGGTCTCGTCGGTCTGGCCCGGCCACAGGTCGGCCGAGGGCGCCTTGCGGATGATCGCCTCGGGCACCCCGACGGCCGCCGCGACCTGGCGGACCTGGCTCTTGTACAGATCGCCGATCGGATTGAGGGCGCTGGCCGCGTCGCCGAAGAGGGTCGTGTAGCCGATCAGCGACTCGGTCTTGTTGCTCGTCCCAACGACGAGGCCGGACCAGGTCACCGAGCGGTCGTAGAGGACCGTCATCCGGATCCTGGCCATCACGTTGCCCCGGCGCAGGGCGCTGGCGATCAGGCCCTCGGTGCCAGCCGCTCCGACGACCCCCGATTCGGGCCAACCGAAGTAGGCGTCGACCATCGGGCTGATGTCGACCAGGTCGCCTGCACAGCCGAGCTGCCTGATCACCGTCTCCGCATCCGCCCGCGACGCGGCCGCCGAGGTCCGGTACGGGAGCATCAGGCACAGCAGCTGCTCGGGCCCGATCGCCTCGGCCACGAGGCAGGCGACGAGGGCCGAGTCGATCCCGCCCGACAGGCCGACGACGGCGCGCTCGAAGCCGGCCTGCCTGAGCTGGCCCCGGATGAACTCGATGATGACCCGCCGGGCTACATCCGTGTCGATCGCCAGCTCGGGCGGCAGGTCGAACAGGCCGGCTCCATCGGGCACCGCCCGCGGGCCGCCAACGGCACTCATCGGGCCGCCACGTCGAGCCCCGGCTCAGCGCCCTGCTCGGCGGTCGAATCCTCGGTCTGGCCGGCCCGTTCGCTCACGATCCGGTCGAGCTCGCGGATCGCCAGCTCGAGCCGCTCGTCGCGGAGGAGGGGCAGCGCAATCCGCTCTCGGCGGACGTCGCCCAGGTCCACGTCGACGAAATAGAGCCCCTCGTCGTAGAGCGGCGCGCTGAAGACCGCGTCGCCATTGGGTCCGATCACTTCGGAGCCGCCCCAGAACGAGATCGACTCGTCGACCCCCACCCGATTCACGAAGACCACGAAGCTCGTCGTGAGCTGGGCGTACGTGCGCAGGAGCGTCCGCCACGAGGTCGCGGTGCCCAGGCCGACCTCGTTCAGGGCGGCCAGGTCGCGACCCGGCGAGGACGACACGTTGACCAGCAGCTGGGCGCCGTCGAGGGCCAGCAGCTGGGGCACCGCCAGGTGCCAGAAGTCCTCGCATACGCTCAGCCCGACGCCGATCCCCAGGCCTGAGGGGGTCGCCCGGAGCAGATCGCCGGCGGCGAAGAAGCGCCGCTCGTCGAACAGGCCGTAGGTGGGCAGGAACAGCTTGCGCTGGACGTGCCTGACCCGGCCGTCCTCGAGCAGGGCGACAGCGATGAACAGCCGATGATCGGCGGACTCCTCCACGAACGAGACGATCGCCGAAATGCCACCCGAGGCAGGCGTGTCGCCGTTGGCTGAGCCAGGCGCGGCCGCAGTTGCGGCCGCCAGCTCGAGCAGGCGCGGGTCGTCGAGGCGCATCGCGACTTCGGCCGCCAGGTCCTGGAGCAGGTAGCCGGTCAGCCCCAGCTCGGGAAAGACGACCAGGCCCGCGCCACCGGTCCGAGCCTCGGCGATCAGGGCGTGGTGGTGCGCGAGGTTCTCGTCGAGGAGCCCGAGCCGGGGCGCGATCTGGGCCAGGGCGATCCGGAGGGGCTGCATGGCCCGAGTCTAGCCCGTCACTCGGCCCCGATGGCCAGCAGCGGGTCCCCCTCGTTCATCGCCAGGGACGTCACCAGGAACAGGACGACCCCGCCGATCGGCGCGCTGATCGCCCCTCGAACGGCCCCGAACGCGTCCCGTACCTCGCCCAGCGCCTGGCCGGCGGTCACGACCTCGCCGACCTCGACCGCGGGATGCCAGTAGCCGTTCACCTCGGAGCGAAGCCAGGCCTCCAGGGTCAGGAGGGTCGAGACGCGCCCGGCCGGACCGGTCGCCTCGCTCACCGGCAGGACCCCTGCGGCGACGAGCGCCCGGCGCAGGCCGGCCGCGTGGACGCCCACATCCGATTCGGGCCATTGTCCGCGGCCGCCGACCTCGCCCAGGACAGCGGCGATACCGCGTGTGGCCGCGGCGGTCGTCGTCGAGCCGGGCAGCGGGCCGATGACCAGGTAGTCGAGCCCGTACGCCTCAGCGACGCGCCGGCTCAGGGCGTCCACGGCGGCGTCGCCGGTCAGCTCGAGGCCGGTGAACGGGACGAGGGCCTCGTTCATGTCGCCGCAGTGCATGTCGATGAACAGGTCGGAGCCGGCGATCACGTTCGCGTCGAGCCAGGCCGCCAGACGCTCGCTTGGCGAACCGGCCGGATCGCCGGGGAAGACCCGGTTCAGATTGCGCCGGTCGAGCGGGTTGAGATAGATCGAGCGAGCGGCAAAGGCCGGCGGATTGGCGGTCAGGACGGCCACGATCGAGCCCTGCACGGTGGCCGGATCGAGCTCCATGATCACCCGTCGCGCGGCGGCGATCGAGACGTACTCGGCGCCATGGATCCCGGCCGTCAGGCCGACCCGCGGACCGGGCCGGACGCCGTGGATCAGGACGAGCGGAAGCTCGACGATGGTCTCGCCCAGGTCGACCCGGATCAGGCCGGTCACTCGCTCGCCCGGTGTGGCGGACAGGCCGGCCACAACAAGCCGCTGGGGACCAGCCGCAGAGCTCGACATCGCCCGATGGCCCCCGATCAGGCCCGGGGGGCTTCGGGCGGCGCCGCGGTCGCCGTCAGGCCACCCACCACGACGGGAATCGGCACGCCGATCGCCTGGCGCTGCTCGACCGAGTTGTCGACCGCCTCGGCAAAGTGGCAGGCGACCTCATGGCCGGTCGCCAGCGTCCGCAGGGCGGGATCCTCGGTGGTGCACCGCTCCGGGTTCCCAAGCCGATCACGCAGCCAGCAGCGGGTATGGAAGCGGCAGCCCGACGGCGGGTTGACCGGACTCGGCACGTCGCCCTTGAGGATGATCCGCCGCCGGCGCGACTCGATCACCGGGTCGGGGATCGGCACGGCCGACAGGAGGGCCACCGAGTACGGGTGGAGCGGGTGGGCATACAGGTCGTCGGACGAGGCCAGCTCGACGATCCGGCCGAGGTACATCACCGCGATCCGGTTGCTGACGTGGCGCACGACCGACAGGTCGTGGGCGATGAACAGGTAGGTCAGCGAGAACTCGTCCTGGAGGCGCTCCATCAGGTTGATGATCTGGGCCTGGATCGAGACGTCGAGGGCGCTGATCGGCTCGTCGGCGATGATCAGCTCGGGGTTGACCGCGATCGCCCGGGCGACGCCGATCCGCTGGCGCTGGCCGCCGCTGAACTCGTGCGGATAGCGGTTCAGGAAGTTGGGGTTCAGGCCGACCACGTTGAGCAGCTCGGCCACCCGCTCGCGACGCTCGGCGGACGTCCCGATCTCGTGGACGGCCAGTGGCTCGCCCACGATCCCGCCGACGGTCATCCGCGGGTTCAGGCTGGCATACGGGTCCTGGAAGATCATCTGCATCCGGCGCCGGGTCTTGCGCAGTGCCTCCCCGCTCAGCCGGGTGATGTCGACCCCGTCGAAGATGATCTTGCCGGCGGTCGGCCGATACAGGCGCAGGATCGTCCGCCCGGTGGTCGACTTGCCGCAGCCCGACTCGCCGACCAGGCCGAGGGTCTCGCCGCGGGGCAGGTCGAACGACACGTCGTCGACCGCATGGACGTCGCCGATATGGCGCTCGAAGATCAGGCCCTGGGTGACCGGGAAGTACATCCGCAGGTCGCTCACCGAGAGCAGCGTCCGGTCGCCCCCAGGACCGTCACCGGGCGCGCCTGCGCCGGCCGGCCCGCTCGTGGTCGAGCCATCGACTGTCATGGTCATGGCGCGTCGGACAGGGCAGCGGCCGCGGCGGCCGCGCGGGCCTGGGTCGAGGCGGTGATCGCCGAGACGTGGCCCGAGGCTGGCGCACCCTGGGCGGCCTCCTCGTCGGTGGCCGGGTTCCAGCAGGCCACCCGGTGGGTCGCCTCCGGCCCGGCCGAGACCGTCCGCTGGCCGGCGATGACCGAGCTGAGCTCAGGATCCTCGACCAGGCACTGGTCGGTCGCCCAGGCGCAGCGCGGCGCGAAGGGACAGCCCGGCCGCTCGCGGGTCATGTCCGGCGGCAGGCCGTCGATCGGGATCAGGGCCCGGTTGTCGCCCAGGTCGAGGCGCGGGATCGAGCGCAGCAGGCCAACGGTGTAGGGATGGCGGGGATGGGCGAACAGCTCCCGGGTGGTCGCCGTCTCGACGATCCGGCCGGCGTACATCACCTGGATCCGCTGGGTCATCCCGGCGACGACGCCCAGGTCGTGGGTGATCAGCATGACCGCTGCGCCGGTCTCGTTGGCGACTCGCTGGATCAGCTCGAGGATCTGGGCCTG
>PNAZ01000116.1 GCA_003169655.1 Chloroflexota bacterium
GCCACGGCAGCCGCCTCGATCCGGGCCAACTCGTGGAGGGCCCGATCGCGGGTGGCCATTGCTCCGGCGGTCACCGCCAGGTCGCGTCCAACCGCGTCGATCGCGGCCAGTGGATCGTCGCCGGCCGTGCGCCCTATTCCGACGAGGAAGGCGTTCGAGCGAGCCTCGAAGTCGACCGAGCGGGCCGCGGTCGCGTCGCGCCGAGCCTGGATGGCCTGGCAGGCCGCGACGTTCGTGCGGACCGCGGTCACGCCATCGAGCAGGCGCAGGGCGGTCTCGCGGTCGACTTCCGGAGGCAGGCCGTGCTGGCTGAGCCAGGTCCGCCACTCGGCCGTTGCCTGCTCGTGCGCCTGGCTCGCCTGGGCGAGCCGATCCTCGGCCAGCCGCGCCCGTTCCTCGAGGAGGTGAACTCGCTCGGTGCGCTCGCCCAGTCGTGCCGCCGCCGAGGTGTCGACGGGTGTTGAACGGAGCACGATGTGGGCGCTGGAGCGAAGGGCCAGTGATCCGCCCAGGGCCGTGGCTGCGCCAACGACCAGGCCGGCAACTGCGGAGAGGGCGAGCCCGAGGCCGAGCAGCAGTGCGCCTTCACCGGCAGCGAGGCCGACGAGGAGCCCGACGAGCAGCCAGGTCAGGCTGATCAGGGAACCGCCGCCCGTCGCTGCGGGTGGCGTCCATCCGGCGGGCATGGCCTGCAGGGGAGCGATCGAGCCGGGCGTCGCCACGGCGGCGAGGTCGGCCCGGGCATCGGCCTGGTTCTGCGCCGCGGTCGCTGCGACCGACCGGCCGGCGGCAAGATCGCGATCGGCCGTATCGAGGAGCACCCGGAAGTGGCCCGAGACGGCGCCCTCGGTCTCGACCGAGTCATCGACGCCAGCTGCGCGAGCCCTGTCCCAGCCCGGTCCGAGCCGGCGCAGGGCCTCGGTCACGGCCGCTGAACGCTCGGCCAGGTCCCGATCCAGGTCGGCCAGCCGGATCCGGTCCGTCCGCGCGTCGGCCAGGCCTCCGAGCAGGGCCTCGGCAGCTGGCCGGACGGCGAGGAGTGCAGCGTCAACGGCGGCCGACTCCTGCTCGGCGATCGTTCGATCACGCTCGATGGCAAGCTCGGAGCGCCGCTCCGCAAGTCTGGCCAGGTCGCGTTCGACGCGGGCGAGCCGTTCGAGCAGGTCTGCTGGATAGCCCGCCTGGCCGGCCGGGTCCGCGGGCAAGCTGGCAAACCGGGTTCGGGCCGCTTCCAGGGCCAGCCACGATGACCAGCCGTCGCGCAGGCGCTCGAGCCGGCGGCGCTCGACGCCGATCGACTCGGCGCCGGCCGAGAGCGTCGCCAGTTCGGCCTCAAGCAGCGTCCGTCGGCCGCCCGCGGCCCGGAAGACCTCGGGCGGGTTGATCGCCTCGATCCGGCCGTCGAGCTCCTCGATCTCGGACAGGAGCACGTTGATCCGCGGGATCCGGCCTCGCTTGACGAAGATGTCCGAGCGCAGCTTCTCGAGGGCGTTCTCGACCTCGACCACCGACGTCGCGCCGGTGCCCATGCCGGCGCCGTAGATCCGGTCGGCGATCGCTGGCCCGGTGAGCGTGTCGAACTCGGTCAGCTCGGCGAGCCCGAAGGCAAAGATGTTGCGATAGACGGACTTCTCGACACCCTGCAGGATCCGAGTGAGCGTCTCGGCGCCGAGGTCGTCACCGTCGTTGTCGAGCAGGCGCAGCTGGCCGCTGCCGCCGGTGATCCCGTAGCGCTCGATCCGGACCTGCCGCCCATCGGCCGGCGTGACCGTCAACCAGCCGCCACGGCGCCCGCCGGCCAGGGCAGCCGGGCTCTTCGGCTCGAAGCCAAAGAGGATCGCCCGGATGAAGGCGAGCAGGGTCGACTTGCCGGCCTCGTTCTCGCCCCTTATCAGGGTCAGGCCCGCTGCCGGCTCCAGGCGTCGGTCCCGGATCAGCCCGAATCCGTCGACGGCGATCTCATCGATTCGCATCGGCCTGGCTAGCCCGTTTCGTCGAGCTGGTCGATCACCTGGGCCTCAGCCGAATCGAGCAGGGCCAGGAGCTCGGCGGTGCCGGGCTGGGCGCCGCCCAACGCTCGCCGAACGCGGGGATGGTCGTACAGGTCCAGGAGGAGATCGTGCAGGTCCGCCTGCTGGCCTTCGCGCAAGGCGATCCGGCTCCGCTCGAATTCGCGCAGGGTTTCGCCCAGCAAGTCGCCCGATTCCCGCCGGGCCGCGAGATCGATCGACGGTCGGGTGGCGTCCCGGATCGTCTCGAGCCAGGCGAACGGCTCACCGATCCCGAATCGCTCGCGTACGAGGCTGTGCACGTCGCGCAACACGGCCGGCCGGCGCAGCGAGGTGTGCAGCGGGCCGCGGCCGGTGAGGGTGACCAGGGCAACGATCGAGCGCCCGGCTGCAGTCGCGGCGGTCTCGATGGCGTCGCCAATGGCCTGGCACAGGGCTTCTTCGGTGGCGATCTCCTCGATCGACAGGTTGAGGCGCTGCCAGCGGACCACGTCCATCGCCCGGAACTTGGCCTGGACGTTGCCGCTGTCGTCAACCTCGACGAGGTAGCAGCCGCGCGGGTCTGCCTCGCCCGGATCGCGACCCTGCGGATTGCCGCAGTAGACGACCGTCGGGTCGGCCGCGCGCAGGATGGCGTGCTTGTGGATATGGCCCAGGGCCCAGTAGTCCATCCCGCTGGCGGCCAGGTCCGAGAGCGAGCACGGGGCGTAGTTGCCATAGCCCTCGATGCCGCCGACGTTGGCATGGAGCAGGCCGATCGCGAAGGGCTCATCAGCCTCACGGTGGAACGTGGCGGCCAGGTTCCGGGTGACATCGCGGACGGCGTAGCTGATCCCGTGGATGCGGGCGATCTCCGTGCCGTCGCGCATGAGCGGCCGGCTGCTGACCTCACCGGCGGGGAAGCGATAGGCCAGGCCTGGCCAGGTGACCGCCGGCTCCCAACCCGACAGCGGATCGTGGTTGCCGGTCACGACGAACGACGAGATGCGCTCCTGCGCCAGCCTGGCAAGGCCGTCCCGAAAGGCCACCTGGGCCCGCAGCGTACGGTTGGCACCCTCGAAGACATCGCCGGCCACGAGCACGCCATCGACCTTGCCGTCGATCGCCAGCCGGACGATTCGATCCCAGCTGTGCAGTGTCGCGTCGCGCAGGGCCGTCGCGATCCGCTCGGGGACCGCCTGGCCGAGGCCGAGGAACGGGCTGTCGAGGTGCAGGTCGCCCGTGTGGACGAACCGGAACCGCACGCCCTCAGCGAACCTCGAGGATCCGGAACCCGATCCGCCCCGACGGGATCACGACCTCGACGGCATCGCCGGGCTTGCGGCCGATCAGCGCCGCGCCGATCGGCGAGACGTTCGAGATCTTGTCGGTCCGCGGGCTGGCCTCCGCCGCGCCCACGATCTTGAAGGTCGTGGTCTCGAGCGCTCCGGCTGGATCCATCCGCTCGACCACCACCGTTGAGCCGATGGCCACGACGCTGCCGCCGGTGCCCTCGACCACGACCGCATTGCGGAGCTGGTCCTCGAGCTGGCGGACACGGCCCTCGGCGAACGACTGCTCGCGGCGCGCCTCGTGGTAGTCGGAGTTCTCCTTGAGATCGCCGAGCTCGCGCGCGGCGGCGATCCGGGCGACGATCGCCGGCCGCTGGACGTTGATCAGCTCGTCGAGCTCGGCCCGCAGCGCGATCAGGCCTTCGGGCGACAGCTGGACGGCGGGTCCGGCCGGCCGACCAGCGGCCTTGATCGCGGCGGCCGCGGCACGCGCCCCGCTCGGCGCCCGTGGCGTCGTGCTCCTTGGACGAGCGGTGCTTGAGCGGAGGATCCCCGTCCGGCGGGTAGGATCCGAGGCGACTCGCTTGCCGCCGGCCCCCGTCGTCCCCCGGGCGGCCGCTGCGGCCCGTTCGGCCTTGCTGACCGGACCGTCGGCCTCCTCGACCACGAGCGCGCCCTTGATCCCGTGCTGCTTGCGCTCGTCCGTCGCCGACTGGAGATTGGCCCACGGCAGGACGACGCTCTGGTCCCGCAGGCCGGCCGTCGCCTCGGGGGAGATCCCCTGGGCAAAGGCGGACAGGAGCGCGTCTTCGTACTCCTCGGGCGCCGACGTCGGCGCCCACCAGACGCGCAGCTCGGATAGCACCGTCAGGGTCTTGAGCCAGTGGCCGCCGGCGTGTGGCCGCCGGTCGCCGAGGGGCGTCTTAACGAAAGCGCCGACCCGGCCGCCGATCGACAGGTTGGTCATCCCGATATACACGACGGTCTCGTCGGGCAACCAGAACTCGCCCATCCGGACGGCCAGCTCGCGCTGGGTCGGCCGAGCGCCATCGAGGGTCAGGCCGGGCACCCGCTCGATCCAGTGGGCGACGAGGGTATGGTCGATCGGCGCGGTCTTGTGCGCTGCCGGCAGTTCGACGAGGTAGACACCTGGGCCGCCAACCCGGATCGGGCTGCCCCAGCGGACCGGTCCGTCGGCGAGGAGGCCGACGGAGCGGAGGAGCTCGGCCGCGCCGAGCGAGCGAGGTTCGGTCATTCAGGATCCCAATGCGGGATTCCCAGTGTAACCGGCTGCCCCTGCGCGGCGGCTTGCCGGCGACTCAGCTCGGCGCCCCGGAGTGGCCGCGGATCGGCTTGCGGTGGGCGTGGCCGTGCTCGGGGGTCGCCGCCCCGGCGCCGAAGCCGTTACCCCGCCCGGAGCCCGAGCCGGCCCGGCCGCCGGGACCGAAGCCACGCAGGGGCCGGACCTCGACCGAGCGGTCGGGCACGAACTCCTCGACCACCTGGTAGGGAATCTGGCGCTTGAGCAGGCGCTGGACGCCCTTGAGCAGCTCGACCTCGTCCATGCACACGAGGGAGATGGCGATGCCTGAAGCGCCGGCCCGCCCGGTTCGGCCGATCCGGTGGATGTAGTCCTGCGGTTCGAACGGGAGCTCGAAGTTGACGACATAGGGCAGCTCTTCGATGTCGAGCCCGCGTGACGCCACGTCGGTCGCGACCAGGCAGGTCACCTCGCCGGTCTTGAAGCTTTCGAGCGCGCGTGTCCGCTCGGGCTGGCTGCGGTCGCTGTGGATCGCGACTGCCGCCACGCCGCGGCGATCGAGGTACGAGGCGAGCCGGCTGGCCGCCAGCTTGGTCCGGGTGAAGATCAGGACCTGCTGCATGTGGTCGCGCCGGATCAGGTGGAGCAGCAACTCTTCCTTGCGCTCGCGATCGACCGGGTAGAGGACCTGCTCGACGTTCTCGGCGGCGGTGTTCCGGCGGGCGACCTCGACGATCGCTGGATTCGTCAGGAACTCGCTCGCCAGGCGCCGGATCTCGTCCGAGAACGTCGCCGAGAAGAGCATTGTCTGGCTGCGGGCAGGCAGCATCGCCACGATCTTGCGGATGTCGGGAATGAAGCCCATGTCGAGCATTCGATCACCCTCGTCCAGGACGAGGACCTCGACCTGGCTCAGGTTCACGGTGCGCTGGCCCATGTGGTCCATCAGCCGGCCCGGGGTCGCGACCAGGATCTCGATGCCGCCCCGCAGCTCCTTGATCTGGGGATCGATCGGGACGCCGCCGTAGACCACGGCCGAGCGGAGCGGCACGTAGCGGCCGTAGGTGGCGACACTCTCCGCGATCTGCATCGCGAGCTCGCGGGTCGGGGTCAGGACGAGGGCCCGGACCGGATGGCGGGCAGGCGAGAAGCTGGTGTTGGCCTGGCCCTTGAGCCGCTCGAGGATCGGCAGGGTGAACGCGGCCGTCTTGCCGGTACCCGTCTGCGCGGCAGCGAGCACGTCGCGGCCCGCGAGTACCAGGGGGATCGCCTCGGCCTGGACGGGCGTTGGCTCGGTGTAACCCTCCTCGGCCACAGCCTTGAGGATGTCGGCCGAAAGGCCGAGGGTATCGAACGACAAGCGGCGGGTGACTCCTGTGCGCCCATCGAGAACGGCGTCGGGGCTGGGCAGCCGGACGGGCGGTCGAGCCCGAGTCTACGGGATTCGAGCGGAACGCGGACGCGATCGGCCGCCGAGCGGATTACGATTGGCTCATGAAGAGTCCCGATCGCCTCCATTACACCGGTGACGATGCCGCCGACCGACTGATCGCGGTTGACCCGCTGGCCCTCCTCATCGGCTTCACGCTTGATCAGCAGGTGACCGTCCAGAAGGCGTTCAGCGGCCCGCTTGAGCTGACCAAGCGGACGGGCCAGGCGCTCGACGCCCGGGCAATCGCGGCGATGGACCCCGGCGAGCTTGCCTCGATCTTCCAGGCCCGCCCGGCGATCCACCGCTTCCCGGGCGCGATGGCCGGCCGGGTCCAGGCGCTGTGCAGCGCGATCGCGACCAGTTACGACGACGACGCGGCCTCGGTCTGGACGGGCGCGAAGGACGCCCGCGACCTCCAGAAGCGCCTGCTCGGCCTGCCCGGGATCGGCGAGATGAAGGCGCGCACGATCACGGCCGTCCTCGCCAAGCGCTACGGCCTCGAGCTGCCGGGACTGGCCGAATTGCTGCCCAAGCATCCGACCCTCGGCGATGTCGACTCGCCCGAGGCCCTGGCCTCGTACCAGGCCGGCAAGCGCGCCCACAAGGCCGAGCTGCGGGCGGCCGCCAAGGGCTGATTTCCTGCCGCTCTACGGCCGTTCGGGCCGCGAGCCCATGGGGTGGCCGTGGAGTAGGCCTGCAGACATTGGCGGCGGAGTGATACGCACCCTGCTCGAGCGGACGCCGCGTTCCGCGCTCCTCCTGGCCCGAGCCGGCCTGATATTTCGCACATTCTTAGCCGACGGCCTTCGATCCCGATTCGATGGGAATTCGGCGCTCGTTCGGGGGTCTAGCCCGGTCTATCCGACAAAAGATCGATGGGATCCATATTTTCGCCATCGCTGCCGCTGTTCTCAGTCAGCCGACGGCTATCTAAGAATGTGCGGAATATTCGGTGGCGCGAGCGGCGCGGGCCTGCGAGCCGCCGTCAAGGGCTGAGCGCGGCACTGGCGCGCGCGGCGCGGGTCACGCGGCCCTCGGCCGCCGGGGGCCGACGATCTCCCGTCTCTGATTCAAGGTCATCGAGCCTTCACATTCCACGAGTAGAATCAGTGCATGTGGTTCACCGACTCGAACAAGCAATCCCTTCCCGATCCAGACAAGGCCCTGCCCGGCCGCTCCGAGGCAGTCGACGTTCCCGAGCATCACTTCGTCAACGGCGCGAAGCTGATCCCGCCCTATCCCGACGGCAGCGAAGTGGCGACCTTCGGGATGGGCTGCTTCTGGGGCGC
>PNAZ01000074.1 GCA_003169655.1 Chloroflexota bacterium
GGCCACGCTCTGGGGATCGATATCGGTGGGACCGGGATCAAGGCCGCGGTCGTTGACGTTGAGACGGGACATCTCGTCAGCGAGCGGATCCGCGAGCCGACGCCGCAACCGCCGACACCTGAGGCCGTGCTCGCCGTCGTGGGCGCCGTCGTCGAGCAGCTGACGGCCTCGGGCGTCCTGACTTCCGAGATGTCGGCCGGGGCTGGATTTCCCTCGGCGATTCGATCCGGCCATGCGCTGACGGCGCCACACGGTGAGGTTGCCTGGGTGGGTGAATCCATCGAGCAGCTCCTCGGCGACCGACTCGGCCGCCCGGTGACCGTTCTCAACGACTCCGATGCAGCTGGCGTCGCCGAGATGGCCTACGGCGCCGGTCGGGGCAACCCGGGGGTCGTCTTGCTCCTGGACCTCGGGACCGGGATCGGGACCAGTCTCTTCACCAAGGGCGAGCTGGTCCCCAACATGCAGCTCGGGCATGTCGGGTTCCACGGCCACGATGCTGAGTCCCGGGTTTCGCCGGCGGCCCGCAAGCGCAGGAACCTGGGCTGGAAGGCATGGGGTCGCGAGTTCAACGAGCTGCTCGCGCTTTACGAGAACTACCTCTGGCCCGACCTGGTCATCCTGGGCGGGGGGTTGGCCAAGGACTTCTCGAAGTTCTCGGGCTACCTTGAGGCGACTTCGGCCCTGGTCCCAGCCGCGTTGGGCAATCTCGCCGGCGTTGTCGGTGCGGCGAGGGTTGGGGCGTCGGCTGGTGCGCTCACCGGGCCCTGGGACGGTCCGGCCGTCGAGGGGAAGTAGCCGGACTGACGTTCTGACGGAGCAGGCCGGCAACGAGCGGACGGTGCACTAGGCTTCCGTCGTGTCGGCCTTCATCAGAGGCACCGAGCAGGCCAGCGCATACTGCCTCCCATGGCGATGGCTAGACGGGCGCCCACGTTCGTGCTTCTGGGTCTCGTCCTCCTAGCCGCCGCGCTTCTGATCGCCGGGTACGGTCTGCCGGTGGGCGTCGGCGTGATTGCGGGCCTCCTCTTGGGCTTGGCGGTATTCCTCGCATTCCTGGCCATGAACCCTCGAACGAGGTCGAATGGCGGGTTTGGGACGTGGAGCGGCGGGGCTGGGTCGACGATCGAGCCGGCCATGGCCCCACTCGAGCGCCACGTCCGCGACTCGATGCGCGTCGTCGGGGTCGACGACGGCGCTCTCCGTCGGGTGATTGCCCTGGGTGCGGTGGTCGAGTCGGGCGGCGTGCGCGTCGAGCTGATCGCGTTGGAAATCCGCGAGGACGGCGGTGTCGCCACGCTTGTCGCCCACACCCGCCCGCCGGTCGGCTCGGTCGGCCAGTTCATCGATGTCGCGGTGTCGGACGACGGCGGCACGGCCTATGTCGCCTCGGGCCAGGGCTCAGGTGGCTCAGGCCCCGGGACCAGCCGGCACGAGATCCGCTTCGCTCCCGCACCGCCGGAGACGGCGCGGACCCTCCTCCTGGGCATCGAGGCATTCACTGACCCGTTCCCAGGCCGGGCAGTCGAGCAACACGGGCCGTGGGAGTTCCGAGTCGGGCTCTGAGTCGCGGGAGCATTGCAATGGCGTTCCTTCGACGGTTACTCGGCGGTGACTCCCGGCAGCCCCGAGCGGTCGTGCCTCCAACCGAAGGCGGTCAGGACGAGCTTGCGGCGGTAGCCATCGGCGAACTCTGGATCCCGGCGGCGATCTACCGCGACCAGGCGCGGGACGACGGAAGCTGGGCTTCGGGGATTCGGCTCGAGCACCCCGCCACCGGACGCTGGTTGTTCTCCGACGACGACTTCCCGGAGCCGTTCTATGGCGCAGGCGCCCGGGTGACCGCCATCGTCGGGATCCCCTATCACCCTGACGCTCAACGCAACGATTTTGCGCTCGGCCACCTGGTTCGGCTCAGCCCCGAGCCGACGAACCCGGTCAACCGCGAGGCGATCGCCGCTCGGAGCTGGGATGGACGTTTCCTCGGCGGCTATATCCCCGATGACGACCTGCCGAAGATCCGGGACGCGCAACCGGCTGCAGCCGTAGGTCTCGTGATCTGGGAGCGATGGACCCTGGGACCGTGGGTCAGGCGCTCGATCCGATTGCTCGTGGGACCCGCGATCAGGCTTCGTCTGGTGGCAGCGTCGGATGCCCCAGCCGAACGGGCCCGCCGAGAGGTCCTTTTCGCCGCCGGCACAGAGGCCGATCGAGCACAGGCTGAGTCCGTCCGCCACGCTGCCCATGAGGCACAGGCCGCCGCCAAAGAACTCGAACGAGAGAGCCGCCATGCCCAACGGGTCGCTGAGCACGAGGCCAAGGTCGCCCAAGCCGCCGCCTGGCGAGCCGCCGGCTTATGCGTCGATTGCGGAGCACCCGTCGAACCCACGAGTGGCGCAAGAGGCAGACCGCCGATTCGGTGCGAGGTCCATCGGCATCACGGCGTGGCCTGACCGCCCATACAACGTGGTCATCGTGTGGGCACCGTCAAGTCAAGCGGACGGGTAATACGGCTCCGGGCCGGTTGTGCTGAGGATCCCGTTCGCCGCCTTGACGACGCGCACCAACTCGAGGCCACCGACCGTGGGGGTGATGATCACGTACCCCGTATCTGGCCGGGCGGCGGCGCACGACGCATTCGGTGGGCACGGAAGTCGGTAGGTGAAGGTAGCCCTGAGCACTGGGCGGTGGCCCTGCGGCAGCGCCGCGAGCGCGGCGGCGATCGCCTCGTCGCACATCAGCCCGATGAAGACGGTCTTGAACAACCCCGGAGAGCACTCGATCGTGGCTGCCGTGAGCGGAGTCGCTGACGGAGACGGAGACGCAGACGGAGGAGGAACCAAGACGACGGACGAAGGCGAGGCTGAAGGAGCGGGCGTTGCCGGGGACGGCGTGGGCGTTACGGCGCACGCGGCGACGAATGTCGCCGCTACCAGCAGCACGAGCACCCGCACCTTCATCTCGAACCTCTGACGATCGGAGCCTCCGCTCAGTTCCATCTCGCGTCAAGCGATCATGCCTCGACCAGTGATCGGACGATCCACCCATCGTGGCGTAGGGTGACCGGCGGACGGCGGGTGGTAAGGCGTGAGGACGTTTGTGGCCCGATTAGCCAATAACGGCCAGCGTATCCTCGGGCGGTGATCGCGAACGCGGCTTGTACAGGTGGCTACCGGCTCGTGTTTGATGCCACCCGCGGCGCACCGAGCCTCTGGATCCCGGCTGCCGGGCTCGTATTTGTCCTTATCGGCTTCGTGTTCTTGAGGTCCACCCAGCACAGGTTCTTCCGCCTGGTCTTCATTGGGTTTGGCGTGCTGTGGACGGTCCTTGCCACTGTCGGAGTTCTCGGGTTCTGGCTCATCGTCCATTCCGAGGTCGCGAGTGGAGCCCCGAAGCAACTAGTGGGTACGGTCCAAGACTTCGTTCCGCTCCCCTCAGGTGGGCATGGAATGGAACAGTTCACACTCAATGGAGTCGCGTTCCAATATTCGGATTACGTCGTCACGCCCGGCTTCAACACGACGAGTGCTGCCGGCGGACCGATGCGAGAGGGACTCCAAGTACGCCTGGAGTACCTGCCAGGAGCCGATCCGATCATTACAAGGCTGGAGGTCGGCTGCTAGGTACGGACGCGCTTTACGCAGCTGCGTGGCTTGATTTGCGACCCAGCGTCGCTGTCTCGGACCGCGGACTCGCGAGCGTCGAGGGCCTTCGCCACGACGTTCTCATGGTGTTGGCAACCCACTGCGTACGCGGAACGCCTGATTGGGCCGGAGCTCTCAGCTGGCGGAAGCCGCTCAAGGCCGCTCCACCACGCGCTACAGTGCAGGTAGTTTCGAGCGCAAGGCTTGACGTCCAGGGACTCGAATGACTGCCCCGAGCTTCCCCATCGGGCCTGCCAGCGATCCAGGCGACGACCAGCGGCGTGCACTCGCGATCAGGCGCCTCCGGGCGAAGCACGCCTTCCGCATCCACTTGCTGGTGTACCTGGCGATCAACGCCCTGCTCATCGCGATCTGGGCGGGTCTCGGCAGCAGTGTCTCGATCCCGGGCCTGTCTCAGACGTTCTTCTGGCCGATCTTCCCGATCCTCGGCTGGGGCCTCGGCCTGGCAATCCAGGGCTATGCGGCCTATTACGGCGGCGGTCCGTCCGAGGACGAGATTCAGCGCGAGATGAGGAATCTGCCCCGCTAGGGCGGAGGCGACCTGAGGATGGGGCGCATTGGTTCAGCAGGAGCGGTCGAGCCGGACGACCAGGAGACCGGCGGGGAACGGAGCGCCCACCGGCTCGTCCAGTTCAGCGATGGCGTCTTCACCGTCGCCCTCACCCTGCTGGTCATCGACATCGGGATCCCGAACCTGGCGGCCGGCGCCTCGGAGGCCGAGCTGGTCAAGCAGCTCGAAGCGCAGCTCCCGAACATCTTCGCGTTCGTGCTCAGCTTCTGGGTCGTCGGCGAGTACTGGCTCATCCACCACCGCGACTTCCTGTTCATCCGCCGCTACGACGGCCGGCTGATGCTCCTGAACCTCCTGTTCCTGATGACCGTCTGCTTCATCCCGTGGCCCACCGCGGTCCTCGGCCACTACGGCGGCTACCTCACGACGTGGGTCCTGTATTCGGGCTCGATGGCCGCAATGGGCTTCGCCGCCACGGCGCTATGGGTCTATGCCTCGGCCCGGCCGAGCCTGGTCGATGGCATGACTCCCGACCTGCGCCGCTACTACACCTATCGGGCCCTGGTCCAGCCCATCGTCTTCCTGGCCTCGATCCCCATCGCGGCGTTGTCGCTCACGGCCGGCCAGTTCTCATGGATCGCGATCGTGCTCGTCCTCCGGCTGCTCAACGATCACTACGAGCTGCGAATCGACGCCCGCCATCGTCCAGCGGTGTGAGGGGGAACGAGCTGCCTAGAGCCCGAAGACGAGCCCCACGCCGAGGACCACGGCGCTGATCCCCAGTGACAATGCGCCGATGTAGACCAGGCGCAGGATCGGCTTGGGCCCGCCCGTTTCGCCGGGGGCGCCGGCGAAGTAGCCGATCGGGACGAGGATCGGTGGGAGCATGAACCCGACGCGCAGCGCGTAGGCGAGGGGGTCGGCGTAGTGGACGCCGTCGATCAGGATCTGGGCCAGCATCCCGATGATCAGGAACACCCCCGCGTGCGCGTGGCCGGCCCGGAAGTAGGGACCCTGCTTCCACTCGCTGTAGACGCCCTGGCTCTTGAGCCGCCGCAGGATCGTGTAGCCGCCGTACTCGACCCCGGGCAGGGTGATCAACATGATCCCGATGATGACGCGGGCGTGCGAGCTCAGGTCCATTGGATCCGCATCATGCCTCAGGAGGCGCACCCGGTGCCGGCCCTTGGCACAGTCAGGGACGGATCGGGGCGAGCGACGATGGGAACTCTATTTGGTCATCGTGCGGTCACCGAGTCGATCACATTCCCGCCAGTTGGAGCCCCCGCCCGAAGGCGGCTTGCCTCAAGGTCGGCCGCCTCGCCCCGCGGGTGAGGGCCGAAACGCCGTGAACACCTGCTAGTTCGTCGGGTACCCAGGCTCCCAGAACCAGGTGCAGGACCCATCGGGGTCCGGTACGCACGTCGCGCCAGGCTCCCCGGCAGCTGGGATGCCAACGCAGTTCCCGTCGGCCGATAGAGTTCCCCCGCAGGTGGAGAGAACAGGCGGGCTCTTCACCGTGGCCAAGGCGACCGCCGCGGCCATCGTCAGGACGATGACGACCACCAAGATCAGGAAGAGCCAGCGTCGCGTCACCACACGATCCTACCGCGGTACCTCGTCTTGTCCGGTAGGTATTTCGCCCCGCCCCCGGTCGCTCCGGCTCGGGCTGGCCGCTGGAGCGCGGCCGTCAATGGCGGATGTGCCCGGTCGGTCTTGGGAGGCAGGCCGGATCCGTGGCCGCCACCCAATCCTGGGATTGACGTCCACTTCGTCGTACTACGTCCACTTGGTCGTACTAGTTGAACGGCGGCTCGACGAGCAGGGTGGCTGGGGCCGCGTTGACGACGCACGCGCCGGTGACGGGGTCGCCGGCCTTGAGCACGACGCCCCCGCTCGCGTCGAGAACCTCGAGATTCGGGGTGAACCGTGCCCGATAGCCTGGCGGCCACACGACGTCAATGCGGGTGCCCAGGAAGTCGTCGATGAGCCAGGCCGCGCGCGGATCGGCCGCGGCGCCGTGGAGGACGGCGCCGATAGCGACGCCTCCACACGCCTCAACCTCGCCGGACGGCACGGGTGGCTCGGTGGGCAAGGCGATCTCCCCAGTCGCGAGAGGCACCGAAGAAGGCGACGGCGTCAAGGCAGACAGGGAGATTGGCGCAGCACACGCAGCCATCACGAGCAACACGGCCACTGCGACGAAATGCCTCATCACAACCTTCTGACTTAGATGCGGCGTTCGGGATTCCTGAGTCTGAACTCGGTTGTCGCGTCCTGGGACAAGACATTGGCGATTCGCCAGAGACTACGCTGTGTCGACGATGAGGCTTCCGATGCGGTGGCGGCGAGTGATCGCTCTCGTCGCCGTGGTGGTTCTGGTCGTCGGGGCAATCCGCAGCCTCGACAGCCCCTCGTGGATCTTCTACTACCGGGTCGTCGACGACCACACCCTGGTCGTCGGAACCGTTGCCGGCCCGGGAGCCTGGACCCGGGTCACGAGCGTCACCGAGACACCCTCGACGGTCACGATCACGGTGAGTTCCCTCGAGGTTCAGATCGGGGCTGGCACGGCCAGCGGCGTCCCCGTCGAGTCCAACGCGACCCTCCGTGACCCCATCGGGAGTCGATCGGTGATCGACGGGAGCAGCGGCCTCCGAGTCCAGCGAACGCACTGCCTTCCGCCCGCTTACTTCGCGCCGGGCTGTAGCCCGTAGACCAGCGAGTGCGGGGCCGGCCTCGCGACGCCCGCACGATCTCCGAATGGTGTTGATTTCCGGGGCGACCTGACCAATGGATGTGGCTGACCACGTCCGCTGCTCAGGAGGGTCTCCACCATGGGTCCACGGCTGCTCCCTGCTGCCGTCTCCGACGACTCATCCGGCTGGCAACAGACGGTCATGGCGTTTCTCGCTGAGAAACACCGGCGATCTGGCTCCCAAAGAACGGTCCAGGGCTACGCCCGGATGCTCTGGCCCTTCCTTGGAGGCTTCGAGTCGCCAGCTGCCGTCACCCCAGCGCACGTTCTTGCCTGGGCCCACGGTATCGGGCTCTCGGGCCGGGAGCCGTCCTCGGCAACGGTCGGTGCCCGCATTGCCTGCCTCAGCTCGTACTACCGCTTCCTGATCCGGATGCAGGTGGCGAGCTTCAACCCGTGCGATGCGCTCGAGCGGCCAAAGGGGGTCCAGTCGGTGGCTCGAGGTCTCGGCGCCGATGAGGTGCGGCGGCTCCTGGCTGTCGTCCCGGATACCGTCGCGGGGCGGCGGGACCGGGCCCTGCTGCTCACCTTCGTCCTCACTGGGCGCCGGCGGTCCGAGGTCATCGGACTCAAGGCCGACGATCTTTCAATCGAGGGCGAGACGGCGTTCTACTCGTACCGGGGCAAGGGCGGCAAAGTCGGCCGGCGCGAACTTCCTCGTCCCGCGTACGACGCGCTTCGCGCCTCTCTTGCCGATGCTGGGCTGACCCTGGCCGAGATGGAGCCAGCCTCCTCGCTCTGGCTGGCAGGAGCGGGTTGGCGGGGGATCACGGGCTCGACGTTCTACTCCCGGTTCCGGCGGTATCTGCGGGCGGCTGGGCTGGCGCCGTCCGGGCTCCACATCCTCCGACACTCGGCGGCGAAGCTCCGACGCGATGCCGGGGCGTCCATCGACGCGGTCTCGAGCTTCCTGGACCACAGCTCGCTGGCGGTGACGAGCGTCTACCTGCGGCGACTCGAGGGCGAAACCGACCGGACCTGGCCGGACGTGGCGGCAGCAATCGGGCTACTTTGACGATCGCCACGCTTCGCCATGCAATCTATCGATGCTGATCGATGACTCCATCCAGAATCGGCAGAAGTCGTAGCGCCTAGATCATGGGGGATGGGATGGAAATGCCGCCCACGGCTGGAGAGGTCCCCAGAGAGTTCATCTTTGTGGACGAGTCAGGCGATCCCGGACTCATCGGGAATCCGGTCTACCTGCTGATCGGCATGCACCTGAGCGAGTCTGCCCTCGCCCATCTAGCACGACACCTGACGAGCTTCCGCTACCACCATGAGGTCGTGAAGGAACTGAAGGCCCAGCGGTGGGCCGAGAAGCTCGCCCCCCAGTCGAGGCATTTGCTCGAGTTCCTGGCGGACATGACCGACGCCAAAGAAATCATTTCCACCGGGATCTGGCTGCGGAAGACCAAGTACCAAGCGGGGGGCGGCCCGCACCTCTCAAAACCGGGCGAAACCTGGAAGTTTCGACACTTCCAGCTACGAATGCTTCTCGAGCAGCATGCGAAACGTGCGGTGTGGTGCGCCGAAACGGATCTCGTCGTCGATCGATGGAAGATGTCCCAAGAACAGCGGCAGAACCTCGAGATATACCTGCGAGGAAACTATCGGCTCAGACCCGTCTTCTCCTCGATCACGTTTGTCGATTCTCTCTATTGCGAGCCGATCCAAGTCGTCGACATCTACACCCGGCTCGCCAGGCGGGTGATCGAGGGCAAAGGCACGGTCGAGGAGAGGGCCCTGGCGGCTCGGCTGTGGTCCTCAACCGAGATCGTGAAGGGCGTCTACTAGACATCGCAAACGGAGAAGGGCCCAAGCGCATCCAAGGGGATGGCAAGGGCCCTGTCGGAGGTGATTGTCTCGTCTGAGGGCCACAAAGTCAAGGGAATCAGCTGCTGCCAGCTGACAGGATCACTCAGCCTCATTCGAGACCGAGTGCACGGCCACATCGAACAGGCGTGCGGTTGGCGCTCCTCCTGGATCCGAGGGGGATGACCGGCTCGGCGTTCTACTCGCCGTTTCAGGCGCCACCTGCGGGCGGCTGTCTCGAGCTTCTTGGACCACTCGAGCCTGGCGGTTACGAGCATGTAGCTGCGGCTCGAGGGCGACACGGACCGGACGTGGCAGGGCGTGGCGGCTGCGATCCGTGTCTAGGCGTCGGGCAACCAGGATGCGGAGTCAGGTTGGCGATGCGGCCTGCTGACGGCGCACCCGCTGGCGTTCAGCGTTCTTCGATCGCCGGCACGTTTCGCACCACTTCGTATCTGATCGGCGCCTGCGCCCCGAACCGCCCGCCTCGCTAAGCAACGCACCGCACCGGCGACAGAGGTGCGGCTGACCCGCAATGGCTGATGCCGCCTCGGCCCGAGCGTGAAGCTCGGCGATGAGTTGCGCGTAGGCGTAGCCGAGCAGGGTCAGGCAGCGGATCTCGGGCAGCGGCTGAGCGAGAGCAACGTCCCGCTGGTGCATCGGCTGGCTCAGCCAGGCCTCGACAGGCACCTCGAGCCGCCAGTTCTCGCTGACGGTCGCAGTCGTCCATTCGAGCAGTTGCCATTCGGGGTTGTACTGGTCGTGCGGCGTCGGCTTCGCGACGTAACGTCTTGAAGTCGGGGGCACAGAGCTCGGAGAACGTGGACGAAGGTCTTCGAGCGCGGCGCCTAAAGCCTTGGCTGCCATTCGCGACATTGTTGAGATCTCGGCGGGGACTGGGCCGATGAGACCAGCTCGTTGACCTGAGCGAGCCCGAGCGACGGCGAGCCCGAGCGTACCCATGGCACGCAGAAGCTCAAGGACGACTGCCTCACTGCGGATCGCTCGAACGATCTCCGGAATCGGCTTGGCTCCAGCCTCGGCGTAGAGACCGCCGAATCGGTTGACGAAGCGTGCGATCTGTTGATCGTCCGCCTTTGAGAGTTCGATAAGCCGGTCGAGGACTTCAGGGTCACCGGTAAACGCTGGTCCTTTGGAACGGCCTCCTGGGATCAGACATAGATCGCCATCGACCATGCCCAGACGCCAATGCCAGCGTTCGAGCGACACGCGAAACCGGAGCTGGAACCACTCCGGAAGGAATGTGTGGGGCTCTGTCATCGGCTAATCCTAGAGATTCGATTCCCTCGACCCGACGATCTCCGTCAGATGGACGAACTTCGGACGACCACGCGCCTGCAGACGGGTCACGGCGTCAGGGCGTTGGCGAACGCTCACCCAATGACATCTTCGTCCCGTGCCGAGTAACCACGTGTCCGAGTCCAGGGACCCCGCGGAAGTCAGTGCAGCCGAGCTCATCAACCCCCCTCTTCATGACGCTGGCTACGTCGCTCGACGCGACGCACACGCTGCCCGGATCCGGGCATTGGCCGCGACTATCCCAGTGCCTCGCAGCGAATGGGCCGACGTTCCGTTCGACCCAGCCCCAGAGGAGCAGCAACGGGAGCTCGCCGACTACATTGCCGCGCAGGTAGGCTCCGAGCCCGATCAGTCGCAGGCGACGGACGTGGCACCAATCGATGAAGAAGGCCTCGAACCGCCCTCGGATCTGGCGGACGTGGCACAGCTGCACGACCCCGCTACTCCAAGCCCCGATTCGGATTCGGCGATGACCCTCGCCGAGGCTCTGGACGCCGTAGCTCAGCACTTGCGCCGGTTCGTCCACTTCGCTCGGCCCGAGTACGCCGACGCGATCGTGCTCTGGGCCGCCCATACCCACGCACCTATGGAAGGCCTCGAGCAGTCGCCAATCCTGGCACTCACCTCCGCGGTCAAGCAGAGTGGCAAGACGAAAGTGCTCGACGTGCTCGAGTTCCTCGTCGCCAGCCCGTGGCGGATCACGCGCCCGTCGGAGGCGGTGCTCTTCCGCAAGATCGACCGCGACCAGCCGACAGTCCTGCTCGATGAAGTTGATGCGATATTCGGCGACAAGTCAGCAAGCACCGAGGTTGTCCGCTCGATCTTCAACAGTGGCAACCGGAAGGGAACGACGGTCCCCAGGGCGGTACCGGCAGGCCGAAGCTTCGAGCTCGTTGAGTTCAATGTCTTCTGCCCCAAGGCGACCGCCGGGATCGGGGGCCTGCCGGACACGATCCTTGACCGGGCGATCGTCATCCCGATGGAGCGTCGCGCCCGAGGCGAGTCGATCGAGAAGCTCCGGGTCCGAACCTCGAGCCAGCTCGGTTCCCCGCTTCGAGCGGCCCTCGCAGCGCATGTGGCATCGATCACCGATTTCACCGTGGCCGATGCCGATTTGCCGGCCGAGCTGGACGATCGAGCACAGGACGGCTGGGAGCCTTTGATCGCGATCGCCGATGCGGCTGGCGGCGGATGGCCGGCCAAGGTGCGATCGGCGGCCGTGGCGATCTTCGGCCAGCGGGTCTCGACGGATGACTCCCACGAACTGCGCCTCCTGGCCGACAGCCACGAAGTCTTCGCCGGCGGCCCGGCGTTTCTCCCATCGGTGCTCCTGCGCGATCGGCTCACGAGCCTCGAGGCATCGCCGTGGGGCGACATCCGGGGCAAGCCACTCACCGCGAACTACCTCGCCCGCCTGCTCAAGGCATTCGGGATCAAGCCTTGCCGGGAGCGGGTCGCGGGCGAACACAACCCGGTCCACGGCTACCGACGCTCTGACTTCGAGGATGCCTGGAGCCGCTATCTCCCCGCGGCAACCAGCACAAGCGGCACAACCAGCAGGGAACTGGTCCGCGACGCACGCTCGCCGAGCGACCGCGTGCCGGATGTGCCGGATGTGCCGGCTCGTCAGGGTAGAAATCCGCTCGTATTCGACCCGGCCACGGCGGCGTGGCGGGCGTTCGGCGACGACACCGAATGGGTCATGGGCACCGCGTGACCGACACTTCGCATCCGGGTATCGGCCGTGATCCGCTCGTCGCCGCCCTGGCCCGCTACGTCGCCGCCCTCGATCGCCGGTATCCGGATGGGCCCAAGGCCCTCCACCGGGTGGGACTTGACGAGCGATCAATCATCACCCGGATGCCGAGCCGACGACGGGATCCCGCTGCATGAAACCGCTGCCGCGCTCGCTCGATGAGGTCGGCGGGCTGCGGGTCGCCCGGTGGATCCGCGAGTCGAGCCAGGGCCAGTACGACCGCTTTGGCCCGGCGAGCCAGCGCGAGCAGCAGGACCGGTTCATCGAGCGCCACGGCCTGCTCGATACGGGACTTGTCTACCAGGTCGCTCACTCCGGTACGACCGTCTGGCGCTCGACGACGATGACCGACATGGTCGAGGCCGCTCGCTCAGGTGGCTTCGATCTCCTCCTGACCGGCTATTCCGATCGCTGGCAGCGCAACCTCCGCCGGACGCTCGAGATCCTCGAGGACCAGCTCCACCCCGCCGGCGTGGCCCTGGTGATGTGCGACCGCAAGATCCTCAGCTCGGATCCCCATGACTACGACGAGCTCGTGTCCGAGGCCGCTGGCGCCGAGCGCTACAGCCGCCGGCTCTCAGAACGGATCACCGACGGCTACGCCGAGAAGTTCAAGCAGCACGACGATCCCGGCGGTCATGCCGCATTGGGCTTCCGCCGCTCGCCCGAGCGCCCGCACACCCTCGAGATCGATCCAGCGACGATAGGGCGTGCCGTCGGCCTCTTCGAGCGCTACTCGCTCGGCAACGTGAGCGACCGCCAGCTCGCAGCCGATACCGGTCTCGAGGCGACGCGGATCCGCGGGATCCTGATGAACCCGCTGTACAACGGCTGGGTCCGCAGGTATCGCGGATCTGGCGAGTCACGGCGCCCGGCTCCCTGGCGGGCAAACCCTCCGGTCTCGGACGCCCTCTGGGCCCGAGTCGAGGAGGTCCGACGCAGCAAGACCCGCGGCGGCGGACCACGGCGGAGCGGCTATGTCGATCTCCTCGGTGGCCTGCTCTTCTGCGTCTGCGGCCGACGGCTGCGGAGCGATGGCACGTTCGCCGATGGCCGGCATCGCAAGCTCCATCCGGATCCCTGCCCGGCGTGGGGCGACAGGGCTCGCCTGGCTGGCGACACCTGGGAGGCGCCGATCAATGCCCAGATGGCCGCGCTCGAGCTCGACAACGGCACGATCGCCGAGGTGGTCGCTGCTCTGGGTTCAGCGGATCGACCCGTGAAGCTCGACCGAGCACGGCTCGAGCGGGCAAAGCGCGAGCTCGCCCTCGAGCATGCCGCCGAGGCGATCACCGACGGCGAGTACCTCGAGCGCCTCGCCCGACTGCGAGGCGAGGTCGCGGCGCTCGACCAGGAAGCTCGGCCCGGGATCCCGCCCGATCGGATCGCTGAGTGGCTCCGAATGCTCGGCTCAACTTGGCGGCAGGCGGAGCTCCGGGAAGAGCAGGCCGAAGTCCTCCACGCGATCTACGACCGGATCACGGTCTCGGGAGCGACGATCGTGAGCGCCCGGCTCACGCCTGCGGCGTACAGCCACGGACTGGCCCTGGTCCTCCCCGAGGTTGTTAGAGCGCGCCCGACAGGATTCGAACCTGCGACCTTCGGCTCCGGAGGCCGACGCTCTATCCACTGAGCTACAGGCGCGCGATGCGGCGGCTGCCGCGGCCGCCATCTTACCCGCCCGTCCACGACTTAGACTCGGGCCATGAGCGCTGATTCGGACCGTCGGGCCGCAACTCGCCTGGGCCGCGCGGTGCGGGCCACGACGGATGGCGCCGCGGTCCCGGTCGCCGCCCGGCGCGACGGCCAGCGCCAGACGAACTGGCTGCGCGATGTGATCCTCGGCGGCCAGGACGGCCTGGTCAACATCCTGGGGATCATCCTGGGGGTGATCGCGGGCGGTGGCTCGAACAACGTCATGCTCGTAGCCGGCTTCGCTGCGGCGATCACCGAGTCGATCTCGATGGGTGCGGTGGGCTACACCTCCTCGATCTCCGAGCGTGATTACTACCGGGCCGAGCAGGAGCGCGAGCGAAGCGCGATCACCACCTCGCCCGAGGCTGAGCGCCAGGAGATCCGGGAGATCTACGCGGCCAAGGGCTTCGAGGCCAAGCTCCTCGATGACGTGGTCGAGACGATCACCGCCAATCGCGAGACCTGGCTGGCGACGGTGATGGACGAGGAGCTCCATCTGCAGCCCGTCGAGACGCGCGACATCGTGCGGACCGCGGTCGTGGTCGGCATCGCCACCTTGATCGGCCACATGATCCCGCTGCTGCCATTCGTCGTGCTGCAGCGGACACCGGCCTTGATCCTGGCCTTCGTGCTGAGCGCGATTACCCTGTTCGGCGTCGGAGCCTATTCCGCGCTGACGCTCCGCGGAGACTGGCGGCAGAGCGGCCTGAAGTTCATCGCGATCGGCCTCGGCGCGGCCGCGATCGGCTTCCTGATCGGCCGTCTGTTCAATGCAACCGGAGCGTAGTCACCGGCGGCGAGCCTACGCCACGGCATCCAGGTGGAGCCGAATGGTCCAGGCGCGAAGGGCCCCGACGAGCTCAACCAGGGCGGCACGAATCTCGGGATCGATGAGGTTGCCCTCGTGGTCGAAGTGCGACGCGGCGCTCCCGATCAGCAATTCGGGCAAGGGCATCACGCAGGCACCGGTGAAGACGGCCGCCTCGCGCAGCTGGGCCTGGGCACGCGCCGTCGAGCCTCGGCCCGGGCTCGCGCCCGTGACCGCGATCGGCTTGTCGCGGAGCGGACTCGAAGCTCGGGGACGGGACGCCCAGTCAAAGGCATTCTTGAGCACGCCGGGCATCCCGTGGTTGTACTCGGGCGTGGCGACCAGCAGGGCGTCGGCGGATTCGATCGCCAGCTTGAAGGCCACGACCGAGGCCGGCTCCCCGGCATCCTCGACATCCTGGTTGTAGAGCGGGATCTCGGCCAGGTCGTAGACGTCGAGGGTGATCCCCGGAGGTGTCGACGCGGCGGCGGCACGGATCAGGCCCCGGTTGTAGGAGGCCCGGCGAAGGCTCCCGGCGAAGCCGAGCATCTTGATCTGGTCCATGGTCGTGCTCCTTCGTTGGTGTCGCAACCGAGGTCCGGTCCACGCCTATTTCAGCAGCCAGGCTCCGACCGGCGTCGACGCACCGTTGTACAGGGCGAAGCCGATCACCCCGCCGGGACCGTCGGCGAGGACATCCGGTCCGTCGCCATCGGGCGTGCTCGGGGTGTCGACCTGGGTCCAGTTGACCCCATCGGTGCTAAGCCACGACGAGTGATAGGCATTCCCGTCGGTTCCGTCCGACAGCTGGCCGAGCGCCACGTAGCCCAGATGGGTCAGGGCGATCGAGTTGAGCGAGCCCTCGGCGCCGGGCAGGGTGGGCAGCTCATGGGCGGTCCAGGTCACGAGGTCGGGCGAGGTCCAGACCGTCGGCAGGGTCATCGCGTCGGTGCCGGCCAGGATCCACAGGGACGCCAGGCTGTCGCTCGGCGCGACGCCCGCCACGACGGACGTATTGGCACCCTGGAAGCTCTTGACGGCCGACCAGGCCTTGCCGTCGGGCGCGCTGAACAGGCCAATCTGCTGGTTGCCGTCCGGATACCAGTACCCGCCGACGAGCTGTTCGCCGATCGCGTCGGCCAGGCCGAGGTGCCAGAACTCAGTCGGCTCCGAGGAGCCCGGTCGGATCGGGCTTGGCGCCGATGTACGCGCCCAGCTCAGCCCGTTCGCCGAGTGGAAGATGCCGCCGGCGCTGCCCTCTTCGCCCCCAACGTCCATCGTGGCCGCGCTCCAGCCACTGCCCGGCACGGGCCACACGGACATGAACTGGTTGCCCTGCTTGAGCCCCTTTGCCGGACCGGGGCCATGCCATGGGTATGAGCTCTGCCAGTGAGCGCCGTCCGAGCTCAGCCAGGCAATCGGCGAGCTCGGGCAGGCCGGTCCGCCGCCCGTCAAGCCAGGGGACTGGACCGCACATGGCGTGTGGAAATAGCCGCCGACGACGATCACCTGGGCACCGTTCGAGGCGATTGCCTCGGTCCGGGCCTCGAGCGAATTGCCGTGCGAATCCTTTGAGGTGGCGAACGGCAGGGTGACCGATTTCCAGCTCACGCCGTCCGCCGAGTAGAGCACCTTCGAATCGGCGTCCTGGTTGGCCAGGGCGACATAGCCGCCGCTGAAGCCGGCCATCTCGCCTCCGGCCTGCGGGGCAACTTCCTGCCAGGCCGGCGCGGCCGGGACGCTCGGCTCAGGTGACTCGGGCGCGACCGTGGGCGGGATCGAGGGTGCTTGCGAGGCAATCGGAGCCAGGCTCGCCGAAGCTCCAGCGGTCGACCCCGACGACGGCTTGGGGCTGCTCGCACAGCCGATCACCAGGAACGCAACGGCGATCACAGCACCGGAGCGGGCCTGCATCCCAATCCTCCCCAAGCTCAACGCGCTCGATGGCGACACGCCCGATGTGACGGGAGGGTGGCCGCCCCTGTGACCATCGATCTTGACAGGGCTGGGCCGGCCTTCAACCATTCCCCGAGCGATGATCGATGTCCTCGACGATGACCCAGCCTGGCCGAGCCTGTCCGAACGCCTGGCCAAATGAGCGATCAGGCTCGCCGATTTCTCGCCTTTGCCCTGGGCTGGCACATCCTGTGGGGCGCCCTGCTCCTGCCCTATGCGATCGGGATTGCCCTGATCCTGGGCGGCCAGTCGGCGGCCCAGGACCTGGTCGACAACCTCGCCTCGACCTTCTTCCTGCCCGTGCTGTTCCTACTCGCCAGCCTGCCGCTCAACGTTGCCCTGGCTGCCCTGACCGGGCGCCTGCTGACGGGCCTGGAGCCGGCTGTCGCGCTAGCTGCCTCCGCGGCGATCTTCGCCGTCGCCTGGCTGATCGGGATCCAGGGCGTCCTGCCGATCGCCGACCCCACCGGCGGCTTCAGCGTCAACCCGATCGCGATCTGGGCAGCCCTCGCCGGCGCGGCCTACGGCCTGGTCCTGCCAGTCTTCAACGAACCCCTGGCGGGCAGAGCTGAAGGCGGCTGACTATCCGGCCACCGCTGGGAAGTATTCCGCGGCCTTGCGCTGCATGAAGGCGAAGCCCTCTCGGGCAACCTGGTCGGGCGAGTCGAACAGTTGGCGCCAGATCTTCGTCGCAGCGGCCAGGTTGGGCAGCGCGTTGCCGAACGACTCCACGGTGAGCCAGCCGTCATAGCCGACCGCATGGAGCGCCTCGAACGTGGCATCCGGGGCTGACCGGATTGAACTCGGGCGCGATCACATGGTTGGCCGTGCGGGCCAGCCCGATGCCGTCCAGGCGGTGGGCCCAGGCCGCCCACTTCGCCCGATCGAGATCGAAGACCGGGATTTCGACACCGTCGTAGCCGATCTCCCGGAGGGACTAGGACAGGGACGAGGCCTTCGTCCATGTCGTCGGCCCACAGCATCAGGTTCATGCCGAATTTCATTTGTTCGATCCTTCCGTTTCGATGATCATCACGGTATCGCGATGGACAAGCAGACCGCATTCATCGAAGCCGCTCGCGGACCCCTGTGGCTCGGCTACCACCCGCTCTACCGCTTCTACGAGGGTGGCCGGCTGACGCGGGCGTTTCGCGCTGAGCCGGAGCGTCCCGACGACTGGTGGTCGGAGGACTGGGTCGGCTCGTGCACGGTGGCCAACAACCCTGATCCGAGCGGTGCAGCGCAGGGACTGAGCGCGATCGAGATTGCCGGCGTTGGCCCAGGGGCTCTGCGAGCGATGATCGAGGCGATCCCGGAGACGATGGTCGGGACGGCATTCGCCGAGCGCTGGGGTCCGATCACGGGCGTCCTCGTCAAGCTCCTGTCGCCCTCCGGCCAGGTGCCCCTCCACGCCCATCCCGATCGAGCCTGGGCGCAACGCCATCTCGGCTCGCCGTTCGGCAAGACCGAAGGCTGGATCCTGCTCGATACGCCCGGTGACGGGCTCGAGCCCGCGTATGCCGGGATCGGCTTCCGGCCGGGCGTGGAACGGGCCAAATTCGCGGCGGCGGTCGGGGCCCACGATCGGGCGGCGGTCCGCGACACCCTCCATCGAACCGAGATTGCGGCCGGCCAGGTCTATGTCGCTCATGGCGGGATGCCCCACTATCTCGGTCCCCGGATCTCGTTCATCGAGATCCAGGAGCCAACCGACCACCTGGTGATCCCCGAGACCGACGGCGCAGATGACGACGGCGCCACGATGGGCCTGGGCTGGGACGAGGCCCTGGACATGATCGACTACCGCACGGCCGACCGCGAAACGACCTTTGCCCCCGCGCGCCAGCTGCCACGGGTCGTCCGCGAGTCCGGCTCGTCACGCGAGGTCCGGCGGGTCCAGGACGACGTGCTGCCCTTCTTCGACGTGGTCCGCCTCGAGGTCGAGGACGAGCTCGACGTCGACGATGGCCGGTTCTCGATCGACATCGTGGCCGCCGGTGACGGCGAGGTGGTGGCCGATGCGGGCAGCCGGGCGGTCAAGCGCGGTAACACGTTCGCCTGTGCGTCCGCGTTCGAGCGGCGCTATCGGGCCGGGCGCGAGCCGCTCACCGTGATCCGCTGCCTGGGGCCGTCGATCGGCGCGTGAGCATCCTGGCCGTCCTGCCCCTGGTCTGCGCGGTCGCCGCGGTCTGGTTCTGGGTCTTCCGCGCCCAGCCGATCCTGCGCCAGTCGGGCAACTCGCGGGCCGAGCTGGTCGGCCTGCTGGTCACGATCGAGGCGGTCCTCGCCCAGTTCGTCGGCATCAGCGTCGCGGCCGACCGCGAAGTCGGGACGCCCGGCTGGTGGCTGTGGGTCCTGGGCGGCGGCCTGTGGATCGCCATCCTGGCCCTGGGCTATCCCGGCTATGCCCGGCTCCTGCGGGTCACCCGCCGCAACGATCCGCGTGACGGCTAGGCCGGGCTGGTGGCGGAGCGTAGGCCGCGGGTCCTGGCACCCGCGCTGGTCGGGATCCTGATCGGCCTGTCCTGGTTGCTGGCCGCCTGCGGTGGCTCCGCCCCGACGGCTGGATTCACGTCCGGTGTGCAGCCGGGCAAGAGCGCCGCACCGACGGCCGGCCTGGCCTCAGCCGTGCCAACTGCCCAGCCGCGACCGACGCTGCCGCCCGCCGACGTTGGGATCAAGGCGATCGCCAGCGGCCTGCCCGCTCCGGACGGGGTGGTCGGCGCACCCGATGGCAGCGGCCGGTCCTTCGTGATCGACCAGACTGGCAAGGTCTTCATCATCCAGGGCGGGGTGCTCCTGGCCCAGCCCTTCCTCGATGTCAGCGCCCAGCTCGTTACCCTTGATCCGAGCTACGACGAGCGTGGGCTGCTGAGCCTGGCCTTCGACCCGAAGTTCGCCCAAACCGGTCGCGTCTTCGTCTACTACACGGCGAAGCTCCGGGCGGGCGCGGCGGCCGGCCAGGACCACACCGACGTGATCAGCTCGTTCACGGTCAAGCCAAGTGACCCCAGCCAGGTCGATCCGGCCTCGGAGCGGACGATTCTCCAGTTCGAGCAGCCCCAGCCCAACCACAACGGTGGCGGCCTGGGCTTCGGCCCCGACGGCGACCTGTACATCGGCGTCGGCGACGGCGGCAACGAGGGCGACATCGGGGCCGGCCACTCGGCCGGTGGCAACGCCCAGGACACCACGAAGCTGAACGGCAAGATCCTGCGGATCGACGTCAGCGGGGCGGCGCCGTACACGATCCCGCCCGACAATCCGTACACCCGGGGCGGTGGGCGGCCCTAGATCTGCGCCCTCGGGCTGCGTAATCCGTGGCGCTTCTCGTGGGAGCCGGCCGGCCAGCACCGGCTGCTCATCGATGAGCTCGGCTGGGGGCGCTATGAGGAGGTCGACATCGGCGTGGCCGGGGGCAACTACGGCTGGCCGATCCGCGAGGGCGAGCACTGCCTCGACGTCAAGGCGCCGCTCTCCGATGTCGCCACATGCGCATCGACGGACAAGGCCGGCAAGCCGCTGATTGACCCGGTCCTCGAGTACTCGCACGCCGATGTCGGAATCGCGATCGTTGGCGGCGAGAGCTACCACGGCAGCGCGATTCCGAGCCTTGCCGGCACGTACGTCTTCGCCGACCTATCGCGGAACTGGACCGGCGCCACGCCGATCGGGCGCGGATCAATCCTTTCGGCGACGCCCCAGTCCGGGTCCGGGACGTGGGCCTGGCACAAGCTCTCGATCCAGGGCGACCCGCCGCTCGGCTTCGTCGCCGGGCTGGGGCAGGGCGGCGACGGCGAGCTATACCTCCTCACCCGGGATCAGCTCGGGGCAACCGGCGACACCGGTCAGGTCCTCGAGATCGTGCCCGGCGGCTGAGATCGGCCCTCGCTCCGAGCCCGGGGTCCCGGCCCGAAGGGGCCGCCCGGCCCCCCGAGGTCGAGCCGCTCGGCCCATCCCGCCGGAGGCCCGTGAACCTACGGTGATCGTGCTGATGAAAGCCCCGGGCCATTCGGGGCAAGCCAAGCCGAAAGGGCAGGCACGATCTCATGACAACGACCAAGGCACGCGCAATCGCAGCGCTCCGAATCATGCTCGGGCTGGGCTTCCTGTATGCCGGCTTCGAGAAGGTCTTCCAGTTCGCCGGCACCGGAGCATTCAATGTCGCCGGCTTCCTGACCCACGCCACCGGTGGCGCCCTGCCGGGTTCCGCGGCGACCGCGATCGTCAACCCGACCCACGCCTTCTGGGTCAGCCTGGGCAGCAACGCCGGCGCGGTCAGCGCGATCAACGTCCTCGTCCAGGCCGGCGAGATCGGGATCGGGATCGCCCTGATCCTGGGCCTTGCCACCCGCTTCGCGAGCATCGCGGGCGTCGTGATGATGGGCCTCTTCTATGTCGCCAACTGGAGCTTCGCGACCGGGCCGTTCAACGAGCAGTTCATGTACGGTGCCATCGCCCTGGTCCTGGGCCTCATCGGAGCCGGCGAGTACTACGGTCTCGACGCGCTGATCGAGAAGACCACCTGGTTCAGCCACACGCCGAGCCTGCGCTACGTGCTCGGGTAAATCGGCCGGTCGGGCCAACGGCCCGACTGACCCGGGTACATCTCGAACCGGCGGCGGTCCACCTGAGGACCGCCGCCTCTTCATGCCCGGCGGCCCGGGTTCGCCCGGCGGACAGGCAGCGCACAATGCGCGTCATGCGTGCCCGCCCCTAGGTCAAGCTGGCCGGAGCGCCGGCCGCACCAGCCTGAGCGCCGGCCGCACTAGCCAGAGGTGGAGCAGATGTCCCAGTCGCCGATCCCCGCCGACGAGCTCAGCCGGGCGAAGGATTCGCCGCACCTCCACGTGCCCCGCCTGGTGATGTCCAGCGACGTGTCGGACGGCCGCGTCCTGGATGCGATCGCCGACTTCGTCAACAAGCTGATCGGCTCGATGTACCTGTTCGTGGCGATCACGATCGGGATCGTCGTGTGGCTCTTCGCAGGCAACATCGTCGGCTTCGACAAGACGCCCTGGCCGCTTCTGTTGACNNCTGGAGATCCTCGAGAAGGCGGTCCCCAATCGGGGGCCCGAGGCGGCCGGTCAGGCTCCGCGCTAGGCCCGGACGAGGACGCCGCGAGCCGGACCGGTCTTGAGCGGGTGCGGCCGGCCACGAGTCCCAAAGGGCTGGGCCCGTCAGCGAGGCCTGGCCACATACCCCCGCCCCCCTGATCGGCCATGCAGGACCTTTGGGTCGAGTCAGCCTCGCTTGTCGATCGTTCGCTCCTGGCCGGCGAGCAGGCGCTCGACGTTGTCGCGGTGGAAATACCAGATCAGGGCCGGGGCGCCGATCGCATAGATCAGGTGCGCCGGCGGCAACGCCTGGATCAGGACGATCGAGACCACGATCACGCCGGCCAGGGTCGTCGCCACGAGCGATCCGACGGACGAATAACGGGTCAGCCGGATGGCTCCAAAGAAGACCGGGATGGTGACCAGGGCCACGATCGGCCACAGCACCAGCAAGGAGCCGAAGGCCGGCGAGACGCCCCGCCCGCCCCGGAAGCCGATATACGGCGAGCGGCTGTGGCCGATGATCGCGGCCAGGACTGCGAGCCCCTGGATCACCAGGCCGGCACCCAGCAGGCCCGGCAGCGCGGCGGCGAAGACGCCTTTCAGCAGGTCGAGGATGCCCGCCGCGGCAGCCACGCGGGGCCCCAGGACGCGCAGGACATTCGCCCCGCCGGTCCGCCCGCTGCCCTGCGTCCGGGGGTCAGGACCGCCGACGAAACGGGCCAGCAGGACGCCCCACGGGATCCCGCCGACCAGGTAGGCGCCGCCGATCGAGATCACCCCCACGGCAACCGTCGTCGTGTCCATGCCGGCCGAGTATATCGATCGGTCCGGGCCGATTCGGACGGATTGCCGGCTCGGCCGTCAGGCTGTCTCGACCGCCTCGATCAGCCGGTCGGGCCGGCCGCGAAACCAGGCTCGACGCTCCGGATCCTGGTTGCACGCCTCGACCAGCTCGGCCAACCGGGCATTGAGCGGGGCCCGTCCGCCCAGCTCGGTGGCGGCCGTGACGACGGCGCCGTTGAGCCACTCGACCTCGGTCGGGGCACCGCTGCCGGCCTCGAGGTGGAGATGGAGCGAGGGGCGCTTGCCACCCCGGCCGGCGGCGACGACCCAGATCAGGACCGGCTGGACGAGGGGGCCGGGCAGCCTCGCCGCGAGCTGGAGCAGGCGCGTGTCGGCTCCGAACAGCTTGATCGGGCGGAGCTGGAGGCCGTCCATGACGGCGAGCGCTTCGGCGAGCTGGCGGCGTTCGAGCCGGAACAGCCCGCGATCCCGGTAGACGGCCATCGGGTCGATGTCGACGATCGCACCCGTCGCGTTGCCGATCAGGTTGACCAGCAGCTTCGACCAGCGCAGCGCGGCCGAATTGTCGGTGGCCCGGGCCCGGAGCCCGCCGGCGGCGAACGCCAGCACGAGGCGGTCGATCATCCCGCCGACCTCGCCGCGAACGGGGGCGAGGACGATCCCGCCGCGCGACAGGCGCTGGATGGTGCCCTCGCCGACCCGTTCGACGGAGGTCGTCAGCGAGCCCGCGATCAACCCGCTGGACGGCCGCCGGGCCAGGAGGAGGGCGTCCGCGCCGACCCCGTTCTGGACCGCCAGCAGCGTGGCATCGGGCCACGCGGCAGCGGTCTCGATCGCGCCGGCCAGGTCGGGCATCTTGACCGCGAGCAGGATCAGCTCGGGGGCGCCGGCCACCGATTCGGGCGAGCCTGCCACGGCGACCTGTCGGGCTTCGCCGGCGCCGGTTGGCCCGCCCGCGATCAGTCGTTCGGTTCGAGCCCCGGGAACGCCATGGCGGCGCACGAGTTGAACCTCCTCCCCGCCCGCGGCCAGCGTCCAGGCCAGGAACGAGCCGACCGCCCCGGCGCCGATGACCAGGATCATGCGTCGGCCGCCAGGTACGCCTCGTACGCCTCGGCGAGGAACTCGACCGGGTGGCGCAGGCGGGCTCCGGTCGCCGCGGCAATCTGCCAGCGGCACGTCTCCGAGTCGCACGCAACCTGGTCCTCAGCGCTTGCCCGGAGGCGATCGAAGAGGGGCTTGCCGACCGCCATCGCGATGTCGTACTTCTCACTCTTCAGGCCGTACGTGCCGGCGATCCCGCAGCAGTCGTGGTCCATGTCGATCGCCCGCAGGCCGGGCACCAGCTCGAACAGGTCGAGCGCGGGCAGGCCGATCCCATGGCTGCGGAGCTGGCACGGGGCGTGATACGGCAGCGTCCGGTCGAGCTCGCCAAAGCGGGTGTCGAGCTGGCCCCGATCGTGGAGGTCGAGCAGGAACTCGCAGATGTCCCAGGTCGCCTGGGCTACCGCCCGGGCCTCCCCATCGTCGATATCGAGCATCTCGCGGTACTCGGCCTTGAGCGTGTGGGTGCACGAGGTGGAGGTACCCACGATCCGATAGCCGGCCCGGGCGTAGTCCGCCAGCACGGCGATGTTGGTGCGGGCCCGGCCGCGGGCCTGGCGGTACAGCCCGTTGCTGATCAGGGGCAGGCCGCAGCAGACCTGGGGCGGGACGATCACCGTGAATCCGTTCCGCTCGAGGACGTCGATCGCGGCCTGTCCCACGTTGGGCTCGTAGTAGTTCGCAGCGCAGCCGTGGAAGTAGACGACGGTCCGGTCCGCCGGTGGAGCGTCGGCCGACCAGCGCGAGCGGCGATAGCCCCCCAGCCGGGAGCGCAGCGTCCGGCTGCTGAAGCGCGGCATAGGCGCCCGCCGATCGATCCGGATCACGAGGTCGATCAGGGCTCGGAACGCGCCGTTGCGGAGCGACCAGTTGGCGAGCGGCGCCGTCAGCACCCCGACCCGGCCAGTCAGGTCGGTCTGGCCCAGGAGCCAGTCGCGCAGCCGCGGTCGGCGGCCGGCGCGGAGAGCCGCCCGAGCCCGATTGTTCATCTCGGCGATCTTCACGTTGGCCGGGCAGGCCGTGCTGCAGAAGCCACAGCCCGAGCAATAGTCGATCGATCGATCGGGCGACTGGACGACCGACAGGTGGCCGCTGCCGGGGGCCAGGTCCGGCCCGAGCCGGAAGCGCTGCGCCTGCGGCCCGACATATTTCGGGCCGGGGAAGAGGTCGGTCACCCGGGCAACTGGACAGACGGTCGTGCACACGTTGCATTTCAGGCACTCATCGGCGCTCAGGCCGATCGGGCCGAGCGGTTGGGGGGCAGCGGCAACAGCGCCGGCAAGCGCGACGATCTCGGAGATCGTCATCAGCCCACTCCTCCGGCAATGGCGGCAACGGAGCCCTGGCTTGCCACCGGCGGCCGGCCCGCGAGCTCCCGGGCGGCCAGCGACCCGCTGGCGATGGCCACCCCGTCGCCGCACCGGTCGCGGAGGTAGCGCTGGCCGGCCAGCAGGCTGCCCGCGATCCGGACATTGCCGGCGAGTGGCGCGCCGGGTTTCCCGGGCGCCACCGGCCGGAGGCGGGAATCGGTCCGCACGCCGGCCGACTCGAGCGGCTGGCCGGCCGGATCGAACGGGTCGTTCAGCAGCCAGTGGCCAGGCTCGGGGCCGTCGACCGGCAGCCCGAGCACGGTCTCGGTCAGCGACCCGGGCCGATCGGCCACGATCCCGCCGCCGGCGATCCCACCGGTGGCCAGCACGACGGACCCGGCCGTCAGCACAAACTCGCGGGCAGCCGCCGTCGCCCGGAGCTCCGCGACGCGTCCGTCAGCGCCGATCGTGCCCCGCACGGCCTCGCCGACCTGGAGCCGGCCGCCGTGGCGCCGGAGCTCGGACCGCAGGGCGGCAAACAGGCGCAGCCCGGGCAGGCTGGGCGGAACGAGGGCAACCTCGAACGGAGCGAAGGGGAGCCGCGCCCGGGCGGCCGCCAGCACGGCCGGATGGTCATCCAGCCCGAGGACCGCCGGCAACGCGATCCGGCCCGGGCCGTGGACCCGACCCTCGATTGCCCGGGCCATCGCGTCGAGCGCCGTGGCCCGCCACGCCGGCTCGTCGAACAGGCGGGCCAGGTCGAGGCCCGACAGGTTGTGGCGGCCGGCGATGCCCGGCAGCTCCACCGCGATCGCCTCGATCCGCTCCGGTCGGGACTGCCCCCGCCATGAGGCCTCCCGTCGGAGATTGGCGGCAATCGCCGCCGGCCAGAAGTCGCGGAAGCCGGCCGGACCACAGATGACCAGGGTCTCGTCCGGCGCCCAGGCCGGGAGCGCGGCGGCCATCCCGTCGGGCAGGACGGCAGCCAGCCGGGTGGCGCCAATCGAGGTCGGGATCGCCCGCAGCGGGTCGGCGGCGTCGCCGACCAGGTCGAGGCCGGCCGACCCCATGGTTGCCCGTAGCCAGGCCAGTGCCGCGGGCACCTCGCCGGCCAGGAAGGCATAGGGATGACCATCGATCCCGGCCAACCGATCGATCGACGCCTGGGAGCTGGCGGCGCCGGGCAGCGCTCCAAGGTCGATCCCGCCCGGCGCCCAGTGGGTGGCCGCGTGGCCGGTGGCCAGGACGTGGACCCGGGCACCGCCGGCGGCCAGCCGGATCGCCGCGGTCAGGCCGGCCAGGCCGGCGCCAACCACCGCGACGTCAGCCCGGGCCATCGCCGACCGTCGCTTCGGCCGCCACGAGGGCATCGACCCCCAGCACGCCCTGGTAGATCCCAGCCGCCAGCCACAGCTCCTGGAGCTGGCGGCCCCAGGCAATCGGCCGAGTGCCCCGATAGCGCTCGCGCAGGAAGGCGACCAGCGGATCCTCGACCCCTGCTTCCGGTTCGTCGGCGGCCCGCTCGAGCCCGTCGTCGAGGGCGGCCAGCACCCCGGCCGCCCGGAACGTGCAGAAGGCGCCCTGGCAGGGGCCCATTCCCAGCCGGGTGCTGCGCCGGACATCGTCGAGGCTGCACGGCATTCGCTCGGCCAGGAAGGCCTCGAGCATCGGCCGGGTCACGAGCTCGCATTCGCAGATCAGGCCCGCGTCGCCGCCGCCGGTGGCTTCGCTGGCGGCCAGCCGGTCGCCGAGCCAGTAGTAGCCGCGCGGGTCGCCCTGGCCGGGCAGCACCTCGTCCGCGGTCGTGCACGGCTGGTTGATGCCGAGCTTGGCGCAGACCACGTCGGCTGTCTGCTCGGCCATCAGCCGGTAGGTCGTCAGCTTGCCGCCGACGATCGACACGAAGTTGGTGACGCCGTCGCGCCGTTCATGGTCGATCACGGCATGGGCCCGCGAGATCTCGCGGTCGGCCCGCCCGGCCGACGTCGCTCCGTGGACCTCGGCCGCCGCGTACAGCGGTCGGACCCCGGCATAGGCCCGCAGGATCCGCATCCGGCGGAGGTCGGGAAAGAGCTTCTCGCCCTCGTCGATCAGGGCTTCGATCTCGGCCGGGGTCGCCTCGTAGTTGTCCGGATCGTCGACCGGGATGTCGGTCGTGCCCAGGATCGCCACCGTGTGGACCGGGACCATGATGTCGCCGTCGCCGGGCATCTTGCAGCGGCTGATCACGGTGTCGGTCATCCGCTGGTTGTAGACGAGCATCGTGCCCTTGCTCGGCGACATCGCCAGGTCGATCCCGGCCAGCCCGGCCAGCCGGCCGGCCCAGGCGCCGGTGGCCGAGACGATGATCCGGGGCGCGATTCGCTCGACCGTCCCGCTGCGCACGTCGGCGATCGAGACCGACGACACGAAGCTCCCGCTGCGCTCCATGCCCACGACCTGGTGGTAGGGCAGGGCCTGGCTGCCGCGCTCGGCCGCGTCGCGCAGGTTTGCCTCGACCAGCTGCCACGGCTCGAGCGACGCGTCGGGAATCCGGTAGCCGCGCCGAATCCGCCGGTTGAGGGCCGGCTCGCGCTGGAAGAGCGCCTCGAGCGGCTCCTCGACACACGGAATCCCGACCGCGGCACAGCGCGCCGGGAACGCATCGACGTAGTCGTCCGGATCGTCGGGCGTGGCCACGTACACCCCGCCGGTGTCCTCGATGCAGGCCGGCGCGATCCGGCGCAGGACGCCGTTCTCGACCATGCACTCGCGGGCCGCCTGGGGATCACGGGCGATGTAGCGGGCGCCCGAGTGGAGCAGGCCGTGGTAGCGGCCGCTCGTGCCGCTGGCCAGGTCACCCTTGTCGACGAGGATCGCGCCCAGGCCGCGCCGGGCCAGGTCGCGCAGCAGCCCTGCGCCGGTGGCGCCGCCGCCGACGATCAGGACATCAACGCTGCGGGGCAACGGACGCCGGGAGGTCATCCGGCCCATCATGCCCGACTCCGGGCCGAGGGAGGCTGGCTCAGGGCTCGAGCCAATCGAAGGTTCGGCCAACCGCCTTCCTCCACCAGTGGTAGGCCGCCTCACGTGCGCTGGGATCGAGACCGGGGGCCCACTCGCGATCCTGCCGCCAGTTCGCCCGCAGGTCGTCGATCGTCGGCCAGAAGCCGACCGCCAGGCCGGCGGCGTAGGCAGCGCCGAGGGCCGTGGTCTGGATCACCTCCGGCCGAACCACGGGGACACCCAGGACGTCGGCCTGGAACTGCATCAGGAGCTCGTCGGTGACCATCCCGCCATCGACCTTGAGCGAGGCGAGGGCCATGCCCGAGTCGCGGTTCATCGCGTCGAGGACCTCCCGAGTCTGCCACGCGGTTGCCTCGAGGGCGGCCCGGGCGATGTGGCCCCTCGTGGCAAAGCCGGTCAGGCCGACGATCACGCCGCGGGCCTCGCTCCGCCAGTACGGCGCGAACAGGCCCGAGAAGGCGGGCACGAAGTAGACCCCCCCGTTGTCGTCGACCGAGCGAGCCAATGCCTCGATCTCGTCCGAGCTGCTGATCAGGCCGAGGTTGTCGCGCAGCCAGCGGACGAGGGCGCCGGCCACCGCGATCGAGCCCTCCAGGGCGTAGACCGGCGGCTGGCCGCCGAGCCGGTAGGCCACGGTCGTGAGCAGGCCATTGGCCGACGGGACCGCCAGCGCACCGGTATTCACGAGCATGAAGCAGCCCGTGCCGTAGGTGTTCTTCGCCTCGCCGGCCGTGAAGCAGGTCTGGCCGAACAGGGCCGCCTGCTGGTCGCCGAGATTGCCCGAGATCGGAACTCCGGCCAGGGCGCCGGTGGCGATGCCGTAGACCTCGCTGGAGGATGCGATCCGGGGCAGGAGGCCGGGCGGCAAGTCCAGGGCGGCGACGACATCCGGGTTCCAGTCGAGCGTCCGGAGGTCCATCAGCAGGGTCCGGCTGGCGTTGGTCACATCGGTCACGTGCACGCCGCCGTTCGGTCCGCCGGTCAGCTGCCAGATCAGCCAGCTGTCGATCGTGCCGAAGAGCAGGTCGCCGGCCTCGGCTCGCTGCCGGGCGCCGGCCACCTGGTCGAGGATCCAGCGGATCTTGGGGCCCGAGAAGTAGGTGGCCAGGGGCAGCCCGCTCGACGCCCGGAACCGGTCGGCGCCGCCGGATGCGGCCAGCTCGGCCACGATCGCGACGGTCCGGGTGTCCTGCCAGACAATCGCGTTGTGGATCGGCTGGCCGGTCGCCCGGTCCCAGATGACGGTCGTCTCACGCTGGTTGCTGATCCCGATCGCGGCCAGGTCGGCGGCCACGATCCCCGCCCGGGCCATGGCGCCCTGGATCACCTGGTTCGAGCGTTCGAGGATCTCGAGCGGGTCGTGCTCGACCCAGCCTGCCTGGGGGTAGATCTGGCGATGCTCGCGCTGGTCGAGCGCGATCAGTCGGCCCGCCCGGTCGAAAATGACGAACCGGGTGCTGCTCGTGCCCTGGTCGAGCGCCCCGACAAACTGGCTCAACGATCATGCCCCGGCTCAGGACCGGCCGGAGATCCCGGCGCTAACCCTCAGCCGCATTGTCCACGATGGCGCCCCGCCCTGATCGGCGGGCGCGGGTCAGCCGGTCAGCGTCCCGAGCGCCCGCCGGGCCGCGCGCAGCCAGCGTCCCCGACTCGGGCGGTGCTCCTGGCCATGGGCGCGCCGCGGTTGCGGCCGGCCATGAGCCGGGTCTCGCTCGCAGGCCGGATAGGGCAGACCCGTGTTCCGATCGCGACGCTCGACCAGCGCCGACCCGCACTGGGCGCAGACGGCAGGCACGTCAGATCGCCTTCGTCGGCGGGCTCGAGGCCCGTCGCGAGCGGCTGGCTGGCTGGACCGCTTCGCCCCGGCGTCGGGCATGGACCGCGTCGTGGATCACGCCGTGGTGGCGCTGGTCGGCGGCCAGCAGGTCGAGCTCCGGCTGCGCGTAGTCGTGCTGATGGCGATGGCCGTGGCCGGTCTCGGACGGGGCCCAGGGCACGCCGTCGGCGAACAGGGTGATGAACAGCTGGACGAGCTCGGGATCGAACTGGATGCCCGCGTGGCGGCGCAGCTCGGCCAGGGCCGCCTCGTGGGCGACCGGGCTGCGGTACGGCCGGCCGGCGACCATCGCCTCGTAGGCGTCGGCGATCGCCACGATCCGGGCGCCGACCGGGATCTCACGGCCGGCCAGGCCGTGGGGATAGCCACGCCCGTCGAACCACTCGTGGTGATGGAGGACGATCGTCGCCGCGTCGCGCAGGGCACCGGCCTGCTCGAGCACGACCTGGCCGATCTTGGGGTGCTCCGACACGACCCGCCACTCGCGGTCGTTGAGCTCGCCGGGGTTGTCGAGGATGTCGTCGGGGATGGCCAGCTTGCCCAGGTCGTGGAGGAGGCTGGCGGTATGGACCCGCTCGATCTCGCCGGGCGGCAGGTCGAGGGCCTGGGCCAGCATGGCCGAGATCTCGGCGATCATCTGCGACGGCCGGCCGGTCCAGCCATTGCGCTCTTCGAGGGCCGCCTGGAGGGTCGAGGTCGCGGCGCGCATCGCGGCTCGGCCGACATCCACGGCGCGCTGGCGCGCCTGCGGCGCGATCGCCGCCCGGCGGACCAGGTCACCGTCAGCCAGCTCGTGGAAGACATACACCTGGTCGCGGCCGAGCGCCTTGGCCGAGTAGAGGGCGGCATCGGCGTCGTTGATCAGGGCCTCGAGCTGCATGTGCGGCCCAAGGCCGCCGGCGACACCGGCGCTCATCGTGACCGTCAGGACGTTGCCGTCCTGGACCCGGACCTGCCGGCCGGCCACCACCCGGCGGAGCTTCTCGGCCATCGTCGCGGCGGCATCGGCGTCGGTCTCGGGCAGGACCAGCATGAACTCCTCGCCGCCGTAGCGACCGACGATGTCGACCGCCCGGACGTTGGCCTGGAGGGTCGCCGCGAACTCGCGCAGGACCGTGTCGCCGGCCGAGTGGCCGTGCGCGTCGTTGACCCGCTTGAAATGGTCGAGATCGACCAGCACGATCGACAGTGGCCGCCCGTAGCGGCTGGCCCGGTCGAGCTCGGCCTCGATTCGGCCGATCAGTGCCTGGCGGTTCAGGACACCGGTCAGCGGGTCAACCGTGGCCAGCGTCCAGGCTTCGGAGACCCGGGCNNCCGACGCTGCCCAGGACGGCTCCGACAAAGGCGACAACCAGCGCAGCGAGCAGGAGCTCGGTGCCAGGTGAGATCGCCATTGCCTGGTTGTCCCTTTTGAAGCGCCACCCCGGCCCCTGACATGAGGCCCGTCATCGAGTGGTCGTCTGGACCGAAGACTGGGGCCGGGGGTCCCAGCCCCCAATAGCCAGATCGTCCTGCGGGGGTCCTCTCCCCGGCTGGCAGCGGCCCGTTCGAGGCCGGTGCGCCGGGGCAAGTCCTGCCCGGCAGGGACCCGGAAGTACCCTCCCTGATGGGGTCTGCTGGCGTGCTGGATGGCGGACGGTGCGAGCGATCACCGAGGTCCGTTGACGGCGGTCCACGCCGCCACCCCGGCACCTGGCCCTGGGCAGCTCCCTAGGGCGCCGTGCCGACCTCCAGGCGGCCGCCCAGGCACAGCCGGCCGGCGCTGTCCTCGAGGCGATAGCGCCAGCCAGGATCGGCGGCCCAGGCCTGGCCGTGGAGCGTCGCGCCCGGCGCAGCGGCCGTCCGGTACTCGAGGCGATAGCGGCGGGGCACGGCCCGAATGATCGCCGGGTCGAGCAGGTCGACCGCCTCGTCGAGCCAGTCGAGGTAGATCGCGTTGTTCACGTGGCCCATTGGATCGAGCTCGTGGAGGCGGACATCGAACGACCGGCGAACGGCGCCGGCGGGCGCCTCACCGGGGTCCACCCGGGTCGGCTCGAAGCCGTTGAGGGGCACTCCAAAGGAGATCGGGAAGGCATCCGGCACCCTGGTCGGGACGCCGGCCGTGGTGGTCATCACCCAATCGGTCAGGACCGTCGCGATGGACGTGCCATCGGTCTCCGCGCGCAGGTCGCAGCGCCGGCGGGCCATCACCCGGCGCCCGCCGATCACCTCGGTCGTCGCCACCAGCAGCGCCCCGGTCGGGAGAGCCGACTCGATCGTGAGATCCACCGCCCGGACCACCCACGCCAGGCCGCGCTCCTGGTACCACGGCCGGCCGAAGCCCCGCCGCTCGGAGTGCAGCCAGGCGAGGTCCTGGGCGTAGCGCAGGTAGGCCGATGCCCGGGCGACACCATCTGGCCCGGCCTCG
>PNAZ01000097.1:0-8109 GCA_003169655.1 Chloroflexota bacterium
CTGACCTGGGACGAGGTGGCCACGATCGATCCGGCCGCCTTCACCGTCCGGACCGTCCCCGCCCGCTACGCCGCGATCGGCGACCCGGGCGCGGGCATCGACGACGCGGTCGGCTCGCTCGACGGCCTGCTCGAGCTCTCCGCCCGGCATGAGACCGAGGGCCTGGGCGACGCGCCCTGGCCGCCGAACTATGCGAAGACGATCGATGAGCCGCCGCGGGTCCAGCCCTCGAAGCGTCGGATGAGCTCGAAACCGCTGATCGAGATCGGGCGAGCGGCGCTGCTGGCCGATGCCCAGGCCGGCCTCGAGCGCTGGAAGCAGCGCTATCCCGAGGTCTGGCCGCTCCTGGAGCCGGCCGACATCCTGACCGACTCGATGCGCGGCCGGTTCACCACCTGGACGAGGATCCGGCTAAACCTGGAGCACGTCCCGGCCGACTTGCGACCGGCCCAGGAAGGACTCGACCCGGACTACGACCCGTGGGGCGGAGCCACTCCGCCGCCCCGGCCTCGCCCTGGGCCACCCGAGTAATCAGGGGAGAGCCAATGGCGACGCTCGAGACGACGATTACGATCAACCGACCGGTCGAGGACGTCTTCACGGTGCTGACCACGCCGGAGGACACCCCCAAGTGGTCGTCGAGTGCCGTCGAGGAGCACCTGACCTCGGTGGGTCCGGTTGGCCTCGGCTCCACCCGCAGCGCAGTCGTGAAGTCCTTCGGTGGCAGGACGATGACCAACGAGACCGTCGTTACGGAGTTCGAGACGAACCGGCGCGTCGCGATGCGTTCGACCGCAGCACAGGTGCCCTTCCAGGCCACGTGGTCGTTCACGGCGCTGCCCGGCGCCACTCGGGTCGAGTGGACCTGGCGGTTCGAGCTCAGCGGCGTCCTGCGGTTGTTTGGACCGCCCTTTGCCGTGTTCTTCAAGCGAAGCTTCGAGCGGGACCTGAGCCGCCTGAAGCGGATGATGGAGGCCGGCGAGCTGTAGCCCGACCCCATCGGGGTTGAACTTGAAGGGGCAGCGTCACTCGGCCCTCGATCGCGCGTCTCATCAGCAACTGTTTGCCATCGATATCGGGGAGGCTCGAAATGCGTCGGTCCCGGTTTGCCCAGGCCGGTTTCATCGTCCTGTTCCTGGCGGGTTGTAGCTCGACCGGAACGCAGGCGCCGACGGCGGCCAGCCCGGCGAGCGCCTCGCCCGGCCCGACAACGGTCGTGAGCTCGGCAACTCCGGCCCCGACGCCAAGCCCGAGCCCGAGCCCGANNTGGCAGGAGGTCCCGACGCAGGCCGCCCTGGCAGAGGTTGAGACCTCGCTCGTGATCTGGACCGGCCAGCGCTTCCTGGCGGCCGGCATGCTCGACGACGGCTCGGCCGGGATCCTGGACTCGAGCGACGGCCAGACCTGGCACAGCCAGGCCGGTTTCGGCCCCGACTCACGGATCAACAACCTCAGCGTAGGCCCAGCCGGCGTCCTCGCCCTTGGCGCCCAGGATGCCAACGCCCGGAGTTGGTTCTCGACCGACGGCCTGACCTGGTCGGCCGCCCCAGCGAGCGCGGCCACGACTCCGGCAAAGGGGCACACGGTCAGGATGAACGCGGCCGCGTCGACCGGATCCGGCTGGCTCGCCGTCGGCGAGGAAGACGTCTCGTGCGAGGTCGACTGCGACTCGTCGACGGCGGTCCGGGCCGACGTCTGGACCTCGAGCGATGGCCTGCACTGGACCCTCCAGCCCGGCAGCGACGCTCTCGTCAAGTCGGCCATGACCGGGGTCGTGCGCGGCAGACCGGGCTACGTGGCCGTGGGCGGGGCGCCCGACAGCGCCAAACCGACGACCGGCTCCGGGCACGCGGTGGTATGGGTCTCAACCGATGGACGCAATTGGTCGAGGATCCAGGATGCCCCGATCTTCCATGCCACGGGCGAGATCGACCCCGGACTGGACGTTTCGGCGTCCGCGATCGCCACCGACGGCAGCCATTTCGTGGCGGTCGGCGAGGGCGCCAGCCAGGACCTAACGACTGCGGTCGCCTGGTGGTCGGACGATGGCCGGACGTGGCAGCGCGCGAGCGGAGAGCGGTTCCCGAACGGCCAGCTCTTCCAGGTAGCCAGCGTTCCGGGCGGGTACCTGGGCACCGGGCCGTCGAGCTCGGATAGCTGCCTGGGCGGGATCTGGTCGTCAGCTGACGGCCAAGCCTGGAGCTGCATCGCCGCGGATCCACCCTTCGAGGACATCGCCGCGGCGGACGCGGCTGCGTCACCGACGCTCGAGCTCGTTGTCGGCTACGACGAGAATGGCGGCGGCTCGGTCCTGTGGACGCGCCCGGTGCCCTGAGGTCCCTTGACGCACGCCCGATGCGGGGCGATAAACGCGGGGACAACCTGGACCTGCGCCGTGAGCCCACCCGGCCGAGCCATCGGAGGAATGCGATGTCCGGCGCCCCCGCGAGCCCCTTTCCGGCCGACGCCCTGGCCGTCAACCAGGCCGGCAAGCTGACCGACTCCCAGCGGAGCCTGTATCGCGGTAACGATCGCTCGGTCCGCAAGACCGAGCTCTACCTGGCCGGCGGGGCAATCGTCATCGCGCTCCTGCTCATCACCTCGACCGGCCCGGCCCCGAACGCAGCATTCCGGCCCTTGTTCGCCCTGATCTGCGTCGTCGTCGCCGCGATTCTCGTCTTTCGGGCGACGCTCGCCCCGGACGCGCTGAGCTCGGACCTGTCAAAGGGAACTGTCGAGTCGGCCGAGGGCGCGATCCTCAAGCGGACCGTCGACTCGAGCGGGGGCAGGTCGAGCACGTCGACGCACTACATCGACGTCGCCGGCAACCATTTCAGGGTCGGTCCGCAGTTCTACCGGGGCGCACCCGACGCCGGGTATGTCAAGGTCTACTTCCTGCCCCGGAGCAAGACCCTGGTCAACCTCGAGCAGCTGCCCGATCGGCCATTGCCGGCCGGCACGATAGACAACGCGGGCACCTTCGCTCGGGCCGCTCTTGCGGGGCTCACGTCGCACGACGAGAACGCTCAGGCCGAAGCCCGCGCCGAGATGGCCGAGCTCCGCAAGGGCTTCCAGGAAGGGGTCGTTCCGGCCACCGTTGAGCCATCAGCGGAGCAGGCGAACCAGCCGCCGCTCGCGGAGGCGATCGTCGGTGCCTGGCGGGCAGGACCGATCTCGGTGACCTTCGCCGCCGACGGGACGATGAGCACCGTGCTGCCCGGAGGGCGAGATCAACCGGGACACTGGTCGATCGACGCGAGCGGCGAGCTGCACGCCCAGTTCGCTGGCCGGGACATGGCCGGCGAGGCGTGGGTCAGTGGGACGACGCTGACGATCAAGGCCGACGGCGAAGCTCGCCAGTTCCAGCGCGTTTCGAGCTGACGCTCAGATCCCGAACGGTCGGAGCCAGGCGACGCCGACGATGACGCTGGTCAGGAAGATGGCGTACCGAACGAGCCAGGTGAGCGGTCCGCCTTCGGGCTCGGCGACCTGGCGAGGGGCGTAGATCAGCATCGCGTAGTAGACCGCCGAGAAGGCCGCCAGGATCCCGACGACGAAGGCGATCTCCTGCAACGCGGCGCCAGGGGTCGTGCCTGCAGCCACCCCGCCCAGCAGGCTGCCGCCTCCGGCGACTTCGTCGATGATCGTCCAGAAGATCCCGCCGGTCGCCAGGAGGAACGGCGTGACCAGCGCCCGCCGGACGGCGGTCGGGATCGCCGGCCAGCGCAGGCGGACGGCCACGAGGAGCACGATCGCCGCCACCCCGACCGCCTCGCCGGGCAGGCCACCGAGCCCCACCCCGGCCGAGCCCGAGAGCAGGACCAGGAGCAGCCCGCCGGTCAGCGGCCCGACCGAGGCGCGTCCCAGGACGCTCGAGTCCGTACCTGGCGGCGCGTCCGAGCGGCCGGTGATCAGGCAGACCAGGGCACCCAGGACGCCGACCAGGGCGAGCGAGCCTTCGAGCGGACGGCCCTGATCGAAGGGGCCCTGGGACGCGTCCGACCGGGCGACCAGGGGAGCCACCAGGCCAATCCAGCCGACGAGCAGCCAGTCCTCGACCCGCAGCTTCGCGGCCAGCTTCGCCAGGCGGGCGAGCCGGTCGGACGGGCCGGGCGGGATCGACGACGCCTCCACCCCGGCAGTATCGCGCTACCCGCCGGTCGCGGCGGACCTGGGGCCCGCCCCTGGCGTACCCATGGTCGACCGGCAGAAGGGCTACGCCTTAATGGTGCGAAGCGGTGGTATCGGGAGGCTGGCTCGGCTCGTAGCCTCGGGGAGTGACTGGCCTGGATCGCCTCGAACCTGCCGGACTGGGCGGTCATGCCGCCCTGCCCGCCGAGCCCGTGCGACCAGGCTCCCGATTGAGCCCTCGAGCCGTGCTGTGGGTGGGCCTGCCGGCCGTCGGCCTGCTGATGCTGCTGACGGCGGTCAACCTCGACGGCCAGATGGGACTCTGGGAGAACGCCCACTGGACCGCGGCCGGAATCGTAGCCTTCGCGTATCCGGCTGGCGTGGCCTGGCGTTCGAGCGGCTCAGCCCGCCTGATCGCGACCCTGATCGCGCTCGGCACGGGCTCGTGGCTGGTCGGCCAGCTGCTGTGGGACGCCCAGATCGCGGTCGGCTTCTACAACTTCCCGGCCCCCTCGGACCTCGGCTTCCTGCTGCTGGCAGTGCCGGTGGGCGCGGCGATCGTGACCTCGATCCGAGGCCGGCTGCCGCACGCCGAGGAGCTGTCGGTGTACCTCGATGCCGTGGCGATCTTCCTGGCGATCACGGCCCTGATCCTGGCCGTCTACGGCGGCCAGGTCGCCGGCGTCGGCATGTTCGGGGCGGCAGTCGCGGTCACCTACCCGGTCATCCACCTGGCGACGGCCGGCGCGGGCGTGGTCGCCCTCCTGGCGCTGCGGGCATCGCCGCGTGGTGGTGGCTACCTCGTGCTGGCCGGCTTCGCGATCCTCGGCCTGGCGTGGGTCGACTGGCTCCGGCAGGCGCTCGTGGCCCAGCCCGCTGCCGGCGACATTGGCCACTACGCGTTCTCGGTCGGAATCCTGGCCGTGGGCATCGGCGGCAGCGACTGGCGGATCGGCGAGGCGCAGGGCGCCCGGCTCCGCCAGGTGGCGTCGATCGTCCTCGGCGCCCTGCCGGTCATCGCCCTGCTCGCCAGCGCCCTGTTGCTCGTCGGCCGCCACCTCCTGAACACCGAGTTCGGGCTGGTCGACGTCGGCGCCCTGGTCGTCATCGTCCTGGCCGGCTTCCGCCAGACCGTGCTCGTCCATGAACGGGGCCGGTTGCTCGACGGCTCCCGGTCGGCCCGCCAGGACCTGGAGGTTGCGCTGCTCCGGCGGGCCCAGGCCGACTCGCGCTACCAGGTCCTCGTCGAGCGCGTCCCGGCGGCGGTCTACATCGACGTCGCCGACCCCGCGGTGAGCGACGGCGGCCGGCTGGCCTACATGAGTCCCCAGATCGAGGCGATCCTGGGCTATGCGCCAGCAGCCTTCATCGCCGACCCGGAGCTATGGCCGAGCCTGATCCACCCGGCCGACCGGACTCTGGCGATGGCGGCCTACAGCGACCACTGGACCACCGAGCGGCCGCTGCGGATCGACTACCGGATGATCGCCTCGGATGATTCGGTGGTCTGGGTCCACGACGAGGCCTACGCGATGCGCGAGGACTCGATCGACGGGATGCGTGTCTCGCAAGGGCTGCTGGTCGACACGACCGAGCAGAAGCGGCTCGAGGCCCAGCTCCTCCACGACACCCTCCACGACCCGCTGACCGGGCTGGCCAACCGAGTCCTCTTCCGCGAGCACGCCGATCGGGCCCTGGCCCGCTCCCGCCGGCGCCGCTCGAGCGTCGCTCTCCTGTTCCTCGACCTGGACGACTTCAAGGTGATCAACGACTCGCTCGGCCATCGGGCCGGCGACCGGCTCCTGATCGAGGTCGCCCGGCGCCTCACGGCGACCCTGCGGGCGGAGGACGTCGCGGCCCGGCAGGGCGGCGATGAGTTCACGGTCCTCGTCGAGCGAGTGAGCGGCGTCGCCGAGGCGGAGGCTCTCGCCGAACGGCTGGCCACCGAGCTGAGCCGGCCGATCGAGCTCGAAGGTCGCCGGCTCGTGGTCCGGGCGAGCATCGGGATTGCCCTGGCCAGCGCCAACGACGGTAGTGCCGACGACCTGCTTGCCCACGCCGACGCCGCGATGTACGCGGCCAAGTCGGGTGGCAAGGCCCGCCACGCGGTCTTCGACCCGTCGATGCGCCTCCAGGCTCAGAGCCGGCTGGAGCTCGAGGCGGCGCTCCGGTCGGCGATCGAGAACGAGGAGTTCGACGTCCAATACCAGCCGATCGTCGCCCTGCCCTCGCTCCGGATCGTGGGCTTCGAGGCGCTCGTTCGCTGGCGCCACCCGGCTCGTGGCCTGATCGCGCCCGACGAGTTCATCCCCCTGGCCGAGGCAACCGGCCTGATCGTGCCACTGGGCAAGCTGGTCACCGCCGAGGCCTGTCGCCAGCTTCGGGCGTGGCGGCTGAGCGGACCGGGCCGTGAAGAGCTGACGGTCAGCGTCAACGTCTCGCCGCGCGAGGCGGTCGAGCCCGGCTTCGCCGGCCAGGTTCGAGAGATCCTGACCGCGGCCCATCTCGAGCCGTCCGCCCTGGTCCTGGAGATCACCGAGTCGCTCACCCTCCACGAGTCGGCCACCAGCGACGGATCGCTGCGGCAGCTGCGCGACCTCGGGGTCCGCCTGGCCATCGACGACTTCGGGACGGGCTTCTCGGCGCTCGAATACTTCAAGCGCTTCACCGTCCAGGGCCTGAAGATCGACCGCTCGTTCATCGACGGCCTGGGCCGCTCGCGCGAGGACACGGCGATCGTCACGGCCACCCTCGCGTTCGCGTCGGCGCTCGACCTGCGGGTGACCGCCGAAGGAGTCGAGACCCGGGACCAGCTCGAACGGCTGACGGCCCTCGGCTGCCAGCAGGCGCAGGGCTTCCTGTTCTCACGCCCGGTCACGGCCGACGCTGTGGCGGCACTCCTTGAGGCATCACCGGACATGCCCCGCCGTTCGAGCGCCCCGGCCGCCTGACGACCCCTCGTCCGTCCATCGCCCGGGGCGGTGGCCCAGACTAGGGTCGTGACGCCTGCCCGACCGGCCCAGCCGGCGATCCTCGACCAGCGCGCCTTGAACCGGGCGTTGCTGGCGCGGCAGATGCTCCTCGAGCGTGTCGAACGGCCGGCGGCGGACGTGATCGAGCACCTCGTCGGGATGCAGTCGCAGGCTCCGAACGCGCCGTACGTCGGCCTGTGGACCAGGATCGCCGGCTTCCAGCCTGGCGAGCTGGCCGGCCTGATGACCGAGCCAGCGGCCGTACGGGCTTCGCTCATGCGCTACACCCTCCATCTCGTGACCGCCCGCGACTTCGTGGCGCTCCGGCCGGTCTTCGCGCCGCTCCTGGCCCAACGCTTTCGCGTCTCGCCGTTCAGCCGGAACGTCGTCGGCGTCGATCTCGACGAGGTTGCCCGCCTGGCTCGAGCCCTGATCGAGGAGCGGCCGCGGACGGCGGCCGAGCTCGGCGGGCTGCTCGCGGAACGGTGGCCCGGCCGCGACCGGCTGTCCCTGGCGACGGCCGCCAGCCACCAGCTGGCGCTGGTCCAGGTGCCACCGCGCGGCGTGTGGGGCGCGAGTGGACCGCCAACCTGGGGACTGGCCGAAGCCTGGCTGGGCCGGTCGCTCGGCACGGATCCGGCTCCCGATGACGTTGTCCTGCGCTACCTGGGCGCCTTCGGTCCGGCCTCGATCAGCGACATCCAGAGCTGGTCGGGACTCAGCCGGCTGCGGACCGTCGTCGATCGCCTGCGCGGCGCCCTGGTCACCTTCCGGGACGAGCGCGGTCGCGAGCTGTTCGACCTGCCCGATGCCCCCCGACCCGATCCGGAGACGCCGGCGCCTCCCCGCTTCCTGCCCGAATTCGACAACCTGCTGCTCGGCCACCGGGACAGAACCCGGGTGATGGACGTGGACCGGGCCACGCCCCTCTTTCCAGGCAACGGGGCGGTCCTGGGCAGCGTCCTCCTCGATGGCCGGTTCGCCGGCGGCTGGCGGATCGTCCGGA
>PNAZ01000097.1:8141-9994 GCA_003169655.1 Chloroflexota bacterium
CTGTGCGAAGGTGCGCGGCGTGACCCTCGATCGACGGATCGGCCTGGCCGCCCTCGGGCTGGGCATCCTCCTGATCGGCATTTCCCAGCGAATCGCGCCGCTGACCGAGCCACCCCTCTATGACGGCGTCTACTCCCCGCTGCCGTACGTCTGGTTCGTGCCGCCACCGGGACTCCAGGGTGGGGCCAAGGGCGCCTCGGGCAGCGTCGGTGTCGACGGTGGCGCCAATCGCCTGATCGCGATTGCGACACCCGAGCAGGACACCCAGGCTCAGCTCCTGGCGACGAGCGGCAGCCTGGTCCTGCCGCCCGGCTCGACCTCAGTCAAGTTCTCGATCGAACCGGTCCTGCCGACGGAGCTGCCGGCGGACGGCCACATCGACGGCAACGTCTATCGAATCAGTGTCACCAACCAGGCCGGGTCGCCGCTGAGCGCCCCGGCCAGCGCCCTGGTCACCGTGGTCCTCGTCAGCCCTCACTCCGACCCGGACCGAACGATCGAGCTCGACACGGGCCAGGGCTGGCAGAAGCTGACCACCCAGGACCAGGGCCCTGGGATCTGGCTGGCCGTGGTCACCCAGTTCGGCGAGTTCGCCGTGATCGCGCCCGGCGCAGCGGGGTCCCCATACCCGACCGCCACGCCACTGCCGGGAGCCTCGGCACCCCCGTCGGCGACCCCGGCGTCGGGAGGGTCGAGTGCGTCTTCTGCGTCAGCCGGCGACGTACCCAGCATCGGCGTGGTCGCCGGCAGCATCAGCCCCAGCCAGGCGCCGACCACGACAGCGCCGCCCGCGGGCGGACCACCGGTCGCCCCGGTCGCCGCCGCGATCGTGCTTGTCCTCCTGGTCGCCGGCGCGCTCCTCTGGTCGCGGCGGCGCAGGCCGCCCAGCGGGCGGCCGCCGGCCTACCGCGGCGCCCACCGCCGCTAGGCGTGAGAACCGCCGGGATCAGGCTCGGGCGTGGCCGCGCCAGCCCGTTTTGACAAATGTCGGGTAATCCAGACCTTATCGTCGAATTCGAGCCGTCAGGGGCCCGACCGAGCAGCCTGGACCCTCGAGCTACGCACGAAACGAGGTCGCCAAGGTTCCAAATCAGGCTCCATCGAGCCGCCGTTCGCCCATAAGGTCTGGTTTAGGCGACATTTGACAGGATCGGGCGACCGACCGCGGCAGTGGGCGGCGGGGCCAGACGGGCGTGGCTCGGGCGTCAGGCCCGAGCGTGACCGCGCCATCGGATGATCAGCACGACCAGCGAGTACAGATAGAGCAGGAACATGACCAGCAGGAAGATCAACCCGCCGCCAGCCCCGCTGGTGTCGCTCAGATCGGCGCTGCGGGTGGCACCGCTCACGCCGATCAGCAGGAAGGCGCCGAAGACGAGCGAATAGAGGACCCCGATGATCCGGCCCCAGGTCTTGCCGAACATGGCTCCGAAGCCGCCCAGGACCTCGACGATCGCCAGCACGAGGATCACGATCCCGATGCCCACGAAGACGCCGCCAACGACGTTGCCGGCAGTATCGAGCTGATCGCCGTTCGCACTGAGCACACCGAACTGGTCGAAGATCGACCGGAACATCGAGCCGCCGATGATCAGCACGACGCCGATCGCGCCCCAGAAGAGACCGAGCAGGACGAGGAATAGCCCGGCGATCCGGGCCAGGATGGTGACCGGCCCCTGGCTGGTCGTCGCCGGCTGGATCCAGCCCGGCGTTGGCTGCGGTTGAGCCCAGCCACCCGGAGCCGGGGCGGCCACCGGCGGTGCGGCGGGAGCCTGCGGATGAGCCCAGGCGGGCCCGGCGACGGGGGGAGCGGCCGGAGGAGCGGCCGGCGGCTGGACCCAGCCCGCGCCCTC